>NZ_NHTT01000004.1:0-325937 GCF_002806845.1 Marinomonas sp. ef1 | reverse complement strand
GAGTTTTTTATCATTTTGTTATATTTATTTGCTCCATCTTCAGAAACTGGCTACACAGTGATCAAAAGACACAAAAAAGGTCATTATTTGTACAAATAATGACCTTTAGATTTCAAATATCTCTCTCAGTTTCATTATGAATTAGTAGAAAGTTCTCGACGACGTTTTACCTCATAAACAATTGCCAACAAGATGGTGATAGAAATCATCACCAAACCAAGCGCATTTACTGCTGGTGTTAAGCCCGTTCTCACTTTAGATGCTATATAGACAGTTAGCGTTGTGTCGTAACCTTTAACAAACAAGGTCGTGTTGTAGTTTTCAAACGATTGCAAAAACGCAATTGCTGCCGCGGAGATAATCGCTGGCTTTAAGTAAGGCAACAAAATCCGACGAAATGCTTGCCATTGTGTCGCACCCAAACTTAACGCA
Organism: Marinomonas sp. ef1; assembly: GCF_002806845.1. Classification (NCBI taxonomy): domain Bacteria; kingdom Pseudomonadati; phylum Pseudomonadota; class Gammaproteobacteria; order Oceanospirillales; family Oceanospirillaceae; genus Marinomonas; species Marinomonas sp. ef1. Next base: position 325,505 of record NZ_NHTT01000004.1, on the reverse strand, counting down.
GCATTTTCAAGCGTACGATCAAATCGCTGCAAACGAGCCAATACCATCAGCATGACATAAGCGGCAATAAAGGTGGTTTGTGCAACAACAGTTAAAAACACGCCGCCACTCACAGACAAGCCTTTCCAAAAGATAAGCGTTGAAATACCCACGATGACACCAGGGGTTAACAGCGGTGACATCATCAAGGTATAAATGAAGGTTTTCCCTTTACCTTGCACCGTGGATAAAAACAAAGCGCAGCAAATGCCAATTGGCACAGCAATCACCAATACACCAGCCGCAACCAAGACACTTGTCCATAAAGCTGTCCACATCGCACCATCTTGAGCAAGCGCCTCAAACCATTTAAGCGTTGCGCCTTTCCACGGAGAAACAGTAGGAAAACGACTGTCATTAAAAGTCGCCAACCCCATAATAATAAGCGGTGTGAATAAATAGACAAAAAATACACCGATATAAAAGCGCACGGCAAATCGCATAATAGTTTCAGATTTCATTTTGCAATGTCCCCCAAACCTACTTTAAAGACGCGCATCACCAAGGCGATAAAACCAATACAGATAATCAGCAATAAAAATGCATATGCCGCACCTTGGTTCCAATCGCCGCCCTCAAAAAACCAATTGTAGATAATTTGAGTAAACCAACGACTACCTGGAGAACCTAACAACGCAGGTACAGCATAACTGCCCGCCGCTAACATGAAGGTCATAATGCAACCTGTTGCAATACCTGGTTTGGCATGGGGAATAACCACACGCCAATGTGTCCGAATCCAACCTGCACCCAAATTACGAGCCGCTTTAATCTGGTTGGTATCCAAACTTTCAATGGCGTTATAAATAGGAAAAATCATAAATAAGATGTAGGCGTAAACCATACCGATCAGCACACCACCATCACCCGATAAAAATCGAATGGGACGATCAATGATTCCTAGCCCTAATAGCAAAGCATTCAGCGGCCCTTTATAGGCTAGGATGATGTACCAAGAAAACGTCCGTAAAATTTCATTGATCCAGAAAGGAATAATCAGTAACAACAAACATAACGCGGCTTTTTGGGGTGTGGCGACTTTGGCAAGATAAAAAGCAATCGGATAACTTACCACTAGCGTCAGTGACGTAACCAATACACTCGACCAAATGGTTTTGAAGAAAATAGCCAAATGTATTTTATTACTGAACAAGGTCTCATAATTCATTAAGGAATACGTATCGTTTGGCCCACCAATATCGGCAGGCAATAGATTCGGACGAAATGAGTAATCCACCATTAATATCTGTGGCAAAATCACCAAGCCAATCAGCCAAATAGCGATCATGCCTATAATGCCAACCGCCAAGCTGCTACCAAATCGCGATTTTAGCTGACTAAACATGGCCGCCTCCGGCAATAACAATGGCATCCTGTTCATTATAAGAAAGACTAACCGGCGCGCCTTTTTTCAACGACTCAGAAAACTGATGTGTACCAAGCTGAATAGACAAAGGTAAGTTAGCAGGCGTATTGGCATTAAGAGTCAAATACGCGCCCTCAAAATTCACCTCATCAATAGTAGCTCGCAGGGTATGCATTCCTTCCTCTGCTTGTAACCTAAAGTTCTCAGGACGTATAAAAAGTGTGGCATCAGTCCCAACAGCTACATTACCTTGCGAACGTCCTGCCAGCTTGCCAAGTGGCCCACAATCTAAAACGACAAAATCTGAATTAGCTTCGATCACCTTACCTGAAACCCCATTGTTTTCACCAACAAATGAGGCAACAAACGCGGTATGAGGATCTCGGTATAAGGTAATAGGATCGGCTACTTGTTGAATTCGTCCTGCCGACATTACTGCCACTCGGTCAGACATAGTGAGCGCCTCGCCTTGATCATGCGTAATGTAGATAAAGGTAATGCCCGTTTTACGTTGAATCGCTTTTAATTCCGTACGCATATGTTGGCGCAGTTTTAAATCCAATGCGGACAACGGCTCGTCTAATAACAAGACCTGTGGCTCAACAGCTAAGGCTCGAGCGATGGCAATGCGCTGCTTTTGCCCACCAGATAACTCAGATACTCTTTTAGTGCCGCTACCTTCCAAAGCCACCAGCTCTAGCAATCGATCTGATGCTTTTTTGCGCTCACTTTTCGAAACACCGCGAACCTCTAAGCCGAATTCAATGTTTTCAGCGACCGTCATGAGAGGAAAAAGTGCGAGGTTTTGAAAAATCATCGAGGTGGGACGTTTATTTGCTGGCACGCCACGCATGCTCTTACCGCCAATTTTAATGTCACCCTGCGTTGGATCTATAAAGCCACTTATCATGTTGAGAATCGTAGTTTTACCACAACCAGAAGGCCCTAAAAAACTAAAAAATTCGCCGGATTTTATCGTTAAGTCGGTTTGTTGTATGGCGGTAAAATCACCAAATTGCATGACGGTATTATCTAGATGAACACTGCTATCCATATTTCTCTCGCTGATTGATTTTCTTGACACAATCGTCTCGATACAAAAAAGCCCCTCGTGAAAATCACAAGGGGCCTTCGAGGTTTATGCAGACAAGTAACGGTCTTGGTATTCGTTACGTAATGCGACGTACCATGGCTCTTGGATTGGCCACCACCAAAGGTTGGCAAGATCTTGTTTGCTGTAAGAGTCTTGGAAAAACTGCTTAGTTTCTGCTGGCAATAGAGCATCCGCACCTTTCGCGGTGGAGTTGTATCCTGTCGCTTTGACGAACATAGCGCCCGCTTCTGGCGTGTAGTACCAGTTGATGAATTCATAGACTGAATCCACATTGTTGGCATTCTTAGGAATCACAAAACCTTCCATCCAAGCCAATGCACCTTCTTTTGGTGCGCCGTATGCAATAGGCTCGCCTTCCGATTGCAGTTTAAATGCTGTGCTATCCCAAGTTTGGCCGATAGTCGCGCCATTGGTACGGAATGCGCCTTGCGCTTCGTTTTCTGTAGACCAGAACTGAGCAATCGCGCCTTTATGTTCAACCGCTGTTTTCAAAATAACATCGAAGTTAGCGCGCATGGCTTTTTCGTTTTTATACGAATCTAGCAATGGAAAAGGCAGCTTACCCGCTTTTTCTAACCACAAACCAATACCAACAAGAGCTGAGTGTCCTCGAACCGTTACGCCACCAGAGTTTTCTGGTAACCAAAGATCACCGTAGCTTAGCTCTTTGCTGACTTTTGCATCATTCTTATTGTAAGCAATCGCTTCCGTACCCCAATCCGATGGTGCAAAATAACGCTTACCTTTTACAATTCCACCAACATCCGATCCTGACAATGCGCTTTCTAAACAACCACTCCATTTAATTCTTTTAACATCAAGAGGTTGCACAAGCTCATAGTCGACATAGCCTGGAACGCGGTCAACAGTCGGCATAATAATATCGAAGCCAGTTCCGTCCGTAGCACGCAGAGAGTTCATCAACTCATCATTAGTACCGTATGGCGTAAAAGTAGCATTGATACCGGTTTTTGCTTTGAAATCCGCTAGCATTTCATCCGTAATGTAACCAGCCCACGCATAAATACGCAGCTCTTTATTAGCAGCAATGGCTTTATTGATAGAAAACGGGGTAGCGGCAACAGCACCTGCGATAGAGGCGCCTTTCACGAATTGGCGACGGGAAAGGGTCATTCTTGAGCTCCTTTTATTTTATATGATTAATTGCTATTTCATGAGAAAAGCGGCTTAACATCCAAAACACACTTTTATTAAACGTTCGTTTAATATCCGTTTTAATCTAATACAAAATAATGACGAAAAAGTGACCATGGAAGGTTTTTTTTCCAATTAGACAGGATTAACCCTAACCAAGACGTAAACAGTCAAAAATAAGGCGCTTTTAGACAGTTTAAGACTTTCTATAACCCTCCTGTTTCATATACCTCACATAATACCAGTCATATTTTTGTCACATACTCATATTAAGGTAGTCGTATTCATCGATTTATGTAAATTAAAGTAGGGTCTGAATTGAAAATATCCCATGTTACACGCACAACCACCGTGAGTTATTTCATTATTGCAGCCATGTTGGTCGCGCTACTTCTTTGGAGTTTAATGAAATTTCGCAGCGCTTTTGAGCAAAGTGACACCTACACTCAAGTTTGGGAATATTCCTCTATCGACTTAAAGCAACAAATTGAAGGCTATTTATCATCGGGGGAGGCGTCTGCACTGCAAACAGCACAAGAGTTTATTGAGAAAAAAATTCGTCCCGCACTTAACTCACTTCCCAATACCATTAAAGATCCAATAAATGGACAATTAATTGAAATAGAAAAAAGCCTTCAATCTGATGTGAGAGCAGCCGGTAAACTATCCGGAAACCCTTATGCATTGATTGAGAACAATGAAAGACAAACCTTACTATCGCTAGATACTCTGGCTGATAAAGTTGCGCTATTTCAATCACACCATGATCTGCAGTCCGCAGCTATTTACTTAGCAAGCCAAGCTTTGTTATACGCAGACCTTGCTCATGTGAGTAATGCAAAAGACAACTATCTCGCAAAAAGCACGCCTGAGAATAAGCAGCGCTTAGTTCAATCCATTGAAGTCTTTAAATCCCATATCGCTGATTTCGGTAAACTTCCCATACTAGAATTAGACGAAAAAAAAGACACAGAGTCTGCTGACGATTTATCGTCATTAATGGGATGGGCAAGCGATTCAGAGGGCTCAACGGAAGCAGTCGATCCTCTTGAAGAAACCAAAAGTGAGCTGCACACTTGGTCAAGTCGCTATTTAAAAGACGTTGATTCTAGCCTAATTAATATCCAACAAGCGGTTACCGCCCAAAACAAGATTCGCTCGCTCATTAATCAGCTTGAAGAGATTTTAAAGGCTGGTACTGAAGACATTCAAAAAAGCGCTCAAGCCACTCAAGAACAAACCTTAGTCGCATTTTCTGTCTTCGTCATTTTGATGATTTTAACCACTATCTCAGTGCATATTTTCCAAAACAAGGTCGTTGTAAAAAGCGCTCGAGATTTATACACAGCGGTAAAAGATTTAGTCGAGCACCAAAACATCAACACCCTAAAAGTCGGCAAGAATAAAAACGAACTGTCAGACGTAGCCCATTACTTAAACCGCTACTTAGAACAAATTGCCGTACAACGACAACAACGAGATACCGAGTTAAACAATATCTCAATCTCACTTAATGAGATGCTGAGTGCCTTTGGGCAAGTGCACGAATTAAGCACGGCCTCTAGACACGAATTAGATGATACACTAAACATGTCGAACCAAGTCGAAACGCTAGCGAGTAAAGCTGAAGTGCGCGCTCAAGAAGTAGCAAATTATGCTACAGAAACCAATACCGCCATGTCACACAGTGTAAACCAGGCTGCATCACTGGCACTTGCTAACCAAACTACGGTTGAGCGACTTAATAGCAGTAAAAAGGCATTAACCAGCTTAAGCTCATCCGTTTCTAGCGCCTCCTCTATTGTTGGCGGCATCAGAGACATCTCAGAGCAAACTAACTTACTTGCACTCAATGCTGCCATAGAAGCAGCACGAGCAGGTGAACATGGCCGAGGCTTTGCTGTGGTCGCCTCTGAAGTGAGAACCTTATCTACCAGAACCCAACAATCCCTAGAAGAGATCACGAAGATCTTTTCACAGCTGACATCAGCAAGCAATAAACTCACCCAGAATATAGATTTAATTGAAACAGCTTCAATTGAACAAATAGATTTGACCCATGCTCTCGGTCAATCGGCACAAGATATTCTTGAGAAATCTAAGCAATCTAGCCATTTAGCGAAAAAGGCAACCGGCTATGCTGCAGAGCAAAAACTCGGCATGAATAAGCTAAATAGCGCCGTCGTCAAAGTAAGAGAGCAAGCCAACGAGTCTGAAGCGTTTATGGCTGGAGTGACCAATAACATCAAACAGAAAATTCAAGACATTACGACCACATTGGGAATCAACTAACTCCAAGATAGGCCTTTTGTCTTTAAGCTTTTTATTTTTAAGAAAGAACGACAGATACAAAAAATCCAGCCGTAGCTGGATTTTTTAACATCAAGAGTAGAAAGGAAAAAACTTAGAACAAAACGCGTGCTTTAACCGTTCCTTCCACTTCTTTTACTTTCTCAAGCGCTAATTCGCCCTCTTCTGCATCCACGTCCATTACCATATAGCCAAGCTTCTCCGTTGTACGAAGGTATTGACCCGTAATGTTGATGTTGTTTTCAGAGAAGATCGCGTTGATCTTAGAAAGCACACCAGGACGGTTTTCATGAATATGAAGAATACGGTGGTTATCGGCCTGAGATGGCAATGCCACTTCTGGGAAGTTAACAGCTGCTGTAGTGGTACCAACATCAGAGTATTTAATAAGCTTCTCAGCCACTTCAATACCGATGTTTTCTTGCGCTTCCATTGTGCTACCGCCGATATGAGGCGTTAGGATCACATTGTCTAAACCACGTAGTGGTGATACGAATTCTTCATCGTTGCCTTTAGGCTCAACAGGGAATACGTCGACAGCTGCGCCACCTAAATCTCCTGACTTAATAGCTTCAGCCACAGCGTCTAGATCGGCAACCGTACCGCGTGAAGCATTAATGAAGATAGAACCCTTCTTCATTTGAGACACTTCTTTCGCGCCGATCATCATCTTAGTCGAATTCGTTTCTGGTACATGCAAGCTGATAATATCGCTAGTAGACAGCAATTCTTTCAAGCTCTTAATCTGACGCGCATTACCTAATGGCAATTTAGTGACGATATCGTAAAAGCATACTTCCATGCCTAAAGATTCTGCCAAAACGCTCAATTGAGTACCGATACTGCCGTAACCAATAATACCCAAACGCTTACCACGAGTTTCGAAAGAACCCGCTGCAGATTTAATCCAACCGCCACGATGACATGCTGCGTTTTTCGCAGGAATACCTCGAAGTAATAGAATTAACTGACCAAGAACTAGCTCTGCAACACTACGAGTATTGGAGTATGGCGCGTTGAAGACAACAATACCTTTCTCACTTGCTGCATCCAGATCTACTTGGTTCGTACCAATGCAGAAACAACCAATGGCAACCAGTTTGTTAGCATGTTCTAAAACATTCGCTGTTAACTGAGTACGAGATCGAATACCAATGAAATGCGCTTCCGAGATTTTCTCGATCAACTCATCTTCTGCTAGTGCAGTTTTGTGGTATTCAATGTTGGTATAGCCTGCGTCATGCAATGCATCCAATGCAGATTGATGAACGCCTTCTAATAACAAGATTTTAATTTTGTCTTTGTCTAGTGAGTTATTACTCATGGCTCGTTCGACTTCTCTTTGGTGGTGGGGGAAAAAGTTTGATTATATTAACACAGAATAATGCGTAACCTACCGCTGCTACAGGAATGTCTTTCATTATGAGAAGAACAATGCTCATAGCAGCCTCGCCTGATTACCTAGATCGCAAATTTGCTTTATTCTACTTGAGTTTTTCTCTGCAAATACACACCTGTTTCGACATGATGAGTATAAGGGAACTGATCAAACATGGCATATCGGACCACTTCATGGGTGCTCGACAAGGCTTCTAAATTCGCTTTCAGCGTTTCAGGGTTGCAAGAAATATAAAGAATAGAATCTATCTTACGAATCAATTCAACCGTCGCATCATCTAGACCTGCTCGTGGTGGATCCACTAACACAACAGAAGGAGTCAATTCGCTAACGCCAGCCTGAACCAAGCTCTTAGGCAACTCTACGTCGCCATTCAAGGCCGCAGACACATCTTCACTGGCCATTTTAACCACTTGAACATTGTGCATGCCATTGATAGCAATATTCAGCTGCGCAGAATTAACTGACACTTTTGAAATTTCTGTCGCAACCACTCGATCAAAACGACGAGCTAGAGGAATAGAAAAGTTGCCATTACCACAATACATTTCCAGCAAATCACCGGATGCTTCTTTAGTAACATCCAACGCCCATTCCAACATTTTTTCACTGATGCCAGCATTAGGCTGAGTGAAGCTATTTTCAACTTGTTGATAATGGAATTTTTGACCATTTACCGTTAGCGTCTCCATTACAAAGTCGCGAGTGATAATTTGCTTTTTCTTACGGCTACGACCAATAAAATGGCACGCAGGAAAGGCGTCATTTAGCTGCTGAACAGCGGCATTCCATTCAGCATCAATCGGTTTATGGTAAAGCAAACTGATCAAGGCTTCACCTGTAGTTGTCGTTAAAAAGTCCACTTGAAAGAGCTTGTAACGTAAAACTGGGATATCGCGAACAGCATCAAGCAGTTTTGGCATCAGCTCATTAATAAGGCTCGACGCAGCCAGAAATTGATCAGTACGAATCGGCGTTCTAGGGTCTGCAGAATCAAACATCGCATAATATAAATCATCACCATCATGCCAAATCCGGAATTCAGCTCGCATGCGGTAATGAGTCGGCTGACTCGCAAATACTTCCATCTCAGGCAATGACAAAGTCGCCATTAATTTGGCTAATTCAGCTTGCTTATCTTGCAGCTGCTTTTCATACATTTCTGGTTGGATTTGATCCGGTCTCATGGCTGATTCTCTTGGAGGCGATAGATACTTATAGAGCGCGGCATTATACGAGTTCCCCGTATACAAATCTAATCGCTTGCGCAAAAACAAAGAAATAGAAGGGCTGATTAACGCAAACTCTTAATTAATGTAATCTCTTAACGTAGGTACTCAGGTCCGAGCAAAATAGCTAAAGACAAGGTGAGGGAAAACGTACCGTCATAGCCATCATCCGCTTCATGGGTGAATTGCGGTATTATTTGACCAATTAGCCAATCTTTATAAAGCAGGCGTTCATATTGGACATTGTATAAAAAACTGTCAGACCCAATAGAATTATCTCCCGACTGCAGAAAGCTCAACTGGTACCCTAAACGGTTTTTATCATCCAATCGATGCTGAATCGAGAAATTTTCACGAACATAAAACAGCCCCTCTTTATCAAGCCAAGTTACGCCAAAATCTGAACCAAAGTTTAGTGTAGGGCTCACCGCGTAGCCTAAACCAACGCCATAACGAGCACCAATACCTTTGGAGTAATAAGCAAAGGCCTCTTGATTCTGCCACCAGCTCCATTGATCAGTAACTTCACCCTGCTTAAGGCGCAAGCGCAGAAAGGGGTCAAGTGGAAAATCAACTCTTATACCTGCATCAACATCTAGCCCTATATCGTCTTTTATATAACGTACAGCGGCCGAAACGTTAGATTTCAAAGCAGAATTCACAACGCCTTTTTGCTGAGACGATTCACCTCTCAAGCTCTCAGGAGCTAAAGAGTCAGGCTCGGACTCGACAACTAAACGCAGTCGATCTTGAGTATTCGGCAATTTAAGCCGTGTACGGAAATCAAAAAAACCTGAGCGATCACTGCCACTCAGTACAGAACCAAATCGTACTTCTAAGTAACTATCTGAAGGTTCTCTACTTTGTTCACCAGATAAAAAGGAATCTATATTCGTCGACCAATTACCAATTGTCTTTGAAACTGTTTCATGGGAACTCAACCACCAAGGAACATCATCACTCTCTGCTTGTTGGCTAACTTTTGCTTGAGTGTTGACATCATCTCTCGTTTCTTCTGCAGAAAGAGCGAACAAGGGCCAGGAAGTTACTAAGCAAAACGCAGTAATATAACCCTTGTTCCATGGCATACTTTAGTTGCCTTTCAGCATTTGTTGGATCATTAGAGAGGAGTTCTCGGCAGCCACTTTAAGGTATTCCTCAAAGCTTTGAGGAGATTCTTTACCTGCAATATCCGACAAAGAACGTACCACAACAAATGGCGTTCCAAATTTAAAACATACTTGAGCAACAGCAGCGGCCTCCATCTCAACAGCAACTAGCTCAGGGAAAGTCGCTCGTACTGCTTCCACTCGAACAGGATCATTCATGAAACTGTCACCCGTTCCGATCAATCCCACTTTTGCTTGTACTTGAGTGACTTTTTGCAGCGCAGCTTTTGCCTGATTAACTAAGGCTTCATCCGCCGCATAGGTCGCTGGCATATTTGGTACTTGCCCCATGACATAACCAAAAGCCGTCACGTCTACGTCGTGATGTACCACTTGATCTGATATCACTACATCACCAACCTGTAAATCAGGATCAAAACCACCAGCAGAGCCAATGTTAATTACATATTCAGGCTTAAACTGTGATAGTAGCAAAGTAGTAGAAACCGCAGCATTTACTTTACCGATACCAGATTTCAGCAATACAACGTCTTTACCTTCAAAGTGGCCAACAAAAAAATCACAACCCGCAATAGTCTGCTCACGGACATCTGTCATCCACGCTTTGATAACAGCGACTTCTTCGTCCATGGCTCCAATTAATCCAATTACACTCATTCATTGCTCCTCAGGTTTGTATTCTGTTGTATAACATTTTGTGTAAATAATCGTATTTGATCACCAGAGTAAGGCAATGCCATACTAAAAAATGACACATTATCCGGCATTTCAGGCCACTTTTGCACCGAAAAAAATCGAACTTTCGGAAAAGCAGCCTGAATTGATCGCAAAAGAGCTCTAGGTTGGGGTTCAAGTAATACAACAACTGCATCAGGGTGATATGACAGCACTACGTGATAATTAGATAAATCTACCAACCATTGTGTCGCCACCTCATACTTTTCTAATTCGACATACCAAATTGCTTTTGTGATTCGACTGCCACCAATCATCACCCAAGATAAAGCTTGCTCATGCGAATGAGTGGGGATAACTCCCTCCAACTCACAGGCTTTGGCTAACACTTGATGTAAATTGTAGTCGAAAGAACATCCTTGCAAGGTAAAAACATCTGGATCCACCTCCATCAGCAAGGTGCTATTAAGCCAAACGATAGGAAGCTCATCACGATTATATTTAAGTTTAAGGGCTCGGGTCATATCTGCCTGTGCTTCAACGTCTTTATCACAGCCAATCAGTACTGCATCAAATTTCACCACAGCACTGGATTGAGTAAAAAAGCTATCTGTTGAGACATATTCTTCCACCTGCAACCCAAGTCTAACTAAAGCAGCTTTGATAATATTGGGATTGGGGTAATCATTTGCGACCCAAGCCACAACCTGATTAGGTGTTAACTGCTTGAGTATAGACTGATACTCCAACTCTTCCATGATCAAATTAATCTGCAAGGCATTATTTTGTAAGGTCTTTTGCTGCCCTCCAAGAGGTGCTAGCAACATCTTAATCATCCAGTAAAAAAGAGGTCTGAATGCCATATCATTCATCGCAATCATTTCAAGTTCTTCGCCATCGAAGCGAACAGTCAATCGACGTTCAGCCATATCATTCGACATCACCATCATGAGCAAAGCGCGAATCAGCCCTCTGAAATTTGCATCCACTGCAATGTTTCTTGCACCTACTTCGACAGAACAGTCCAATAGCGCCCTATTCGCCTCTACCCCCATTGCAGCCATAACCCGAGCACTTTCCTGACAAAAGACCTCTCCTATGGGCAAATAAGATACCTTACTGTCTAGGCTACTAATGTCATCTAATACGGATATTAATAACGCAAGCCAGCCCTGAAGATGTTTACTATCAATATATCCAGGCAGTGAAGAAAGATACGTCAACTCACTCAATATAGCGTCAGTATCTACTTTCTTTTGCTGTGCAGACGACAATGGCTGCAGCTGCTCCAGTTGCCACATTAAACTGATTTCTTGGGTAACATTTCGCCCTACTAATAATAAGCCGCGGTAATTGCTCTCGTTTTTAAACGAATGAACTTGCCATTGATATATTCGACCTAAAGTACTGTCAGTTAACTCAAAGGCAACACCTACTTCGCCTTTTAACGCTTCTTGAATCGATTGATGACAAGAAATAGGCATAAAATCAAAAAGCGTTCGAGCTTTTTCAGCGTCAGGAAAAAGTAGCTTTGCTTCTGAATTGATTAACTCAACTTCAGCCACTTCGGTGCAGAAAATAATGGCACTGTGTATCGATTCTGCGAGAAGCTTAAACCTATTCTCTTTGGACTCAATAAAGGCTTTATATTGATTGCTTTGTAACTGTATCGGCTGTAGTTCACTGTATGGCAGTAGGCCTTCCTCGTGACGATAAACAATTGACTCAAGAGGTTGAAAAATTAATGTTTTAACTTGGCGAAATAGCAGCAAACAAAAGCAGAATAAAACAACCCCAATCCCAGCAATCAAAGGCAACGCATTGGTTAAGATCGTAGAAGAAAAAATGCGCTTTTGAATAATATCTAATTGCAAATCTGCCTGAATAGGTGATACCAAGGGCAAGCGAGAATGTAATGTTGCTCCAGACAAATCCACACCGACTTTATGTTCTTCAAGCAAGACACGATTATGTGCACTATCATAAACCTGCACAGCACTGACTTGGGCACTTTCAAGTAACTCATTAGCCAAGGTTAAGTTGTCGTTTAATGAAATGAAGCCATATAAAAAACCAATATTTTCTTGGCCTGACGAAAGCAGTTTCTTTTTAAACATCAGCAAAATGGAATCATCTGTTGTCACTATAGACGTCCATCGATTAATAAGCCCTTCTCCCAATACAGATTGTAAATCTACTTTGGTAAACAGGCGCGCTCTAGGATCCATCGAATGCTTGCCATTTACCCATTCAATATAGAAAAAATCCAACCCGCCAAAAAACAACACTTCGTGGTGGCTGAACAACAAATCCAATTCACGTCCAACCGTATAATTACTCAACGAAAGATCCTGACCAATAAATTTCATTTCATCTTCAGCACGAGCCAAATAGCCATTAAAAGCTTGCTCAACAACGCGGTGCTTTAGTGCTAAGTTTTTTTCAGCGGCTGTTTGATTTAACGCCTCAATAAAATATAAAGACATAAAAGTCACAGCTAAAAAAACCACACAAACTAATATAAGCACCTTGGAGCGTAACCGATGCTGTAAACTAATCGTTACTCCTGCCATAGTTCCACCGAATAATGATGAGCTTGCTGTACCATCAAGCGTAGACTTTCTGAATCTAACTCTGCGGGCACAAGCATAGAGTTAGCAACATAAAGGGTGGGCATATTCTTTCCTTCAAGATCTAATTTGATAGCTTCCGCTATCGCAATAGAAAGATCATCCTTCATAAAAAGCACACTCGCCTTTATTTTTCGGCTCTCTAAATCCGCAATACCACTCAAAGATAGTCCCCATGCATTAGTCTGAATCTGCGTATCAAAACCTTCGGCTTGTAATGCTGCAACCACGCCTTCAGAAATATTCTGCGAGCAGCTAAAAATAAAGTCTGCTGGATTCTCTTTTAATAAAATTTGAGCTGCTTCAAATGCACTGTGCTTATCATCCGATACGGCTCTAATACGACTGATGTGGCGGTTATACTTCGCCATCTCATCAAGGAATAAATCACAACGCATATGGCCAAGATAGCCTGTCGGCAAAACCAATGCCGAAATTTTTGTCTCTGCGGGTAACTGACGTTCAAGGTAACTAGCAAGCATTGTAGTTGCCTTTTTTTGATCAAAACCAACGTACATTAATGGCGGATGATTCATCCAATGGGTTAACGGCGAGGCAAAGTCGTACAAAATAATTTTTGGCTTACCTGCGCGTAAGAAACGCTCCAAAAACCGACGTTGAACCGAGCCCAATTTAGTCATAATAATGTAATCTGGCTGGGCATCAGCCATCTTAAAATAAGATGTTAAATCGCCATTAGACTCAAAACCATCCATATAAGTATCTAAGCGATAATCAATATTTAGTTCGCGCATTCGCTTTCTGAATGTGGCTAAGATTGATCTATTTTCGAGGGAATTCATATCACCAAATAACAACAACGCAATACGCACTGCACGCTTTTGAGACACCCGTATTGGATTAGGAGGAGAATTAACTATCGTAGTGAACTGCTCAGCCAAAGGACCTTGTCTTGGTGTCGACTGATAAAAGTCATGACTATCCATAAGATCAAGCGCCATGTTAGCGGCTTGGACAGTGAAAGCCACGTTCCCTAGCACAATCCATATAACAAAAGAATGTAGTCTTCGCATTACCGAACCCGATTAAACATCATAGAAAAAATCATTCTAACCAAGTTAACGAACTTTGGTGATAACAGGAACAAGAAAATACGCTTCAGTGTGATAAATGTGCGCTGAATAGACTTAATAACGAAAAAATGGCTTGCAGCCCATTTTAAAATCGAAAGGAAAAAAAGACAAAAAAAAAGCTGACATAAAGTCAGCTTTTTTTAAATTTGGTGCGGAAGGAGAGACTCGAACTCTCACGCCGTGAAGCACTGGAACCTAAATCCAGCGTGTCTACCAATTCCACCACTCCCGCAAGGAATGGCGAGCATTATAGGTAATTGAATTTTCCGGTCAATAGTTTTTTTGGCTTTTTTATAAAAAACTTAAAAATATTTTCCTTAACCTATATTTACTCGCCATTTTTATTAAGCATCACTCTCTTCAAAGCAAGGCTTAAAAAATACGACCGCCAGAATATTCACCGCGCTCGTAACGAACAGCCATCTCTTCAAGATCCATAGTATGAATACGAGAGGCCTGGCCTGCAGAACCAAAAGCTTCATAACGATCAATACAAACCGCTTTCATTGCTTTGATACTTTCCGTTAAGTATTTACGTGGATCAAAGTTGCCTTTGTGTTCAGCCAAGCTACGACGAATCGCGCCTGTTGCCGCTAAACGTAAATCTGTATCAATGTTCACTTTACGAACACCGTAACGGATCGCCTTCACAATCTCATCAATCGGCACACCGTAAGTTTCAGGAATGTCGCCACCAAATTCGTTGATGATAGACAACCAATCCTGTGGAACAGAAGAAGAGCCATGTAACACGATGTGAGTATTTGGTAACAACTCTACGATTTTCGCAATACGCTCGATATCAAGAATGTCGCCAGTAGGCGGACGAGTAAACTTGTAAGCACCGTGACTTGTACCAATCGCCACAGCTAATGCATCAATGCCAGTTGCATTAACAAAATCCACTGCTTCTTGTGGATCTGTCAGCATTTGATCATGAGACAATATACCTTCAGCGCCAACACCGTCTTCTTCACCAGCTTGACCCGTCTCTAGAGAACCCAACACACCCAACTCACCTTCTACTGATACACCACATGCGTGTGCGAATTCAACAGTACGACGAGTCACATCTACGTTGTAGTCATAGCTAGCCGGTGTTTTACCATCAGCCATCAAAGAACCATCCATCATGACCGACGAAAAGCCAAGCTGAATAGAGCGCTGACAGATAGCTGGGGAAGTACCATGATCCTGATGCATCACAACAGGGATATGCGGGTAATCTTCAATCGCTGCAGCAATTAAGTGACGCAAGAAGTGCGAACCAGCGTATTTACGAGCACCAGCAGAGGCTTGCATGATAACGGGGGAATTCACTTCGTGAGCAGCTTCCATGATCGCCTTAACTTGCTCCATGTTATTCACATTGAAGGCTGGCAAACCATAGCTGTGTTCTGCTGCATGATCGAGCAGTTGACGCATACTAATTAAAGGCATAAAAGATTTCCTCTGACAATTTGTCTTATATTGTATTTATAACGAACAGAGTTATGGTGTTAGTTAACTCTATAATCTTGTAATCATGACGTTGCTTATCACAAGCCATGTGGCTTACGCCTTATCGTTATTGTCATACCCGACTCGCGCCGAGTAGGTCACTCTCTAGTTTTGTTTTTCGCCAACACCGCTTTCAGCAGAAACCACATCCAGCTTCTAACGGTGTTAACGAAGTAGGCTTTTCACCTTTTTATTACTTATAAAATGCTTTAGAACGATCTTTGTCATTCTTTGATACTAATTTTGCGCGCGAGACTCTAACATCGCAACCGCTGGAAGCACTTTTCCTTCCACAAACTCCAAAAACGCCCCGCCACCGGTCGAAATATAGGAAACTTGATCCGCAATTTCATATTTATCAACGGCCGCTAATGTGTCGCCACCACCCGCAATGGAAAACCCTTTGCTGTTCGCAATGGCCATCGCAAGCGCTTTAGTTCCGCCACCAAACTGGTCAAATTCAAAAACACCCACTGGACCATTCCAGATAATCGTTTGAGATTTTTCAAGCAAAGCCGCAAACGCAGCGGCTGCTTTTGGCCCAATATCCAAAATCATATCGTCAGGACCAACATCCGCAGCATTTTTGACTGTCGCAACAGCATCTGGCGCGAACGCGGTAGCTACAACAACGTCTTCAGGTAGCGGTATGCTGGTTTTCGCCATCAAAGCTTTTGCCTGAGGAATCAAATCTGCTTCGTACAAAGACTTGCCCACTGGAAAACCTGCAGCAGCTAGGAAGGTATTGGCTATACCACCACCTACTATCAACTGATCAACTTTGTCAGACAAAGATTCTAAAACAGTCAACTTAGTCGATACTTTTGAACCACCAACAATGGCCGCCATTGGACGAGCTGGTTTCGCCAAAGCTTTTTCTAATGCTTCAAGCTCAGCTGACAACAATGGGCCAGCGCAAGCGATTGGTGCAAATTTCGCTACACCGTGAGTAGAAGCTTGGGCACGGTGAGCCGTACCAAATGCATCCATCACGTACACATCACACAAAGCAGCCATTTTTTTAGACAAAGCTTCGTCGTCTTTTTTCTCGCCAAGGTTAAAACGTACGTTTTCAACCAAAACAAGCTGACCAGATTCAACTTCAACACCATCCAACCAATCTTTTACTAACGGTACGTCTTGTCCTAGCAAACCAGAAAGATGCGTCGCTACTGGTTGAAGCGAGTATTCTTCTTCGTACTGACCTTCTGTTGGGCGACCAAGGTGAGACATCACCATGACTTTCGCACCAGCTGCTAGCGCCAATTTAATGGTTGGCAAAGCAGCACGAATACGTGCGTCACTGGTTACTTTGCCGTCTTTTACTGGCACGTTTAGGTCTTCTCGAATTAACACACGTTTATTCGCCAGATCCACATCTTTCATATTAATTACGGTCATGTACGATGTCCTCGTTATTTAATGTTCGGGTGAATCAATCTAATTTTGATTGCTTAATCACACCAGCCCAATACTTAGCCACATCCAACATACGGTTAGCGTAGCCCCATTCATTATCAAACCAACACAGTAACTTCACCATTCGCTGATCGATTACTTGGGTTTGCGTACTATCGATAATCACCGAACGCGGATCATGATTAAAATCCACCGAAGCATGTGCTTCTTTGGTGAAGCCCATTAAGCCTGCATATTTTGAGCTTGCCGCTTGCTCTAACTGCGCATTGATTTGCTCGGCGGTAACGTCTCGTTCTGTGCGCAACACTAAATCAATAACCGAGACATTCAAGGTCGGCACACGTACCGCATTACAACCCATTTTGCCTTCCAATTCCGGCATCATGCGTGTAATACCTCTCGCTAATCCAGTATCCACAGGAATAATAGAACTCAAAGCGGCACGCGTCAGGCGCAAGTCTTTCGTGTGATAGCCGTCAATCACTGGCTGATCATTCATCGCCGAATGAATCGTCTGTGTCATACCATGAACAACACCAGAAAATTGCTTAACGATGTCCAAAACAGGAATCAAACAATTAGTAGTACAAGATGCTGCTGAAACAATATTGTGATCCGCTCGAATATCATGATGATTAAAACCATACACAATCGTCGCATCAACATCTGCCGCTGCCGGCTGAGAAAGCAACAGTCGTGGCACACCTGCATTTAAGTAAGCTTGCGCGCCTTCTCGACCAGAAAAGCTACCAGAGCACTCAAGCACCATATCTAATTCAAGAGATGACCAATCAAGTTCATCAGGTGTCGCACAGGAAAAACACAAAATAGCATCATCGCCGATAAGCAACGCATTACCTTGAGTCGAAACAGGCTGAGGAAAGCGGCCATGAGTCGTGTCATAGCGCGTAAGATAACTGATTGTCTCAATGTCAGACAATTCATTAATAGCAACCACTTGAATGTGATCGCGGTAGCCGTTTTCATAAAGCGCTCGTAATACCGAACGTCCGATACGACCATAACCATTGATAGCGACTCGCAACATATTCCTACTACTTCATCGCAAAGAAAGTGATCTAAAAACCATCACTCTCCGCCTTAATAAAAGGAAAAAGAGGCATACAAACGTACACCTCTTTTCTTATCAAGCAATGAGATTACGCGGCTAGAATTCTCTCAGCAGTCGCAACTACATTGTCTACTGTAAAGCCAAAGTATTTCAGCAGATCGCCACCAGGAGCAGACTCACCAAAAGTCGTCATACCCACCATAGCGCCTTCGAAACCAACGTACTTGTACCAGTAGTCCGTGTGAGCAGCTTCAATAGCAACACGCTTAGTCACACTGCTTGGCAATACCGATTCTTTATAAGCTGCATCTTGTGCATCAAACACATTCGTTGATGGCATAGAAACAACGCGCACTTTCTTGCCTTTCGCCGTTAGCGCTTCAGCAGAATCCATCGCTAGGCCTACTTCAGAACCGGTTGCGATCAAGATAAGGTCTGGCGTACCAGCACAATCCTTCAGTACATAACCACCTTTTGCAACGTTCGCCAATTGCTCAGCATCACGTGCTTGCGCAGGCAAACCTTGACGAGAGAAAACCAATGCCGTTGGGCCATCACGGCGTTCAATACCGGCTTTCCAAGCAACTGCAGTTTCCGCCGCATCACATGGACGCCATACAGACATGTTTGGTGTCATGCGCAAGTTAGCCAATTGCTCAACAGGTTGGTGAGTTGGACCGTCTTCGCCTTGACCAATAGAATCATGCGTGTAAACAAATACGTTTTGAATGCCCATCAAAGCAGACATACGAACCGCATTACGCGCGTATTCCATAAACATCATGAAAGTCGCACCGTAGTTAATAAAACCACCATGCAAAGAAGCACCGTTCATAATGCCGCTCATACCAAATTCACGAACGCCGTAGTAAATGTAGTTACCCGCTGGATCGTCTTGGATGCCTTTAGAACCAGACCATAACGTCAAGTTAGAGCCTGCAAGATCCGCAGAACCGCCTAGTAATTCTGGCAACATAGCGCCGAAGAAACCAATCGCATTCTGTGACGCTTTACGGCTGGCAATGTTCTCGCCTTTGTCTTGGCTTTCTTGAATGAAAGCTTGCGCTTTAGCTTCAAAATCCGCAGGCAATTCGCCCTTAATCACACGACGTTCAAATTCTGCTGCCAATTCAGGGTAAGCCGCTTTATACGCTTCGAACTGGGCATTCCACTGAGTTTCACGAGCAGAACCCGCTTCTTTCGCATCCCAGCCAGAGTAAACATCGGCAGGGATCTCAAAAGGCGCATAAGGCCAACCAAGGAATTCACGAGCAGCGGCAATCTCTGCATCGCCAAGAGGCGCGCCGTGACAGTCGTGGCTGCCAGATTTATTCGGCGAACCAAAACCAATAATGGTTTTGCAACAGATCAGTGTTGGTTTTGTCGTTTCTGCTTTTGCTGCTTCAATCGCCGCTTTAATCGCTTCTGGATCATGTCCATCTACGTCAGAAATAACATGCCAGCCGTAAGCTTCAAAACGCTGTGGGGTATTATCAGTAAACCAGCCTTCAACATGACCATCGATAGAAATACCATTGTCATCCCAAAAAGCGACCAATTTACCTAGACCTAACGTACCAGCTAAAGAAGACGCTTCGTGAGAAATGCCTTCCATCAAGCAGCCATCGCCAAGGAAGCAGTAAGTGTTGTGATCAACGATGCTATGACCTTCACGGTTAAACTGTGCTGCTAGAGTTTTCTCAGCAATCGCCATACCTACCGCATTACTGATACCAGCGCCCAATGGACCAGTTGTGGTTTCTACGCCATCGGTGTAACCATATTCTGGATGACCTGGAGTTTTAGAATGAAGCTGACGGAATTGTTTTAGCTCTTCAATTGGCAATTTATAACCAGACAAATGCAATAAAGAATAAATCAGCATAGAGCCATGGCCGTTTGACAACACAAAGCGGTCGCGATCAACCCATTTTGAGTTATTTGGGTTGTGCTTTAGAAAGTCATTCCATAGCACTTCAGCGATATCCGCCATACCCATTGGCGCACCTGGATGGCCTGAGTTAGCTTTTTGTACGGCATCCATACTCAATGCACGTATGGCGTTAGCAAGTTGTTTACGAGACGGCATGGTTATTCCACTCCTGATAGCTTAACGAACAAAATAGAAGAAACATTCTCTACAGGATAGAGCCACCTTGCAATGCTGGCACCACCGTGACGCCCAAACATTGGGCAAAGAAAATGAAAATACATAAAAATCTGCACCATCGTAACAAAAAAATTGTCCTTTGCCTCATTAAAATCCACAGGTCGGGTTGATATTTAAACAGCTCTAGTCCATTATTCTTGCCACTAACAGCGTCGATTTGTTTCGGCTTGCGGACGCTATATAAATTCAGCTAAACAGAAGCAATATCACCTGTTTAGCTTTTTTGAATTATAAACATTGCTAAGCGGGTTTTTTTATACCTATTTAGCGCTTATCCATCATTTTGATAGAGGCACTAAACATGTCAGAATATTCTTTATTTACTTCAGAATCCGTTTCTGAAGGTCATCCAGATAAAATCGCGGACCAAGTTTCCGACGCCATCCTTGATGCCATTTTGGCAGAAGACCCAGAAGCACGTGTTGCCTGCGAAACACTAGTAAAAACAGGCATGGTTCTAGTTGCGGGTGAAGTTCGTACTAACGCATGGGTCGACATTGAGGAAATCGCTCGTGGTGTCATTCGTGAAATCGGCTACAACAGCTCAGACATGGGTTTCGACTGGGAATCTTGCGCGGTTATGAATGCTATTGGCAAACAATCTGCCGATATCGCAGTAGGTGTAGATGAAGCTGGCGAGCACGAACAAGGTGCTGGCGACCAAGGTTTGATGTTTGGTTTTGCCACTAACGAAACTGACGTATTAATGCCTGCGCCAATCACTTACGCACATCGCTTGGTTCAACGCCAAGCAGAAGTTCGTAAAAACGGCACGCTCGATTTTCTTCGCCCTGATGCGAAAAGCCAAGTTACCTTCCGTTACGACGAAAATGGTAAACCATGCGCGATCGATGCTGTTGTGCTTTCGACACAACACAGTGCGTCCATTAAACAAGCCGATCTTCGTGAAGCTGTCATGGAAGAGATCATCAAACCTGTTCTTCCTGCTGAGTGGTTATCCAAAGAAACCAAATATTTCATCAACCCAACAGGCCAGTTCATCATTGGTGGTCCAGTTGGAGATTGTGGCCTAACAGGTCGTAAAATCATCGTTGATACATACGGCGGCATGGCGCGTCACGGTGGTGGCGCTTTCTCTGGTAAAGATCCATCCAAAGTTGACCGTTCTGCTGCGTACGCTGGTCGTTACGTAGCGAAGAATATCGTTGCCGCTGGCCTTGCAGATAAGTGCGAGATTCAAATATCTTACGCCATCGGTGTTGCTGAGCCAACGTCAATCAGTATTAATACCTTCGGTACCGGTAAAGTAAGCGACGCTGTAATTTCACAACTCGTTCGTGAACACTTTGAATTACGTCCAGCAGGCTTGATCAAGATGCTAGATCTAAAACGCCCAATTTACCTGCCAACCGCGGCTTATGGCCACTTTGGTCGTGAAGGTGAAAACTTCACTTGGGAAAAAACAGACAAAGCGGACGCATTACGCAAAGCTGCTGGTTTATAATTTCCTGATTTTCCGTTATAAAGCCTTCTTCTGCCTTACTCTTTTATTAGATAACATGTGCAGAGGAAGGCTTTTTTATTTCTATTTTTTAATACTCCCGAAAACATAAGGCAAAACATGCGTATTCCACGAATTTTTATCGATACAGAACTCAGCGAAAATAGCATCTTTGCCTTACCTGATTCGGCATTTCAGCATCTCTGCAAAGTACTGCGTTTAAAGTCAGGCCATCCTATTCGCGTGTTTAATGGCCAAGCGCTTAATGGTAAAGGTGGTCAATTTAATGCAACCCTGTGCGATGTTGAAAAACGCTCTGCTAATATTCACGTAGCAGACTTTGAAGCACTGGATAACGAATCCCCAATCCAAGTCACTATTGGGCAAACTCTATCTCGTGGCGAACGAATGGACTACGCCATTCAGAAATCCGTTGAAGCAGGCGTATTTGCTATCCAACCTCTTTTTAGCGAACGCTGTGAAGTGAAGCTGCAAGACAGCCGAGCTGAAAAACGCCAACAACATTGGCAGCAAGTTGCTATCAGTGCGGCAGAGCAATGCGGTCGTGGCGTCGTTCCTGTTGTATATCCGCCTATAGAATTAAGTGAATGGGTGGAGAATTGTAACGAAATGTTAAAACTAACATTACATCACCACAGTGCAAAACCTATTCGTCAGTTCGAGCAACCGAGCAATAATCGCATTGCTTTATTGATCGGACCAGAAGGAGGGCTCACCGAAAAAGAAGTCCAACTATCTGAAAAGTCAGGATTTAATGCTATCACTTTAGGTCCAAGAGTACTGAGAACAGAAACCGCACCTATTGTTGCGCTCAGTGTAATTAATGCTCTATGGGGCGATATCTAACCTATTCTTTGATAAAGCCCTAACTAACAGAATCGCTACATATTAAGGCTATGAATGCCTTTACCATTCAAGCAGGACTTAATAAAGGACATATGATCACATGTTTAATCGAATAGTTTTGACTTGCACGGTTTATATAGGAGCAGCCTTCCTACCAGCAATAGCGCATGCAATCACTCTCGAAGAAGCGACATATACGGCAATAGAAAACAATCCTGCTGTAAGACAAGCTGTCGCAAAATATCGAGAGTCCAAAGAAAACGCAGATATTGCTCGTCGTTCTGGCTACTACCCAAGCGTGGATCTCTCCGCTGGCATAGGCCGTGAAACAACCTACGCAGACAATAGCAACCCGGACGATATTGATCTTACTCGTCGCGAACTGAAACTTGCGCTGAATCAACCCCTATTTAACGGGTTCTCAACAAAAAATGAAGTCGAACGCTTAAACAGCGAGGCCGAAGCCGATCGTTGGAGCGCACTGATTTCTGTTGAAAATACTGCCCTAGAAGTGGCTCAGGTGTATGCTAACATTTTACGCTACAGAGAACTTGTCGGCCTTGCAGAACTGAACTTAAAAACCCATGAGCGCATTTATGGGCAAATTAAATTAAAAAGTGACTCAGGTATTGGACGTCAATCTGATCTTAGCCAAATAACCGCACGCCTCGCTAAAGCCCATGCAAATCACTTTGCTGCAATTAACAATCTCCAAGATGCCGACAGCAACTACAAAAATATTGTCGGAGAAATGCCGCCGAAAGACTTAATCTATCCGATGCCAGATAAAGACTTGATACCAAAAGATCTTGATTCGGCGATTAATGAATCATTGAAGAAGAATCCAGCAATCGAAGGTGCACGATGGGACGTTGCAGCAACAGAAAGCGCTCAAAAAATTACTGATGCAGACAAGTACCCAACGATTAGTTTTGGCTTAGAACGCACATGGAACAACAATATAGATGGCGATAGAGGACCAAGCGAAGACTTATTAGCTATGGTGCGATTGAACTATAACCTTTACAGCGGCGGCACCCACAAACGCAAACAAGAAGTTGCCGTTCAACAGAACCTCCAAGCTTCTGAAATACGCCGTAACACAATAAGAGATACTGAACTCACTGTGCGATTAGCTTGGGCAGCGTTTGAAGCAACCACAGGTCAAAAGGAGCAAATTCGTGAATATGTCATTGCGACAAAAGAATCACAAATTGCTTATGAAAAACAATTTCGCTTAGGCCGCCGTACTCTACTGGATGTACTAGATAGCGAGAACGAACTATTTCAAGCTCGCCAAGATTATGTCAATGCGGACTACGATGAACTTTTCTCAGAATTCCGTTTATTTAATGCTAAAGGTGAGCTCATGCGCGCGTTTCGTATTTATCGCCCACAGCTCCTTGGTTTTAATGACGAATTTGATAAAACAAAAACACCTCCAACCCCAGAGCCTAGCGCAACAGAAGAACTGAAAGCCGCAGAAAGTACGGTGAAAGTTGATGATGCTCCCCAGTCACCTGAAGCTCCACCTGTGGATGACTCGAAGAAAGCACAAGAAAGTGAGCTATTCTTAGACGCTAATGGAAACTCTGGAAACTGGTAGATAGAGAATGTTCTTCTCCTAAAAAGCAGAATCATTGATAAAACGTACTATTTTTACGACCAATGATTCTGCTTTTTAATGACCAAAATATAAGACATTGAATACACAGAATTACAGACTCATTTTTCTATACAGTCCGCTCATTGTCATATTCTTACTCATCAAAGCAACTATCTGAAAATCATGGGTGTTTTTTCTTCTCAGCGCCCCCATATTTCTATAGCATCAACATCTATTAACAGATTAAACAAAGCACTAAAACGTTGCTTTCGCTTTTAGGAACCGCCTTATGACTATCAAACTCGGCATTGTTATGGACCCAATTTCGTCCATAAACTACAAAAAAGACACTTCTCTCGCCATGCTATGGGCTGCCGCAGAAAAAGGCTGGCAACTTATTTATATGGAACAAAAAGACCTGTTTCTAGACAATGGCAAAGCCTACGCTATGACTCGTCCATTAAACGTTTATAAAGATCCTGCGCACTTTTACGATCTTGGTGAAGAAACGAAAATGGCAATGGGTGATATGGATGTGATCTTAATGCGCAAAGATCCGCCATTTGATAGTGAATTCGTCTACAGCACTATGATTTTAGAGCAAGCAGAAAGAGATGGTGCACTTGTAGTCAACGACCCTAAAAGTTTACGCGACTGCAACGAAAAACTCTTCGCCACTCAGTTTCCACACTGCTGTCCACCAGTCTTAGTGACTCGACGTGCAGACTTACTAAGAAGCTTCCACAAAGAACATGGCGACGTTATCTTCAAGCCTTTAGACGGTATGGGTGGCAGTTCGATTTTCCGCATCAAACCGGATGACTCAAACATCAGCGTGATTATTGAAACCCTAACAAACATGGGCGTAGAGCAGATCATGGCACAAAAATTCATCCCAGAAATCAAAGACGGCGATAAGCGTATTTTGGTAGTTAATGGTGAACCTGTGCCGTTTGCACTAGCACGCATTCCGGCATCAGGTGAAACCCGTGGCAACTTAGCTGCAGGCGGGCGAGGTGAAGGCCGACCTTTAACAGATCGCGATCGCTGGATTTGCGAGCAAGTGATTCCATCATTGAAAGAAAAGAACTTAATGTTTGTTGGTTTAGACGTCATCGGTGATTACCTCACTGAAATCAATGTCACCAGCCCAACATGCGTTCGTGAATTAGATACACAATTCGATCTAAATATCGCT
Organism: Marinomonas sp. ef1; assembly: GCF_002806845.1. Classification (NCBI taxonomy): domain Bacteria; kingdom Pseudomonadati; phylum Pseudomonadota; class Gammaproteobacteria; order Oceanospirillales; family Oceanospirillaceae; genus Marinomonas; species Marinomonas sp. ef1. The sequence continues at coordinate 300,070 of NZ_NHTT01000004.1, read as the reverse complement.
ATGATTTTAATAGAAGCCATAGAAAAACGTCTTCAGTAATATTTACATGCGAGTAACAGATAAATTTTCTATCGCGCTTTTCATCGCCATTAGCTTTCATGTGCTAATGGTGATGATTATTGGCTTCGATTTCGAGCTTCCCTCTCCCAAGCCTAAAACGCTAGAGGTGACGCTCGTTCAGCATACGACAAAAGCACCAGCCGAGGCTGACTTTATTGCTCAAGCCAACCAACAAGCCAGTGGGACAGAATTACGCAAGCAAAAACTCACCACCACAGAAAATGCACGTTTTTTATCTGATACCATCCAAGAAATATCGCCTCCCGTCCAGCCTCAACTTGCCTCTGCCGAACCTATTGACGAACCAAGTCTGCTGGCAACCAGAAACCAAGAAGCTGTCTTTGAGATCATCAATGAATCTGAAAATGAGCCTAAAACGCTAGAAGAAAAGTTTCGTGGCGAAACCCAAATTCCAAGCCATATATCAAACGATATAGCGACCCTAGAAGCCTTGCTAGATCAACAGCGCCAAGCATACGCCAAACGTCCAAGAATTCGCCGTCTGACCTCAGTCTCTGCCAAAGCAGCTGTTGATGCGCAATACTTAGATGACTGGCGACGCCGAATTGAGCGCATAGGTAATATTCACTATCCAGAAGAAGCAAAACGTAACCATCTTTATGGTGAACTACGTCTAGCCGTTATTATACAGCCGAACGGTTATGTCGATGATATTGAAGTACTGCACTCCTCTGGTATCAGAGTGCTCGATGATGCCGCCATGCGTATTGTCCGTCTGGCAGAACCTTTTCAAGTATTTCCTAGTGAGCTAAAGAAAGAAGTGGATAAGCTGGAAATCATTCGAACATGGCGATTTGTACCTGGCAATCAACTACAAAGCCAGTAAACGCATAAAGCCAGATAGTATAAAAATCATTAGACATAAAAAAGCCCTCACTTCACTTGGAGGGCTTTTTATTTTTTACCTGCTAAGCGTAACAATCAGTCAAACTGACCATCACCCATTGCAAGTCGAATTTTCTTCATTGCATTCTTTTCAAGCTGTCGGATACGCTCAGCAGAAACGCCATATTCATCAGCCAATTCATGCAAGGTAGATTTTGCATCAGACAACCAACGTTGCACTAGAATATTTCGGCTACGCTCATCAAGATCAGCCATAGCAACTTCTAGACGCTGATTGGAGTCTTCTTCCCAGTTACCATTTTCAAGCAAGGTTGCAGGATCTGAGCGATGGTCTTCTAGATATTGAGATGGCGCTTGAAAAGCACTGTCATCATCGTCGTCTGCAGAAGCATCAAACGCCATATCAGAAGAACTTAAACGCCCTTCCATTTGACGAACCACTTCTGGTGTCACACCTAAATCACTAGCAACCGACTCTACTTCTGAATTGCTGAACCAAGACAAGGTCTTTTTCGCGCTACGCAAATTAAAGAACATTTTACGTTGTGCTTTTGTCGTAGCTACTTTAACAATGCGCCAGTTTTTCAGAATAAATTCATGAATCTCGGCTTTAATCCAATGCACAGCAAAGGAAACAAGGCGAACACCGACTTCTGGGTTAAAGCGCTTAACCGCTTTCATCAAGCCAACGTTGCCTTCTTGAATAAGGTCGCCTTGAGCTAAACCATATCCAGAGTAACTTTTCGCAATATGTACAACAAATCTTAAGTGCGACATAACCAAGGTACGCGCAGCTTCAAGGTCTTCTTGATAATAAAGACGTTCCGCCAACGCTTTTTCTTCGTCTGCGGTTAAAATCGGAATTCTGCTGACGGCTTGTATGTAAGACTCTAGGTTCTGACCAGGAATCATCATATCCGTAGGCTGGAGAGCTTTACCCATCTCTATTTCCACCTTTCTAATTGTTCATACAGTGTATGACAAAATACTAACAAGTAAATTCTGCTTGTGTGTGACATAAATGTGAATAAACCATGGCTATTATCTTAGTAGTGATATTAGCCTTTCATTGTCACTGCAGTTCAATAGTTGTGATATGTCGGTTAACGGCAATCCATGCGCCAAACACACCAACAAATGCACTGATAGTTAAACATAAAACAATTTCATCCGCATTAAAAGTCTGAAGTTGAAAACCGCTTTGATAGAGATCAATCAATCGCTCTGCTGGAGCACTTACCCACCAGCTAAGCACGAGAATACAAAGGCTGGCGAAAAAACCACCCAGTACGCCAAACCAAAACCCCATGTACAAAAATGGTCGGCGAATATAAGCATCGGTTGCACCAACCAACTTCATAACCAACACTTCATCACGACGGCTTTCTACCGCCATGCGAATGGTATTGCCAACAATCAACAGCACAGCAACGACCAACAAAACCGACAGAGCATAGACAAATCGCTGCCCAAAACTCAGTATATTCGCAAGACGCTGTAACCATTGTGCATCAAGTTCTGCATAATCCACTTCTTTTTGTGCCGCTAGCTGGTCTCGTAAAGCTTGCAAACTCGATAACGTCGTAATATCTACCGCTTGCTTAGGAATAACTCGCAGTACAATTGGCAAAGGGTTCTCTGGCAAAGCAGACATAATCTGCTCGTAACCACTAGAACGCTCAAAATACCGAAGCCCTTCTTCCTTAGAAATATACTCAACTGACGCAATATCGGCTTGCGCAGAAAGTCGATGTGACAAGGCAAGAGCTTGCGTGTCTTCTAAGTTAGGAAAAAGATACAAGGTAATGACCGACTGCTGCTCCCATTGATCTGTGACAGATTGCACATTTTTCAGCAAAACATACAAACCACCTGGTAGAGACAAAGCTATTGCAATTACCATCACCGTCATAATGCTAGCCAATGGATAATTCACTAGCCGCATAAAGCTTTCGGTTAAAGTCGTTTGATGCTGACGAAAATATTTACTCGGACTAAAAGACGTTCGCGTCGGCCAATTATGTTTGGTTGCTTTAATCGACTCTCTAGTCGCACCGCGTTGATTCGGCTTCTGTGCCATTTAGCCAAACCCTCCATCATTCACCATTCGACCCTGATTTAAAGTCAAAACACGATGACGCATGCGCGCAACCAGTGCTAAATCATGACTAGCAACCAAGACGGTTACACCAACACGATTAAACTCTTGGAATAAATTCATGATTTCTGCTGACAATTTGGGATCTAAATTACCCGTTGGTTCATCGGCTAACAACAATTGTGGTTTATTCACCACTGCTCGCGCAATACCAACACGCTGTTGCTCACCACCAGATAACGCCATTGGATTGTATTTTTCTTTATCCAACAGACCTACTTTATCCAGCGCAGCACGCACTCGCTTGGCAATTTGTTGAGGATCCGCTCCGCTCACCAACAATGGCAAGGCAACATTATGGAAAACACTTCGATCTAATAACAACTGATGATTCTGGAACACGACGCCAACGCGACGTCTATGATGAGGAATCGCTCGGCGGCTCAACGTACGCAAATCAACACCATCGACCAAAATTTGGCCCGAGGTTTGGCGCTCGATCATCATCATGAGTTTCATCAAGGTACTTTTACCCGCACCAGAATGCCCAGTAAGAAAAGCCATTTCACCTTGCTGCAAATGAAAACTCACCTGCGACAATGCTTCTTGTCCACTCTCGTACTTTTTACCCACTCGTTGAAATTCGATTTCCACGCTAATCCAGCATCCTTAAATTAGAAAGAAGAAAGGTCTAATCACCACTTATTCGCTATCAAGCTATTCACTATCAAACAATGCGTCGACAAACTCTTTAGCAACAAAGGGACGTAAGTCATCCGCTTGTTCACCTACGCCAATATAACGTATAGGAATGCCGAACTGTTTGGCGATGGCAAAAATAATACCGCCTTTTGCGGTTCCATCCAGCTTAGTTAGTGTGATACCGCTCACGCCAACCGCTTCGGAAAACAGCTTAGCCTGACTGATAGCATTTTGACCAGTACCAGCATCCAAAACCAACATAACTTCATGTGGCGCGTTTTCATCTAGCTTTTTCATTACACGAACGACTTTAGACAGTTCGTTCATCAAATTCGCTTTGTTTTGTAGACGACCAGCGGTATCTGCAATAACGATATCGACGCCTTTAGCTTTGGCAGACTCAATCGCATCATAGATAACCGACGCCGAATCAGCGCCAGTGTGCTGAGCAACAACAGGAACATTATTACGCTCGCCCCATACTTGAAGCTGCTCAACCGCAGCTGCACGAAAGGTGTCACCTGCCGCCAACATAACACTTTTACCTTCGGCCTGATATTTTTTGGCTAACTTACCAATGGTTGTCGTCTTACCAACACCATTCACGCCTACCATTAGAATCACAAAAGGACCGTCTTTACTGACTGGCTCAAGTACTTGCTGAGACTGGCTAAGAATACCTTCCATGTCGGCTTTTAAATGATTTAACAATGTAGCCGAATCTTTTAGTTCTTTGCGGTTTAGCTTGTCGGTTAGCGCACTAATCAAGGTTTGTGTAGCATCGATACCAACATCCGCCATCAGCAACTGAGTCTCTAGCTCTTCCAGCAGATTATCATCCACTTTTTTATGACTGCCGATAACAGAAGACAAACCGTTGCCTAAACCGCTGCGAGTGCGAGACAAACCAGATTTAAAACGCTGAGACCAAGATAACGTAGGCTGCACAGGGTCACTTGGCGTTTCTTCTACTGCTTGTGCTTTAGTGCTTATCGCCACGTCATCTGCAAGTTGCTCGTCAGAAGCCAAAGCTTCCGCTGAGGCTATTTCATCCTGAACTGAATCGGGCGTATCTATATCCTTTTTCTTAGCTGCTGCAATATCTGCATTCATTTTGTTCACAAAACGACGGCGAACAACGAAAGCGATAATGGCTAAAAGTGTTCCAATCGCAATAGGAACATAACGTGCATATTCACCAAGATACGGTGTAAAAAAAGCAATAATTTGATTAACAACTTCCATTAAATCAGTCTCTTTATTTTGACTGATGCGATAAACATCAGTGAAATGCTATGATTAGACACAGCGCCACATACATGGACACTTAAAAACGGTTATTTTAACATCATTCTGGCTCGCAAACAGGCTTAGTTTTAGCCAAAATATTCTTAACAAGCACCACTCAAGGTTCATTATGTCCGACGATAGCAAACCTCTATTTAGCCGACCCGTTCTGGCGGCGGTCATGTTGTTCTGTACTCTGGCTATTTGGCTGTTAAATTTAACCGCTCCGAGCAGTAAATTACCCACACCTCAAATTGAGAAATGGACAACCACGTCAGGTATTCCTGTGGTCTGGTTAAAACAAGCAGAATGGCAAGATAGCAACAAATTGGAGCTTCGCTTTTCATTTCGCTCGGTCACCACCAACATAACATTGATCCAAACCACGCTGGCCATGTTAATGAGCGACTCATTACCGCTTAGTACTGCTTCAATTAACCAAAGACTCGCACCTTTAGCTGCCAGCGCAGACAGCTATTATGATCATGAAAATCAAACCATTGGTTTAACACTGAGTAATGAGCCAAAATATCTGACCCCTACACTTTCCTTGGCAACCAATTGGCTTAGACAACCCGATTTCAAACCTCGCACTTTCGATGCTTGGCAAACCCAACACCAAGCAAATCCACCCGTCCAACATGAGCTCGAAAATGTTTTATTTTTCGATAAGGCTAATGATCAAAACAACGACACCATAACTACCGTCTCTTTAAAACAAGTTTCCGACTATTACCAGAGCTTAAAATCGTCTGCTGCTACTATTTTTATCGTGGGCGAGATGTCACCAGAAACTAAGCAAGCAGTCAAAAATGCAATCAATACCATCAGCCAAGACTATCGACTTTCAAACGCTTCCGCCGAGGCTATTCATTACGAGTCCATCAGCTCAACCATTCAACAAAATGAAGGCGAGCTTTGGCAAACTCGCAGCGCCATTGCATTAATGCCAGTGTCTTCAATCAAAGAGTGGATCAGTTTGCAAATTTGGGGCGCTGACTTGGTTTCTACGCTCAACCAGCAACAACATATTGATTTTGTTCAGCTCGCTTTTACGCTTTCACCGCAGCGCCCTTGGGCATGGTGGAGTATCCAATACGCTAACAGCATAACAGAAACAGTAAGCGAACCTAGCCACGATGCCAGTCGCTTCGTTAACGCTAAAAGCCTTGTGTTTGTAGAACAAGTTCCTTCAGTAAACGACAGCAAAGCCTTTGGCATTCTACTGGATAATTTCAAGCAACAACTCGAACAGCAAACGCTATCACCAACATGGTGGAGCTATATTGCCACACAAGTCACCCATGAAGATGGCGCGCTCACGGTGGAGCAATTCGCCGAAGGCTACAAAGATGCCATCGACAGCTTCACCATAGAAGATTATCAAACGGCTCTACAACACCTATTAAAACCATCGTCCTATCAAGAGATTCAGGTTTACCAATGAAGAAAAAAGTTCTAAGTAACGTCTCGAATAAAAGCAAAGCGAAGGCATCGAGACTTCGTATCATCGCCGGTGAATGGCGCTCTCGCCAACTGCCGATTCCAGATATTGAAGGCTTACGTCCAACGCCAGACAGAGTACGAGAAACCTTATTCAATTGGATCAATGCCTATATTCCAGGTGCTGTTTGTGGTGACCTGTTTTGTGGCTCAGGTGCACTTGGGTTAGAAGCGTTATCACGCGGCGCAAAGCACATGACTTTTGTCGATAACTCACGCGTAGTGTCACAACAAATGACAGCAAACTTAGCAACGCTAGGCGCAACGGACAGTGCTAATGTGATTGCTCAAAACGCGGCCGTCTTTCTTGATACGGTCACGCCACATGCCATGGATATTGTGTTTCTAGACCCGCCATTTCGCAAAGGCTGGTTAGCACAAATTATCCCTTTGCTTGAAAAAGGCTGGCTCGCAGATCGTGCGCTTGTTTATATCGAAATGGAAAAAGAAGCCGATCTACCTGCACTACCAAGCCACTGGTCTTTGTTAAAAGAAAAAGTCGCTGGCCAATTGGTTTATCGATTATTTGAAGTGTCTAAATAATTTAGTATCCAAGCCCTATCCAAAATAGGGCTTTCTGATCCACCGGTACAAACATCGCACCAAAAATAAGCAAAACCATATTTCCCCTCCTATAATGTCTTAATCAAAACAAGCTATATCAGCCATTTTGATTTGAGCACGATACTTGCATAACCTAATAGAATATGTGCCATTAATGAGCACTTCACTTAAACATTGCCTCGCGATGGAAGGTACCTATGCTGTCAAACCTATCCTTTAAGACCAAACTGTTCATACTTCTAATCACTGCGATTACGGGGTTAATTATCGTCACTGCTGTGGCCATGACAGGGCTCTCATCCCAACAAAGCGCCAACAATGAGCTGAGAAACCTCTCAAAGATTCAAGCATCAAATGATCAGCTGAGCATTCACATGCTTGAGATAGCTGATAGCCTGCGCTCCATTTCTGTAGAAAATTACCAAGACTACATTGCAAGCGCGAAAGAACAAATTGCACAGAACGCCAACATCATCGCTACAAATATTGAAAAAGCTCATAGCCAAAACTTGAAGCAAACTCTCGAAGAAAACCTAGTAGAACTCAACGACTATAGCCAAGCACTCATCACGCTGATCGAAAAACGCTATATTATTGGTTTCGATTCCTCTTCAGGTTTACGCGGTAGCGTAGATCAAATGGGGACAGAAATAAGCGAAGACATCCAAAAGCTTAGCTTATTAAAACGAGAGTTCACCAATGTGCGTAAAGCTGAGGCTGGCTATTTATCAGATCCAACCGAAAGCAATCTAGAAGAGTTCACCTCCAGCTTCGACCGCTTCGATAACCGAATTGAAAACTTTGGTTTTCAAGACACTCACGGTGTAAAAGCCAACGCTTACCGCGATGCCATTCTGCAATACGGTAAGGAATACAAATCGCTTAGCGAGATCGAAAATACTTTCACGACACAAAAAAATCAGTTTACCGAAAGCCAACTTAAAGCGAATCAACTGATTGAGAACAAAGTTCAGCAAGCAGAAAACAGCGCGGAAGAAAGCTCAACACAAGCCAACGCAACCCTACTGGGCGTTAGTATCGCTGTAATTCTAGTAGCCGCACTGCTCATGCTTGCCATTGGCCGCAGCGTCAATAGCACGTTACAAAACATAATTACTGACCTTAATAAAGTTAAAAAAGGCGATATGTCATCAAAAGCGTCAGTTAACACTAAACGTAACGATGAGTTCGATCAATTGAGCCAATCTCTCAATGAAATGACTAGCGGCTTGGGTGACGTATTAAAAGATGTTGTTTCGACAACTGACAATGTCAGCACTATGTCCACTGATTTAAACAACACCATCAGCAGCATTGCCAGCAGTAACCACTTAGTCAACCAGCGTACACATTCATTGGCTTCTGCAACGGACGATATTTCTAGCCGTTTAACCGAGTTGTCTAGCACCACAAATACGCTTCAAGCGCACTCCAATGAAACCTACCAATCCGCTAAATCTGGCGCTGATACGATTAAATTAGTGTTAAGCAGCATCACCGACACAGTGAATATTGTGAACATGACCAGTCAGCAACTTGATGAGCTAGGCCGTTTATCCAAAAACATCGATAGCGTCATTGCCATGATCAACGACCTTGCTAGCCAAACCAACTTACTCGCGCTGAACGCCGCGATAGAAGCTGCTCGCGCTGGCGAAGCGGGACGCGGATTCTCTGTGGTCGCAGATGAAGTAAGAGCATTAGCAGAAAAAACCGTTGATGCCACTTCGAAAATTACGGACATAGTTAATACCATTCAGCAGTCGACTCAAACCGCAATTAGCACCATGGAAAGCGGACAAGACAACTTGAAAATCATCAGTGAAAATGGCAGCAAGGCCGAAGAAGCCATGCGCGACATAGAAAGCAACGCCATGACAGGATCGAAATCCACCGACTCAATGGCAAGCGCCATTCAGGATGTTGCTAGTACCGCCATTCAAATGAGCACAGAGATGGAAGAAATTGCTCAACAGTTAAACCAAGATACTCGCTCTATCGATATTTTGGCGGATAAAACTAAGCAGATTCAGAAAATTTCCGAGCAACTTGCCGTTAAAACCCAAGTATTCACTCTCGTTTAGCGTATTATCACTCGATAGATATCAGTAATAAGTAAAACGCTTCTGCCATCAGCTGATGGCAGAAGCGTTTTACTTTCAACCTTCTAATACCGTATACCGATTGATGGCGGCATCCGCCTCTTGATGACACTGTGCACAAACGCTAGACTGTGTAACATCTTTCATCGATGAACCTTCCCACATTTCTTCACGGGAATTCGAGCAATTTCTTTAGGACTTTACTTTAGGATAAAAACAAACCTATGCCGGACGTCATTCCAGCCGACTCTGTTGGTATTGTTACGCCACAGATTGCGCAATTCGACACCCCGTTGGCGCTTTCCTGCGGACAGACCTTGTCATCGTACCAACTTATTTACGAGACTTATGGGACCCTGAATCAAAGCGCTTCCAATGCTATTTTAATTTGCCACGCGCTGAGCGGAGATCACCACGCTGCAGGTTATCATGCCATGTCGGATACCAAAACGGGCTGGTGGGATACGGCAATAGGACCTGGTAAAGCCATCGATACAAATAAGTTTTTTGTTATTGCTCTCAATAACTTAGGCGGTTGCTGTGGTTCAACGGGGCCGACGAGCATTAATCCAGAAACAGGGCAGCGCTGGGAAGCCAGTTTTCCGATTGTCACAGTAGAAGATTGGGTCGAAAGCCAAGCGCGTTTAGCCGATTTATTGGGTATCCAAACCTTCGCCGCTATCGTCGGTGGCAGCCTTGGCGGCATGCAAGTGCTCGAATGGAGCATCCGCTTCCCTGCTCGCTTGAAGTCTGCAGTGATTGTCGCGTCAGCTCCAAAACTATCCACCCAGAACATCGCCTTCAATGAAGTCGCACGTCAGTCCATTCGTCGTGATCCAGACTTTTTTGATGGCAACTACATAGACAACAACTCGGTGCCAACTAACGGCCTTGGTTTGGCGCGCATGCTGGGTCACATTACCTATCTTTCAGACGATGCCATGGGCGCTAAATTTGGTCGCCAGATGCGCCATGATAGCTACCAATACAATTACGGCATTGAGTTCGAAGTAGAAAGTTATTTACGTTATCAAGGCGAAGCCTTCACCAAACGTTTCGACGCCAACACCTACATGCTGATGACAAAGGCGCTGGATTATTTTGATCCCGCGTCACAAACCAATGGTGATCTTTCTGCCGTTCTAAGCCGCGCACAATGCGAGTTTTTATTGGTTTCCTTTACTACCGACTGGCGTTTCTCTCCAGAGCGCAGCGAAGAAATCGTCAACGCGCTCGTCAAAGCTGGCAAGCAGGTTTCTTATGCCAAGATCGAAGCCGCAGAAGGCCATGACGCCTTTTTGTTTCCAATCCCTCGCTACATGGCTGTGTTAAACACCTTTTTAACCCGGGTTGCCAATAGCCTTACAACGGAGGTCAAATAATGCGCTCTGATTTAGAAATGATCGATGAGTGGGTTCAGCCCAATATTCGAGTGCTCGATTTGGCCTGTGGTCCCGGTGAGTTGCTTCACCATCTCATTCAAAACAAACAGGTGAAAGGCTATGGTTTGGAAATCGGCCCTGACGATTTAAATACCTGTATCGAAAAAGGCATTCCGGTTTTAGAGCAAAACATCGACGAAGGTTTGCAAAACTTCGATGACCAAAGTTTTGACTTAGTCTTGATGACCCATGCTTTGCAACAATTTCGTCGCCCAGATTTGTTGATCGATGAAATGCTGCGCATCGGCAAAGAATGCATTATCACTTTCCCGAACTTCGGACATTGGCGAAGCCGTTTGCATTTGGCGTTAAAAGGCAGAATGCCAGTATCCGATTTCTTACCATACAATTGGTACGACACACCGAACATTCACTTTTTCACTTTTCAAGATTTTGAGCGTTTATGTCGTGAAAAAGACATTAAAATCCTACGTTGGGCTGCCGTAGACGGCCAACTAAAAGACCATTGGTGGATTCGCTCTATGCCGAACTTATTCAGTGAAACGGCGATTTTCCACATCAGCCGTTAAACCACGGTCAGTAGCATAAATAGAACAATCAACAAGGCGGCGAATCAGCCGCCTTTGTTTTAAAAGTTTAAAGAGGAAAACCGATGAACAAAACCATCGTACTAGCCAGCAACAATGCCGGAAAAATCAAAGAATTCAATGCGTTACTAGGTGATATGGGCATTGATGTCAAACCGCAAAGCGAGTTTGACGTCGAAGAAGCAGAAGAAACAGGCTTGAGCTTTATTGAAAACGCCATTCTAAAAGCGCGCAACGCTTGTGCTCACACTGGCTTGCCTGCATTGGCTGATGATTCTGGTATTGAAGTGGATTATCTCGACGGTGCGCCGGGTATTTACTCTGCTCGCTTTGCCGGCGATCACGGCAACAATGAAGCGAACAACAAACTGCTGCTGGAAAAACTAGACGGCGTACCTGAACTAGAACGTACCGCTCGCTTCCATTGTGTATTGGCTTATATGCGCCACAAGAACGATCCAACACCACAAGTGTTTCATGGCGTATGGGAAGGTCGTATTTTGACATCTACGGAAGGCCAAGAAGGCTTTGGTTATGATCCCGTATTTTATGTACCGGAATGCGCTTGCAGTGCGGCTAGCCTACCAAAAGAAGTGAAGAACCAAATTAGCCATCGCGCCAAGGCTTTGAAACAGCTATTCGCATCCTTTCAACAATCCTCTTTTTCACAACTAGGTAAGCCATTTTGAGCACTCAGTTACCACCGCTAAGTTTGTATATTCATTTACCTTGGTGCGTGCGTAAGTGTCCTTATTGCGACTTCAATTCTCATCAAGCAGACCGTTTTGAAGCCAATGGCAAACTGCCAGAAGACGCCTATTTGGCACAGCTTCTGGCTGATCTAGACGCCGATTTACCTTATGTCGCTGGACGAGAAATCCAAACCGCTTTTATTGGCGGTGGTACGCCAAGCTTGATGAGCGAAAACTTCTATTATCGTTTAATGGATGCCCTGCGCGAAAAGCTAACGTGGGCAGACAATGCCGAAATCACCATGGAAGCCAATCCAGGAACGTTTGAACAAGAAAAGTTTCGCCACTTTCGTCAGGCTGGCATTAATCGTTTGTCCATCGGTATCCAAAGTTTCCAGCCAAACCTGTTGAAAACCCTAGGAAGAATCCACAACCGTGAGGAAGCGATACACGCTGTGGATAAGTCTAGAGCCGCTGGCTTTGACAATATCAACCTCGATTTAATGCATGGCTTACCAGATCAGAGCCTAGAAATGGCGCTAGAAGACTTGTCTCTTGCCATCGAACTGAACCCTGAGCACTTGTCTTGGTATCAACTGACTATCGAGCCAAATACTGAGTTTTATCGTCGTCCACCAACGCTACCCGAAGACAACACCTTGTGGGGAATTCAAGACGCAGGACAAGAGCTGTTGACCAAACATGGTTATGCTCAGTACGAAGTTTCGGCTAATTCAAAAGAGAACCGTCGCGCGGCACACAACCTTAATTATTGGCGTTTCGGCGATTACATAGGAATTGGCGCTGGCGCTCATGGCAAGATCACATTGGTTAATGGTCAAATATTTCGTACACGAAAGACTCGCCATCCAAATCATTACTTAAACAACCTACCTGAAGCCTTGGTCATCAAAGAGGCCATCGAGCAAGAAGACCTACCGCTTGAATTCATGATGAACCGTCTACGCTTGTTCGAAACCTTTGATTTAAAGGATTACGAGCGCTTCACTTATCAAAGCGTGCCAAGTTCTCTGGTCAAAGCCTGTGAAATAGCACTAAAACAGGGTCTATTAGATACCGATGAATGGAAGAATCAGCGCGTCAAAACCACCGAAAAAGGAAAATTATTCCTCAACGAATTGCTTGAATTATTCCTCCCGTAGCACGCCATTTTATTTACTATAATTTGACATCTAAGCATTTAGATGTAACTCTTATTAGGTTAAGAACAAAAAAGGCCATCTTTGATGGCCTTTTTTGTTCTATTAGCAACATACAAACTAGTGGCTTTTTTAACAAAAACTATCTTTTTAAACGAAAGAAATAGCCCATCGTTTCGTTCTATTTCAACAATTTACGGCGCTCTATCCTCTCGCTCTCTTTGTTACTGAGATGCTAGAAGACTTTTATCTCGTCAGCATAACTGCCAACACGAGATTAAGCATAAATTGTGAAAACAGAACAAAATACGTCGTATTAAGAACAATCTAATAATGAGAATTCTTTTAGGGTGAAGTAGCGGAATTGTGTAAAAAAAAGCTCATGTTGATTTTCGTTTAAAAAGATTTGCACAGACCTTTATAAGTTCAGTTATCCAACAAAGGTCTTGGGGAAGTTTTCACTAATTCAGGAGAATGTTTATGAGTAATAAAGTACCTGACAGTGGTCGGGCAGAATACAACACGTCATACAAAGTAGGACAAGATAACATTCAGTTTCTTGGCCTTGACGTATTAAACCCAGTGTTTAGTACAAGCGCGCTTATTATTTTTGCATTCATCATTGGCAGTATCTTATTCCCTGCTGATGCGAGTTCCATTTTATCAGGTGCAAAGAACTGGTCGATCAATAATTTTGATTGGTTCTTTATGGTTGCTGGTAATATTTTCGTACTCTTTTGTTTGCTACTAATTCTCCTTCCTCTAGGCAGGATCCGCCTTGGTGGTACCGAAGCAAGAGCAGAACACTCCACTATTACTTGGTTTTCAATGCTCTTCGCAGCGGGCATGGGTATTGGTTTGATGTTCTGGAGTGTTGCTGAACCTGTTGGTTATTACACAGGTTGGTATGGCACGCCATTTGATGTGGTTAAAAACACGCCTGAAGCTCGTGATCTAGCGATGGGCGCAACCATGTTCCATTGGGGTCTTCATCCTTGGGCGATTTACGCGGTTGTTGGTCTGTCTTTGGCGTTCTTTGCATATAACAAAGGTTTACCTCTTACTATTCGTTCTGCTTTTTACCCATTATTTGGTGAGAAAGTCTGGGGCGGAATTGGTCACGTAATTGACGTTATTTCAGTTATTGCGACTATCTTTGGTTTGGCAACATCGCTTGGCTTTGGCGCACTGCAAGCAACAAGTGGTCTTAACTTCCTGTTTGATATTCCAAATACGCTAACCACACAAATCTTTGTGATCTGTGGTGTAACAGCCGTTGCCATCATATCGGTAGCACGTGGCCTAGAAGGTGGTGTGAAACTGCTGTCTAACGTCAACATGATCATCGCGGCTGTATTGGCAATCTTCATCGTAGTCGTTGGTAACACTGGCGCTATCTTTGCTGCAATGGGTTCTTACTTGTTGAACTACGTTGAAAACATCATTCCATTAAGTAACTGGATTGGTCGTGACGATACTACCTTCTACCACGGTTGGACTGTATTCTACTGGGCTTGGTGGATTTCTTGGTCACCATTTGTAGGTATGTTTATCGCTCGCGTTTCTCGTGGTCGTACTGTTCGTGAATTCCTAGTAGCAGTTCTATTAGTACCAACGGTTGTCTCTCTTGTATGGATGTCTATTTTTGGCGGATCGGCTTTAGATCAGTCAGCTAACGGTGTTGGTGCATTGGCAAACGGTATTACTGATTCTTCATTGGCTATGTTCCAAATGTTTGCGAGCCTACCATTGACGTCTTTGATCTCCTTCATTGGTATCATTCTTGTATTGGTATTCTTTGTAACGTCTTCTGACTCAGGCTCTTTGGTTATCGATGGTATTACCGCTGGCGGTAAAACTGATGCACCAATGATTCAACGTGTTTTCTGGGCGGTTCTAGAAGGTATCATCGCGATTGCTTTGCTTGTTGGTGGTGGTTCTGAAGCACTTGGTGCAATTCAAGCGGCTGCAATCACTATTGGCTTACCATTCACATTGCTCATGTTGATCATGTGTGTGAGCTTGTGGAAAGGTTTGCATAGCGATATGCATCTTTATAAAAAAGCATAGCGTTATAGCGACTTTATAGAGATTCATTGCTACTAAAAAACAACGCGAATGGCCGTAACTGGACGTTCGCGTTGTTTTCTTTTTGTAAATACTCTATTATCGGCGTCCTCTTAGGGGAGTAATCTTCTTTGCACTACACATATGTACTGCAAAGATTCTTTGTCAACATAATTGAGCCTCAAGCTCGTGGCAAAGAAGTCCTGATCCGATACAGTATCGACAGGGTTGATGAGACTTAAGACAATGACTTGGCTCAGGTGGGCTCAGGTTTGTTGTCTTTCGTTTATTGCCCACCTAGGACCTGTCAAATGGAAGCACTACTCACTTCTATCTCTACTGTTGCTCTTGCTGAAATGGGCGATAAAACCCAACTTTTAGCCTTATTCCTTGCTACTCGTTTCGCGTCTAAATCCTCTATTGTGCTTGGTATTCTTGCTGCGACATTGCTCAATCATGCGCTATCAGCATGGCTTGGCGTAGAAATCGCACAATGGATTCCAGAAAGTGCAATCAGTTGGATTGTTGGTCTAAGCTTTATCGCCGTAGGTTTATGGTTATTGATCCCAGATAAAGACGACAGTGAAGACAATAGTATGCTGAAGTATGGTGCGTTTGGTGCGACGTTTATTTTGTTTTTCCTTGCCGAAATTGGTGACAAAACTCAAATCGCAACCGTCTTATTAGGCGCTCACTATGGCAGTGTCTGGATGGTCTTGCTAGGCTCAACTATCGGTATGATGCTGGCGAACGTACCTGTTGTGTTTGCAGGTAACTGGATAATGGACAGAATCAATGCCGACCGCACACGTCAGCTTGCTTGTTTGCTTTTCCTCATTATGGGAATCGTGACAATAGCGGCGCCGCTGCTTAAATAAAGAGGCGGTTAACCAACCGGTTCGAAAAACTGCTTTTTAATAAACAGGAACAGAACAATGGATGTCGAATTAACCGAAATACTCGAAGCACTTTGTCAGCACGCGCCATTCAATGAGATTGCCGACGATCCGCAACTCAATGATATGACCAAAGAAATAGAGATTCAGTATGTTCGTGCTGGCGAGTGGGTTATCGCTCCAAGCGCACTGAACAATACCTTGTTCTTTATTCGCAGTGGTGCGATTGAAGTGCTTAGCAAAGAGGAAAAGTTAATTCGACGTATGAATGAAGGCGAGCTATTTGGCTACTTTTCTCTATTGCGAGGTGGCAAGTCTTCACAATCCATGCGAACCATCGAAGACAGCTTGCTGTATCGCATTCCGGCGCGCTGGTTTCTAAAGCTCTACGAAGAAAACGACAATTTTTCTGACTTCTTTGAACTCGCTCGCGAAGTGCGTTTGCGCGTTGCGATGGATTCACAAAACTCAGATGTATCGTTAATGACTTGTCCTGTTGTCAGCTTGTTGAGACGACCACCGATTAGCGCAGACATCAGCTCAGACATTCTGACTTCTGCGCAAATCATGGCGGAGCATCGTGTTTCAAGCTTGCTTATTACTGAAAATGACGAACTGATTGGCATTGTCACAGACCGAGATTTACGTACTCGTGCGGTTGCCAAAGGTCTTGCCTACAGCACCTCTATCGCAGATATAATGACCCGCGATCCCATTGTTATGGACAGCGGTGATTATGCATCTGAAGCCGTTTTAAAAATGATGGAGCGTAACGTTCACCATATTCCCATTGTCAAAAATGGTCGCCCTATCGGCGTGGTGAGCACCGGAGATATTATTCAAAAAGAAAGCCACGGCAGCGTCTATCTGATAAGCGATATTTATAAGCAAACCAGCATCGAAGGCTTGAAAAGTATCAGCCGCAAGATGACACATACGTTTACTCAGCTTGTGGTTGCAGATGCTAATACACAAATGATTGGTAACGCCATGTCCCACATAGGTACTGCCTTTGTGAAACGACTGCTGCAACTTGGTGAAGAGAAGTTCGGGCCACCACCTGTGCCATATTGTTTTATCGCGCTTGGTTCACAGGCAAGAGAAGAGCAAACCATTAAAACCGATCAAGATAATGCACTTGTCTTGAGTGACAAGTACGATAAAAAACTTCACGGCGAATATTTCGAAGCGCTGACAGATTGGGTTTGCCGTCATCTGGATGACTGCGGCTACACACTTTGTACTGGCGACATCATGGCATCCAATCCACGCTGGCGTCAGCCGCTAAGAGTTTGGAAAGAAAACTTCAGTGAGTGGATACAAAAACCCAAAGCCGAAGCTCTGCTACGACTGTCTATCTTCTTTGATTTACGCGGTATCTACGGCGATAAAACACTCGCCAAACAACTAAACCAACACATACGCCAAGAAGCTCTGCAGCACTCAGGCTTTCTAACCTTTATGGCGAGAAATGCCAATCAGCGTAAACCGCCATTGGGATTTTTTCGACAATTTGTTTTAGATGGCGAAGGTGAACAGTCACGCACTTTCAATCTCAAAGAGCGAGGAATCGCTCCGATTATCGATATCGTTCGTGTCCACGCCCTTGCCTGTGGCAGTGACAAACTCAACACTCTTGAGCGCATCGAAGACATTGAAGCGGCAGGATTATTACCGGAAGGCCGAGCTAAAGATCTTGCGCTGGCATTGGAAATGATAGGTATGGTGCGGATCAAACATCAGAAAGACCAGATCGAAGCAGGCGAAGATCCGAATAACCACGTTAACCCTGAGCACTTGTCGTCCTTTGAAAAACGCCATCTACGAGATGCTTTTCATATCGTTACTCGCCAACAGGAGTTCATTAAATTCCGTTACGCAGGGAAACGCAGCTAAATGGCAAAGTTATTATTGAAAAATAAATCCAAAGAAGGCATTCAAGATTGGCAAGCCATGTTTTCAGAATGGGCAGAAGAAGCGCCAGAAGGTCCTCTGAAACGCTATTATCAAGCGGGAATGATTGCACCGCAAACAGCATTGAAAGATACACCGTTGCTGGCCTTGGATCTAGAAACCACAGGACTTGACTCAAGCCAAGATGAAATAATCAGCCTCGGTTTAATCCCCCTCAGCCACAAAACCATTCGTTGCCAAGGTGCGCAATATTGGATGGCAAAACCAGAACGGTCGCTGAATGCAGAATCTGTCACTATCCATGAAATCACCCATTCGGAATTGGCTGAAGCACCGCGACTTCATGCCATTTTGGATGAGATTTTACTGGCACTCACACATCAAGTCATCGTTGTGCATTGTGTTGCCATCGAGCGTCAGTTTTTACTCGAAGCGTCGATGAAAATATATGGTTTCCCACTGTATTTTCCCGTGCTCGACACCATGGATATTGAGCGCCAAGCGACCTTTAAACCTTGGTGGAAACGCTTTGGCAGACAGCCTTCTTTACGCTTAGACGCTTGCCGTCAACGCTATAAACTACCGCGCTATAAAGCACACCATGCACTCACCGACGCGTTGTCATCGGCCGAATTATTGCAAGCGCAAATTTCCTATCATATGGACCCAAACGCAGATATATCAAACTATTGGGTGTGATGCTTTGCGGCCTGCTTCTGTCTTTTTTGCTGCTAACTCTTAAGCAAGTGCAGACTCGGCAAGAGCTGGTTCAGCATGCTCAGAAACTGAAGGGCAACTTTCGCGAATAACCAATTCGGTTTCTAACACCACGTCTTTGGCTTCTCGAAGCCCTAAAAACACTTCTGCAGCAACACGGCCTTTTTCCACTGTATGTTGATGTATGGTGGTGATCGAAGGGTGAATATTGGCACTTTCAGGGATGCCATCAAAACCAACCACTTGCAAATCTTCCGGCACACGCAAGCCTAAATGCAAGGCCGCTTGCACCGCCGCAATCGCTATACAATCACTCATGCACAATAATAATTGCGGACGCTTAGCCATAGTTAGAGCTTCACGAGCAGCCTGATAAGCCAGTTTATGATTGTTCTCGGGGATATTCCAAATATGCTCGGATGCGACCGACAACTGATGTTCTTCCAATGCTTGAAAGTAACCATACAAACGTTGGATCGAAATAGACGCCGCACGATCAAACAATTCGTCTTCGCGTATACGACACACTCGATCTGTCGCCAATAGACTCAAACCTAAAATAGCCACGGCGTCAGGCTTATGCTTTAAAGCGTGGCTGGCAATTCGATATGCGCCACTGTGGTTTTCGATGTTGACCGATGTGGTACCAGGAATGAAGCTATCCACTGTGATGATGTTCTTATTCGGCATCAACCAAGGCGCATTAATACATTGCTGTGGTTTATGACCATAAACGATAAAACCATCTACCATGGAAGATTGCATACGGCTTTGTGCATCTTGCTCAACTTGATCTGAAGACAGCAGCAGCATGTTGTATTCGTTGGCTTCAAAGACTTCCGCCATGCCTTTTAGAAACTGATT
Organism: Marinomonas sp. ef1; assembly: GCF_002806845.1. Lineage (NCBI taxonomy): Bacteria > Pseudomonadati > Pseudomonadota > Gammaproteobacteria > Oceanospirillales > Oceanospirillaceae > Marinomonas > Marinomonas sp. ef1. Next base: position 280,587 of record NZ_NHTT01000004.1, on the reverse strand, counting down.
AGCTACAGGATCAGTTAAGCTGTAACTGAGGTCATCAGACAACACAATGCCAACGATTCCCGTGCGACCAGTGCGTAAACTACGAGCAGCTGCATTAGGGCCAAAATAACCCATTTTTTCGCATTCGCTCAGAATATTTTCACGCAATGTTGCCGACAATTGATCGGGGCGATTAAAGGCGTTTGAGATGGTTGCCGTGGAGACTTCTAATCGCTCAGCAACGTCTTTTAAAGTCAGTTTTTTTATGTTTTTTGTCATACTAACTACTCGCAAACCAAAAGAACTTCGACAAACAAGCCGATTCACGCAAAACGCAAATCGGCTTGAAGTGACAAAAGCTCAATTAAAAACTCAATTAACTACTTAATACGACTTAAGACAACTTAGCGTAGAACGCTTGATAAGCAGGTAAGGTCAACACCTCACCATCCAAAGTCGATTCAAAACCATGACCTTGCAATACTTCTGCAACATTCGCATTTAACGTCGCTTGCTGCTCTTCACTTGTCATGTTTAATACAACTAACAAACGCTCACCATCGTATTCACGAACCAAAGCAATCAATTGCTCATTATCCAAATTAAGCTGAGACAATTCGCCATTCACCAAAACAGGTTGTTGCTGACGCCAATGAATCAGCTGACGAACCTTATGCAACAAGGCATCAGGATTCGCTTCTTGCTCAGCAACACTTAGCGGTAAGTGATTTTTATCGACTGGCAACCAAGGTTCGATTGTTGAAAATCCGCCTAATGTCGACTTATCCCACACCATCGGTGTACGGCAGCCATCACGGCCTTTGAAAACTGGCCATAGCGGAATGCCATAAGGGTCTTGAATACGCTCAAACGGTACCTCAGCTTCAGGTAAGCCAAGTTCTTCACCTTGATACAAACAAACACTACCACGTAGAGACAAGATCAACGCCAAAGCAATCAGTGGATAAGCTTTGCCATCTTCGTCTGCGCCCCAACGAGTGCGAGAACGCACCACATCATGATTCGATAATGCCCAGCAAGGCCAACCATCACCCACGATGCTATTCATGTCCGCCAAGGTTTTGCGAATGTATTCTGGAGAATGAGGCGTGTTCAAAAAGTCGAAGGTGTAAGCCATATGCAACTTATCGCCACCAGACGTGTATTCCGCCATGCGTTTCAGAGGGAAATCGTCACCAATTTCACCCACCATGGTGCTGCCTGGAAACTCATTCATCATAACGCGTAAATCTTTTAAGAAATCCAAGTTTTCTGGACGGCTAAGATCGTACACATGACGCTGATAAGTATAAGGGTTATCGTGTGGCGCACCCATAGTTTTTGGCTCGCCAGCTGGTACAGGTGGGTTGTCTTCCAAGCCTTCGCTGTGGAAATAGAAGTTCACCGTATCCAAACGGAAACCATCCACACCAAGCTCTAGCCAAAAGCGCATATTATCCAAATGCGCCTGACGAACTTCAGGGTTATGGAAATTAAAATCTGGCTGAGACTCTAAGAAGTTATGCAAATAATACTGCAAACGACGGCTATCCCATTTCCAAGCACTGCCACCAAAAATAGACAACCAGTTATTTGGCGGTGAACCATCCGGCTTTGGATCAGACCAAACATACCAATCTGCTTTAGGGTTGATTTTGTCTTGACGGCTTTCTTCAAACCAAGGATGGACATCAGCCGAGTGACTAATCACCTGATCGATCATGACTTTCAGTCCCAGTTCATGGGAGCGGTCAACCAAGACTTTAAAATCCGCCAATGAACCGAACATAGGATCAATATCACAATAATCGGACACATCGTAGCCAAAATCTTTCATTGGGGAAGTAAAGATAGGCGAGAGCCAAATAGCATCTACACCAAGCGATGCAACGTAATCTAACTTACTTGTAATACCAGCTAAATCGCCAACGCCATCGCCATTTGCATCCATAAAACTACGTGGGTAAATTTGATAAATAATCCCACCTTTCCACCAATTCAGATTGGTTGTCATCAGACTCTCCAAAAAAGATAAAACGTGGGACAACGCCAAAGCATTGCCCCATTTAAATAACAATATTACTAACTGCTCATTAACATACTAGCCAGTTAGCCTTTGCGTAAGTAAGACTGCTCATGTTCATCAAACAAATGCATTTTTTCAGCCGGTGCGGACAAATACACTTTATCCCCACGCTTAATATTCAAGGTGCCAGCTTGCTTCGCAATCACCATCTCGTCTGCGCCAGGGATTTTCACATACAGTAAAGTCGCTTCGCCGAGAGATTCCACGAAGGATACTTCACCAGAGAAAAGGCTTTCTTGTTCCGCAGACACAACCACCAAATCTTCTGGACGAATGCCAAAGAAAGCAGGTTTCGCTTGTTCACTTGATTCCGTCACGATAGGCGTTTGAATGGAGGCAGAAGCCGACAAAGACACCAAGGTTTGTGCGCCAGTTTGCTCAATTCGGCAAGGCACAATATTCATCGCTGGCGAACCAATAAATTTCGCCACAAATACGTTCGCAGGATGCTCATAAAGATCCAATGGTGAACCCACTTGCTCAATATCACCACCAGATAACAACACAATGCGATCAGCCAACGTCATGGCTTCCACCTGATCATGGGTCACATAAATCATCGTAGAATCAGGCATGCTGTCTTTCAGGTTGGCAATTTCCATGCGTGTCGCAACACGAAGTGCCGCATCCAAGTTAGACAAAGGTTCATCAAACAAGAATACTTTAGGACGACGTACAATCGCACGACCAATCGCCACACGTTGACGTTGACCGCCAGAAAGCGCCTTTGGCAAACGATCTAAATACGGTGTTAGTTGCAGCATATCCGCGGCTTTACGAACTTGTTGATCGATATCTGCTTTGCTCACCTTAGCGATTTGTAAGCTGAACGCCATGTTGTCATACACCGTCATGTGCGGGTACAAAGCGTAGCTTTGGAACACCATAGCAATACCACGCAATGCAGGCGGCACGTCATTTACCACAACACCATCGATCTCTAACGTACCAGCGGAGATTTCCTCTAAACCAGAAATCATGCGCAATAACGTGGACTTACCACAACCGGATGGACCGACGAAAACAATGAATTCGCCCTGCTTGATATCTAGATTAATGTCTTTCAATACTTCAACATTATTCGAATAAATTTTCTTAACATTGGTGAGTTTTACATCAGCCATGATTTTACTGCCTCAATCTAAATTCATACCTTAGGTGAGGAGCAAACGCTCAACTCACCTGCCTAGGTTTTGTTATTTCACCGAGCCTGCTAGCAAACCGCGCACTAAATAGCGCTGTAGGCCAAAGAAGACACATAAAGGAATAATGATGGTAATAAACGCCGATGCCGTCAGAATTTCCCAGTTACCACCGCGAGAGCCAAGCAATTCACGAAGCTGACCTGTTAGCACCATGTGATCAGCATCATTACCTAGGAACACCATGGCAATCAGCAAATCATTCCATACCCAAAGGAACTGGAAGATGGCAAATGACGCTAATGCAGGGAAAGACAAAGGCAATACAATTTTACGGAAAATATCAAAATCTGAAGCGCCATCCACACGGGCGGATTCGATGATTTCTCTAGGCAATCCAACAATATAGTTGCGCAGCAAATAAATAGCCAACGGCAAACCAAACCCAGTATGCGCTAACCAAATCCCCACATAAGTTTTCGATCCGACACCAAAAAACTCGCCAATCATGTTGTAGCTTTTTAGCAACGGAATCAGTGACATTTGTAACGGAACGACTAACAAACCAACCACCGCAGCGACCAGCAATGCACGTCCAGGAAAACGCATCCAAGCCAGAGCATAAGCGGCAAACGCGGCCACTAGAATAGGAATAATGGTCGCAGGTATGGTCACGGTTAAAGAGTTAATAAAAGACTTACCCAAACCTTCCGCACTCAATACTTCACGATAGTTTTCTAAGGTGAAGCGTGGTGGAATCTCGGCTGTATAGAAAATACGGTCGCCACGGGAGCCCTTCCATTCCACAGGAGAAGAAAACGCATAATCGCCGTTTTCCATGACTTGCAAGGTCTCGCCTTTATTAAGTTCGGCCACTGTGCCTACTTCGAATTCATCGGGTCTTAATGAACTAGAACCAAACTTGGTAATTTCCCCCGCTGAACCTTCGAATAGGTTACCGCGAATAACAAAGCGATTACCCTCTTGAACTTGTTTTTTCGGTTCATGGGCTCGCGCCACGAGACGCTGCTCTGAGGTCGCTAATGCTGTCCACCAGCCAGACGTAGAAAGCTGATTTTTATCTCGAATAGAAGAGATAAACAAACCCGCTGTCGGGATCGTCCAAATGATCACAAGAAACAAGACAGTCGCATGTACCAAATAAGTTAACGGAGTGCGTTTAGATGACGTAATCATATTAACGCCCCTCCATTTCGGCATTAGCGCGGCGAATATTCCACACCATGATTGGGATAACCAGAACCATAATAACCAACGCAATCACCGCGCCACGACCAAAGTCGCCACCGCCATTAAACATCCAACTAAACATCTGATTGGCCAACACTTGTGTGCCCCATTGGGCATTCGTCATTGCCAATACGATATCGAATACTTTCAATACCAAGATGGTAATCGTGGTCCAAACCACCGCAATGGTTCCCCAAATTTGTGGCACCATAATTTTGTAGAAGATTTGAAAGCCATTGGCACCATCTAACACTGCTGCTTCAATGGTTTCATCTGGAATACCACGTAGCGCAGCAGACAAAATGACCATAGCAAAACCGGTTTGAATCCAAATCAGGATGACCATCAAGAAGAAATTGTTCCAAATTGGAATCGTCAGCCATGTCTGAGGTTCGCCACCGAAGAAGACAACCAAGGCATTCAGCAAGCCGATTTGGTCTTCACCGCCGGTACGAAAATCGTAAATGAATTTCCAAATAACCGACGCACCTACAAAGGAAATCGCCATCGGCATGAAGATTAGACTTTTTGCGATATTGCCCCACCAAATACGATCGGTCATAGTCGCGATAATCAAACCAAAAAATGTTGCCGCTGTTGGTACAACAATCAACCACAGCATGTTATTGCGGAAAGATTCATAGAACTCATCACTGCTAAATAGCCATTTGTAGTTCGCAAGACCAACAAAGTCTTCACCGCTGCGGCCATAAAAAGACAAGCGGATGGAATCAATAACAGGATAGAAAAGATAAAATGTCAGTAATAAAACTGCTGGCCCCAAAAACAGCCAAGGGCGAATATTGTTCGCCACACGTAAATTACGAGCAACTTCAGCAGCTGCGCCACTTTTGGTTGGAAAAATTTTATCTAAAAGGAAATTTGAGCCGTAGAAATACGCGGCACACCCCATAACACCTAGAATCATGGTAACTAACGCCGAGGCAAGCTGTCCCATAGAATCTCCAAAATATATCAATGCAGTGACAATTAAAACGGCAACCGCTTTACTTATAAAACAAATACAAAAAGCCCCAGAGTGAACAGTCACTCTAGGGCTTTACAAAGAATTACTTCAAGGCATCCCATGTTTTTTGGATGTCGTGAGCAACTTCTTTGGCATCTTTACCGCCAGTGTAGTCAACCATTCCTGTCCAGAAAGAACCGGCGCCGATTTTACCAGGCATCAAGTCAGATCCGTCAAAGCGGAAGGTTGTCGCGTAGCGTAAAATCTCGCCTTGTTTTTTCGCTGCTTCACTTGAGTAAACTTCAGGGTTTGCTTTCAAGTGAGCAGAGATAAAGCCAGTTTGCGCCATCCACAACTCATGAGCGATTGGCGAGCGAATGAAATCAATAAACGCACGAGCACCTTTAGAGTCATTCGTCACACTCATCAAGGTTCCAGCACCCAATACTGGGTTACCTAAATCTTTAGATGCATAAGATGGGAAGTAGAAGAAATCAGCGTCTAGACCCAACTTCGTTCCTTCAGGGAAGAAAGCAGGAATAAACGAAGCTTGACGATGTAAGTAACATTTAGGTGGAGACTGGAACAAGCCTTTTGGGCTGTCACGGAAATCGGTAGACGCTACAGCACCTGCGCCGCCATCAACGAACTTGTCATTACGAGCAAACCAACCAAACTCTTCGATGGCACCAACAATGCGTGGATCATCAAACTTAATTTCGTTAGTTACCCATTTATCGTAAACCGCTGCTGGCTGTGTACGAAGTAGTAAATCTTCAACCCAATCAGTTGCTGGCCAACCTGTAGCCGCACCGGAACCTAAACCGATACACCAAGGCGTACCACCATCAGCAACGATTTGCTTGGTTAAGGCTTTTAGATCTTCCATAGTTTCAGGAACTTCATAGCCTGCGTCTTCAAAGTTCTCTGGTGAGTACCAAACTAGTGACTTCAAATCTGCACGGTAAAAAACACCGTAGAATTCTTTCTGACCTTTTTGATCTTTAAACGTAGCTAGATCAACCCAAGACTGACCTGCTGCGTAATCCTTTTTCACGCCATCTTTTACAGTATCGCTAAGCGGTGTTAAAAAGCCCTTAGCGGCTAAATCTGCTGCCAAACCAGGTTGAGGGAAAACAGAAATATTTGGCGCGCTGCCAGCTTGAGTATCAATAACGATTTGCTGTTCAAAAGAATCAGAACCCGCGTATTTCACTTTAGCGCCAGTGGCTTGTTCAAAGTAAGCAGCAACTCGTTCGAAGTTGGTTTTTTCATCACCAGTCCAAGGACCAAAAATAGAGATGGTTTCACCAGATAGCTTATTCGATTTCAGAGCCTCATAGCTGCTCCAACTAAAACGAGAATCTTCACCAGGCTTAAACAAGAGGTCTGCTGCATGAACAGCATTTGCGGAAAGTGTCAGGGCGACTGCCATAGACAAAAGAGATTTTTTCATCATTGCTCCTTACAGGCCCGCTTGGGAAACCCCTAGCACGCCTTTGTTTTTATTATCGTAGGTCGAAACAAGGTAAACATGTCTTCTATAAGGATTAAGAAGGAATCCGATTATTAACAAACAAAACCCGCGCTTCAAGCACCTCGCTCCCTTAATATTGACTTAATTATTTTTTAAATTTAGTAGATCCTTCTAAAAATGCGAATCTTATTTATTCCACCGCATCTGTATAAAAAACCAACAATATAGGGTTTTTATCGTAAATTCAGCAAGTTAATGAACAATTTTCAATCATTAATTGTTCATTTTGTTCTCTATTTTTACTCATTTAGACCGCTTTTTTTAGGCATAAAAAAAGCGTGATCTAGCACGCTTTTCATTCTAACAAACAGGCTTAATACTTTCTTAACCGTTTAACAAAAGTATATTCTAAAAGTAAAATCATATTCTTAGAGCCTAAAACTGGCTTAACTGCGCCTCAGCTTCGCTCAACGAAGGCAAAGAAGGATAGGCACCCAACTTTGTCACAGAATCTGCGCCGCAAGCCGCAGCAAAGCGCACAATATCCACTAGCTGTTGTTGAGATAAAGCCGCTAACGCTGCGCGATCGCCACCTTGTTCTGCCAATTTATAAAGCAAGCCGCCAACAAACGCATCGCCTGCTGCTGTAGTGTCTTTTACCTCAACTTTTGGTGTAATCACTTCACTTACGCCATGAGTCGCCGTATAAAAACGAATCGGGTTGCCACCATCAGTTAATACAAACAAGGTCACGCCCGCAGTAAGAGACTGTTCGATAAGAGCAAATGGATCTTCTGCTAACACAGCCAATTCTTCTAGACTGGCTTTCACTACATCACCACTTTGCATCCAATCAATAACGCGCTTTGTATCCACTTGCCCATTCGGCCAAAGGTTCATACGCAAGTTCACATCAATACTAACGATCCAATTAGCCTTACGAGCCATGCTCACACCGGCCAAGGTGGCTTTGGTAATATCCGCATCGGTCAATGTATTTGAACAGGTATGGAACACACCTTGGCTATCAGCAAACCAGGTTGCATCAAAATCACTTTCGCGGAACAAAATATCCGCAGAAGGGCTACGGTAAAATTCAAAGCTACGCTCGCCAGTTTGATCCAAGCTTACAAACGCCAAGGCTGTTTTGGCTTCCTTGGTCATCAGCATATTGCTCGTATTCACGCCGTAACCATCAAGAGACTCTTTCAAAAAATGACCAAACGCATCGTCACCTACTTGGCCGACAAAATGACTATTGCCTCCTAAGCGGGCCACAGCCACAGCAACGTTTGCTGGCGCACCGCCAGGGAACTTAGTAAAAGATTCAAGCTCTCCTGCTTTGGTTGCTCCATTAGAAAGGAAATCGATCAAGGCTTCGCCGAACGCCATTACTTTTGTTGTCATTATTGTGTTCTCTTTTTGGTTTGCAGACATAATCTGCGCAGATCTAAATAAGGGTAGATGAAAAATTATGCAGGGGAGAAAGCATTAAATCAATTTAATTTATTTAAAGACTGTTCGTATCAAGCCTATATGAGCAATTGGTTCACTGTAAGTTTCTTGCTAGACTCGAAACCTACATAACAATTTTATAATAACTTTTTATAATAACTAACAGACCTCAACCTTCCACTGAGCAAGATAATGACCAACGCAAAATGTATCTATGTTGTAGACGATGACGACGAGATTCGCACCCTGCTCAAAACTTACCTAGAAAAGCACCAATTCACAGTGTTAACCGCTGATTCAGGTGAAGCGTTTTTAGCAAATTTCCGAGCAGAGCAAGAAGTTGATCTGGTGATTTTAGACATCATGCTTCCGGGACAAGATGGCTTTGCAGTTTGTCGTTCCCTACGAACGCAATCACAAGTTCCGGTGATTATGCTAACGGCAAACTCTGACGAAATGGATCGTATCATCGGTTTGGAAATTGGCGCTGATGATTATCTTGCGAAGCCCTTTAACCCGCGAGAGTTACTGGCGAGAATCAAAGCTATTTTGCGCCGTATGGAACACACAGAAGTTATAGAAATTGCACCGGTTGCCCATCGCTTCTATCGTTTTGCGCAATTTACTCTGGATACGCTGTCGCGTGAATTGCACTTTAAAGACGAAAAAGAGTCGTTATCCGGCGCAGATTACAATCTTTTAATGTTGTTCTTAACTCATCCTGGCGCTGTGCTCACTCGCGAACTTATCGCCGAAAATACGCGTGGACGCGATAGCGCTCCACTTGATCGTTTTATTGATGTGCATGTGAGCCGCTTACGCCAGCGTTTGCGCGAGGATGCTCGCCAGCCACAGTTGATCAAAACCATTCGTGGTCAAGGTTATATATTAACCGCTAGCGTCGAAGCCATTAGTGATGCCCGTTAATACACCGATCAGTAAACGCTCACGAATCAAGCGCTGGTCCCAGTCTCTGACAGGACAAATTCTGATCATTATGGCACTGGGCGTGGCCAGCGCTCAGTTCATTAGTTCATCCATTTGGTTGCGTCAACTCGAATCCGATACCGAAGAAAACGTACGTGAAGTGTCTAAACACATGGCGTTTCGTATTGCCGCCACTGTTAGCTACTTCACTTCTTTGCCAACCAATTATCGCCATATCGTCATTGATCAATTACAAGACATGGGCGGAACACGCTTCTTTGTGACGCTCAATAAAGAAGAAATTCTCATCAACAATATTCCCGACTCGCCGCTCAAAGACATTGTCAAAAACGAGGTTCAGTCGACGCTGATCAAACAGCTAGGCATTCACAACGCCAAGATTGCATTTTCCAGCCCAAGCGATTTGCACGTGATCAACAACCATACTCGCCTTGTGGATTTGCCCGAGCGCTGGGGACATCACAGCTTATTGGTGAAACCTCTTACACCACCGATTATCGTGATTCAAATCCCTATTAATGACAAAGACTGGCTGTATCTTGCCAGCTTGATGCCTGATCCGTACTTTTTGGATGGCACCACGGCACTCAGTGGGGATCGTTTGTTTTCCATGGCGATGTCGGTGATTACCGTGTTGCTGCTGAGCATTCTTATTTTGAGACGCGTAACACGACCACTGGCAACCTTGGCTCGTGCGGCGGAACGTTTTGGGCAAGGCGATTGGCAACCAATAAAAGAAGTCGGCAGTGTCGAAGTACGCAATACAGCCAAAGCTTTTAACGATATGCAGCGCCGCATTCAGCGTTATCTCAACGACCGAGAGAGGCTTTTTGCTTCCATCTCTCACGATTTAAAAACGCCTATCACGCGCTTACGATTACGCGCTGAGATGCTAGACGAAGATGATATCCGCGACGCCATGATCCGCGATTTAGAAGATCTAGATATGTTGCTAAAAGGCGCCTTACAAAGCGTAAAAGAAACCGATATTCATGAAAACCGTGTCGAAGTGAATATTTCAAGAATGCTCAGAGACATGCAATCTACCGCCAACTTACATGGTGTGAAACTGACTGTTGTCGGCGAATTACAACATCCGTTTATTGGTAAACCATTCGCCATAAAACGCTGCCTTGGCAACCTTGTCGATAACGCGTTGTATTATGGAAAAACTGCTATTGTGTACATCGAAGATGATGAAGACGAAGTCTGTATTCGTGTTTGTGACCAAGGCCCAGGTATTCCAATAGATAAAATGGATAAAGTTTTTCAGCCTTACACTCGTCTTACACCCGACCATTCCGGTCATCCTGGCGGCATGGGGTTAGGCTTGAGTATTGCGCGGAATATTGCACGTGCTCATGGTGGTGAAGTCACCTTAAGTAACCATATACAACAAGGCTTAGAAGCCAAACTCTGGCTGCCAAGACATTAATTTTTAGTGAGCTAAAGGTCTCTTTTAAACCCACTATAAAATGAAATAAATCGTCAATTAAAAAGCAAACAAAGGTCATTTCAAAACATCTTTTGCAAGACTTCGTTACAATAGGTTGCTCTACTTTACCCTCCCTTGTCAGATCCTTTGCTAAATTCTATAACTCGAATGTTCGCTTAAGCTGATCTTCAGATAGCGAAGTCGATACAAAAATAACGCAACATCAAAGTCTATAAAATGTCTTTGATTGGATGATATAACAATAACAAAGGTTCCTATCATGAAAAAAATTGCTTTCGGTTTAACCACAGTTGCACTTTCTCTAGCCGCGGCTACGGCTCACGCTGGTGAAGTAGAAGTTCTACATTGGTGGACATCAGGTGGCGAAGCCGCTGCGATCAATGTACTTAAAGAAGAAATGGTAGACGCTGGCCACACCTGGAAAGACTTCGCAGTCGCTGGTGGCGGTGGTGAATCTGCTATGACCGTTCTAAAATCTCGTGCCATTTCTGGCAACCCACCATCTGCAGCTCAAATCAAAGGCCCAACCATTCAAGAATGGGGTGACCTTGGCTTCCTAACAAATCTTGATGATGTTGCTAAAGCGGGCGAATGGGACGTTATCCTTCCTCAAGTTGTTAGTAACGTAATGAAGTACGACGGCCACTACGTAGCGGCTCCAGTAAACGTTCACCGTGTAAACTGGATGTGGGCTAACCCTGAAGTATTCCGTAAATCAGGCGCGTCTATCCCGACTACTTGGGAACAATTCATTGTTGAAGCGAAAAAGATCAAAGCAGCTGGTTTCACACCACTCGCTCATGGTGGTCAAAACTGGCAAGACGCAACCCTATTCGAAGCAATCGCTTTGGCTAAAGGCGCTAAATTCTACAACAGCGCGTTCATCGGCTTGTCTGACAAAACACTACGTAGCCAAGACATGATCGACGTATTTGATACTTTCAAACAAATGCGCGAATTCGTTGATCCAGGTTTCTCTGGTCGCGATTGGAACATCGCAACGTCTATGGTTATCAATGGTGATGCAGCTATGCAAATCATGGGTGACTGGGCGAAAGGCGAGTTTACAGCTGCAGGCAAAAAAGCAGGCATCGATTACGTTTGCTACCCAGCACCAGGCACAAGCGGTTCTTTCACTTTCAACATCGACTCTCTAGCAATGTTTAAAGTGGATGGCAAAGACAAACAAGCAGCTCAAAAAGATCTTGCTCGTTTGATTCTTGAACCTAAATTCCAAGAAACATTCAACTTGAATAAAGGCTCTATTCCAGTTCGCTTGAATATGCCTCGCGAGAAATTTGATACTTGTGCACATTCTTCAATGGATGCGTTCCTAGCAAGCTCAACGACTGGCAACCTAGTACCAAGTATGGCTCACGGCATGGCTGTGAACTCTATGGTTCAAGGCGCTATCTTTGACGTCGTGACTAACTTCTTCAATGACGAGTCTATGACGTCTAAAGAAGCGGTAGACAAGCTAGCTCGTGCTGTTAAAGCAAGTATGTAAGATCTAAATCTGCAAAGTCCTAATTTGCAGTAAACATAAGAGGCTGGTCACCTAGCCAGCCTCGTCTTAATACCTCCGAATAGTGAAGCATCAACTATGAATACTAAAGCCGCCAATTCTGGGTCAGGACAGACTCAGTCAGGACGTCCTGCGCGCCTAAGCTTGGCCGATTGGATGCCTAAAATCGTCATGGCACCAACGGTACTGGTTACCTTGGTGTGCATCTACGGCTATATGATTTGGACAGCCGTACTCTCTTTCACTGGTTCTCGCATGTTGCCGTCGTACAATTTTGTCGGCTTCGAACAATACGAGCGCCTATTCAATAACGACCGCTGGATGGTAGCCCTAACCAACCTTGGTATTTTCGGCGGCCTGTTTATTGGTATCTGTTTGTTCCTTGGCGTTACCTTGGCCATTTTCTTGGATCAAAAAATTCGTGCTGAAGGCGCGATCCGTACTATTTATCTTTACCCGATGGCGATTTCCTTCATAGTTACAGGTACCGCTTGGAAATGGTTACTTAACCCAACCAACGGTCTAGAAAAAATGATGGTCGACTTTGGTTTTGTAAACTTCAAATTCGATTGGTTGATTAACCCAGACATGGTTATTTACTGTTTGGTTATCGCGGCTGTTTGGCAAGCATCTGGTTTCGTCATGGCGCTATTTTTAGCTGGCCTGCGTGGGGTTGATGGTGATCTTATCAAAGCGGCACACCTTGATGGCGCGAGCACGTTTACCACTTACCGTCGTATTATTCTACCTTCTTTGAAGCCAGTATTCTTTAGTGCCTTGGTTGTTCTTTCGCACATTGCGATTAAGAGTTTCGACTTGGTCGCGGCTTTGACCAATGGCGGACCGGGTTATGCGTCTGATTTGCCAGCTAACTTCATGTACACCTACACCTTTACTCGTAGCCAAATCGGCTTAGGTTCGGCGTCTGCTATGGTGATGCTCGGCTGTGTGTTGGCGATTTTGGTTCCTTATTTGTACTCTGAATTGCGAGGTAAACGCCATGAGTAACCTTAATTCTACAAGTAAAAAAGCTGTTGGCCGTAAAACGTCTGGCCTAGACAAAGTATTGCGCGTTGCCTTGTACACAGTATTAATCGTCGTTGCAGCGTTTTATCTGATGCCGTTTATTGTCATGTTGATTACATCGCTAAAAGACGTTGAAGAAATTCGTACTGGTACGCTACTTTCTTTGCCTGCTTCCTTGCATTTCGACTCTTGGTCAAAAGCTTGGTCAAGCGCATGTACGGGTAGTAGTTGTGGTGGTATCTCACCTTACTTCATGAACTCGTTTCAAATCGTGTTACCGGCTGTGGCGATTTCTACTCTGGTAGGTGCTATTAACGGTTATGTTATTTCTCTATGGAAATTCCGTGGCAGTGACTTTTTCTTTGCGGCGATGCTAGTTGGCTGTTTCATTCCGTTCCAAGTGATCTTGTTGCCAATGGCGCAAACACTCGGCTGGTTAGGCATCGCCAATACCACCTCTGGTTTGGTCTTCGTGCACGTGGTTTACGGTGTGGCATTTACAACCTTGTTCTTCCGTAATTTCTACCAGTCCATTCCTGGCGAATTGGTAAAAGCGGCTCGCCTAGATGGCGCTGGCTTCTTTACGATTTTCTACCGCATCATTTTGCCCGTTTCTACACCTATTATCGTGGTAACGGTGATTTGGCAGTTTACGCAGATTTGGAATGACTTCTTATTTGGTGTGGCCTTCTCTGGTTTTGATACTCAGCCAGTAACGGTTGCCTTGAACAACTTGGTAAACACCAGCTTCGGCGGTAAGGAATACAACGTTGATATGGCCGCTGCCATTATCGCAGCTCTACCAACACTGGCGGTTTACGTGTTTGCAGGAAAATACTTCGTCCGTGGCTTAACAGCTGGTGCTGTAAAAGGCTAACAACGCTGCTAAGCAACCTAGCGAACATCGATAAAGACAAAATGCACTCGTGCCTTTTTACCTAACACAGCACGAGTGAACTAAAAAATTCGGAGTAATAACATGGCAAACCTAGTCATTGATAATGTTAAAAAACGCTACGGCGAGACTGAAATTTTAAAAGGCATCAATATTTCTATCAAAGCAGGTGAATTCCTGATTTTGGTTGGGCCATCTGGTTGTGGTAAATCCACGCTAATGAATTCAATTGCGGGTCTTGAAGACGTAACCGAAGGTCGCATTCTCATCGCCGACAAAGACGTGACTTACACTAGCCCAAAAGATCGTGATATCGCGATGGTGTTCCAGTCTTACGCCTTGTATCCAAATATGACCGTAGAACAAAACATCTCTTTCGGTTTGGAAATGCGCAAAGTACCAAAAGCAGAGCGTGACGTTGAAGTACAGCGCGTAGCGGAACTATTACAAATTAGTCATCTACTTGACCGTAAACCAGCGCAATTGTCTGGTGGTCAGCGTCAACGTGTTGCCATGGGTCGTGCCTTAGCGCGTCGCCCTCAGCTTTACTTGTTTGATGAGCCATTGTCTAACTTAGACGCCAAATTACGCGTAGAGATGCGTACAGAGATCAAGAAGCTGCATAAAAAGCTGGGCACAACCATTGTTTATGTAACGCACGATCAGATCGAAGCCATGACCTTGGCAGATCGCATCGCCGTAATGAAAGATGGACAAGTTCAACAGCTTGGTACACCACAAGAAATCTACGACAACCCAGCAAATTTGTTCGTTGCAGGTTTCATGGGTTCTCCAGCAATGAACTTCATTCCAACTAAGGTCGTCGAACAAGATGGCGTCCCTATGTTGGAACTGGCCACCAGCACAACCGTTGCTTTGCCATTCCCAAAACCAGAAGCATTAAAAGACTACATTGGTAAAACCATCCTACTTGGCTTGCGCCCTGAAATGATCACTGAACCTCAGCCGCACAAAGAAGGGCAGCCTTTTGTGACAACGACAGATGTCGAAGTCGAAGTGACTGAACCAATGGGTGCCGACACCATGATTCTGACTCGTGTTAACGATGCCGAGATCAACTGTCGTTCTAACCCAATGTACCCAGCTGACGCAGGTTCCATCATCAAAATGATGTTTGATACCTCCAAAGCAGTTGCTTTTGATAAAGAAACGGGACGACGTCTAGATCTCTAATTATTTATATTGCTAATGGTGTAACCGTTTAAGCAGCCTGCACAGAGTCTATCTCTCTGTCGCAGGCTTTTTTTTGGGAAAAACGTCAAGTTTTTGCACAAATGGTCAAAATTACTGCACAGTCTCTCGAACTTGTCACAAATTTGAGATACATTTTAGAACCGTAATCAAAAAAGCAACTCCATAGTGGCATTTGGTTATCTCGAATCGAAGAACTGCCGACTAATATCATGTAAAGGAATCAAACCATGAATTTTACCAAGCGTTTTATCACGCAACTGGCCATTACTGGTGTCGCATTATCTGTGACTGCGTGTTCTATGATGGGACCGCAAAAACCAGATTGGCAAGAAGACAAAGAATATCGAGTCACTATTTTGCACACTAATGACCATCACGGTCGTTTCTGGCAAAACGGCAATGGCGAATACGGCATGGCCGCTCGTAAAACCTTGATCGACAACATTCGTGAAGAAGTAGCGCTAGACGATGGTAATTCCCTATTGCTATCCGGAGGTGATATCAACACAGGTGTACCAGAATCAGATCTACAAGACGCGGAGCCAGATTTCCGCGGAATGAATATGCTGAAGTACGATGCGATGGCGCTGGGTAACCACGAATTCGACAACCCGCTTTCTGTACTGAAGAAGCAACAAGAATGGGCGGGCTTCCCTTTCCTTTCTGCGAACATTTTAGATGCAAAAACTGGCAAACCTTTGTTTGAAGCCTATAAAATCTTCCAAGTAAATGATCTTAAAATCGCTGTCGTTGGTTTCACTACAGACGATACAGCGAAACTGGGCAACCCTGAGTTCCTAGATGGCATCAAGATCGAATCACCTATTACTGTTGCTAAAAAATTGATCCCTGAACTGCGTAAAAAAGCTGACTTAGTCGTTGCGGTTACTCACATGGGTCACTACCAAGATGGTAACTACGGTGGCAATGCACCTGGCGATGTAACGCTAGCACGTACAGTTCCTGGTATTGATGTAATTGTGGGTGGCCATTCTCAAAACCCACTTTTCCAACCTGATGAGCAAAACGGTACGCTGATTCTGCAAGCGCATGAATGGGGTAAATACGTAGGTCGCCTAGACTTTGTCTACAAAAATGGCGCGATTGTTTGGTCTCAATACAAACTTATTCCGGTTAACTTGAAGAAAAAAGTCACTAATGCAGATGGCAAGTCTGAACGTGTTTTCATTGAAGACGAAATCGCCCAAGATCCAACCATGCTTGATATGTTAACGCCGTTCCAAGAAAAAGGTCAGAAAGAGCTTAATATCGAGATTGGCTTCTCTGACACAGACTTCGTTGGTGACCGCGATGTCGTTCGTAACCAAGAAACCAACTTAGGTAACTTGATTGCTCTAGCAATGAAGCAAAAAGTGAATGCGGATATCGGCGTTATGAACTCTGGTGGTATCCGTGACAACTTAGAAAAAGGTGTCGTTACTTATAAAAGCGTTTTGAAAGTTCAGCCTTTCGGCAACATGGTGTCGTATGTTGATTTCACTGCCAATGAGCTAACAGATTACCTTTCTGCAGCAGCAGCGAAACAAGCGGGAACTGGTGCATTTGCTCAATTCAGCGGTGTATCTTTGACACTTAAAGATGGCAAAGCGACTAACATCATGGTCAACGGTAAAGCGCTGGACGTTAGCAAAACTTACCGCATCGCGATGAACAACTACTCTGCTTCAGGTGGTGATGGTTACCCTAAAATCGTTGATCATCCAAACTACGTTAACTCAGGTTATGTAGATGCAGACGTTCTAGTGGAATACATTCAGAAGAACTCACCACTTGATGGCGCTAAATTTGCTCCAACAGGTGCCGTTAAGCGTTAATACCATTGATTTTTCACTAAAGTAACCAAGTAATTGGCTACTACTAAAAAGCCTCAATAGACATCAACCTATTGGGGCTTTTTCATGAATAAAATTCGCAGTGAATATTACTTCCCAGTAATGCTTATCTTTTATAAGTCAAAGACCAGGTCAAAGGCGTCGGTAGCTTTTCAGATTCTAATTTAACGGTGAACAGCAGCTCGTTCTCGCCAACTTGTTTCCAAGTATTAGTGCGCTTGCCTCGCTCAGATTCAAGCACTACAACCACTGCATCGCTAGTTTGCTGATACGTGCCAGAGATCTCAACGCCTTCTTCGTCTTTCTTGATCACTTCGCCATTAGCAGTAAGCGGTATGGTATCGGCTTTAGCATCGTCACACTGGAACTGGAACTGTGTGGCTTGCCAATCCAATAACCATTGCTGACAAATTTGCGTTTGCTTTTTCAATACAGGTCGCGCCAAAGCACGAATAAAAAAGTTCATCTCTTGCGCCACGTTTTCAACCGCCACGTCTAACTTGGCCTGAGTGCTATCTGCATCTTGCAACATCCACTTACCTGCTAAAACATCGCCTGATGCTTGCGCGCCAGAACTAAACACCATAGCGGCAACGATTCCAACACCAATCAGTTTCTTCACCTTGCTTCTCCTTATTTTTATTGTGAATAGATAATGGCAAAGAAGCACAATATTGTAAGGCGCAAAAACGCGCACAATGACTGACATTTAACGCCATTCTTGCTATTAAGCGTTTTGGTACTGCAATGGAAACGTGATATCGCCAGAGAGATATTGAGTTGCTGTGTCGGCTTTTACAGGTTTAGAGAAGAAATAACCCTGATATTTCGCGCAGCCCATGTTTTCTAGAATATATTTTTCTACCTCATGCTCTACGCCTTCAGCGAGTACTGACAAGTTCATGTGAGTCGCCATAGACACGATTGTATTAATGATGACATGACTCTGTGGATCACTAGTCAGATCTCGCACAAACGACTGATCAATTTTTAGCTGGTTAATAGGGAAATGCTGTAAATAACGCAGCGACGAATACCCAGTTCCAAAGTCATCGATAGAAAAACGAATATTATGCTCTTTGAGTCGCCACATTTTTTCAGCAACAGAAGCAATATTTTCGACCAACATACCTTCGGTGATTTCTAAATCGAGCAAGCTTGAATCAACTTGAGTCCGGCCGATCACATCGCAGACGCTTTCAACAAAGCTCTCCTTAGCAAACTGATACGGACTGATGTTTATCGCCACGCCTTTAAAAGTCGGCGGAAGGCCAATATCTTGCCACGCCTTTAATTGCTGACAGACATTTTCTAGAACCCAGTTTCCGACGTCGTAAATTAAACCAATTTCTTCCGCTATTGGGATAAAACGATTTGGTGGCACTAATCCTAGCTCTTCATTACTCCAGCGAATGAGCGCTTCAAAGCCTATCAATTGGCCATGCTCATTCACTTGAGGCTGATAAACTAAATAAAACTCATCGTTGCTAATCGCACGGTGTAGAGCTTTTTCTAACGCAGCTCGCTCGGCAACTTGCTGCTGCATTTCTTGTCGATAAAAACGGTATGCATTACGGCCGCTTTCTTTCGCTTCGTACATGGCAGTATCAGCTTGACGTAATATCTGCGCATCATTCGCACCATCAAAAGGAAACAAGCTAATACCAATACTCGCAGAGATAAATAAATCCGTTTGCTCTAAACGAAACACCTGGCATAGCTGTGACAGCAAGGTTTCTGCCAGTAAAGTGACTCTGCTTTGAGCTTCTTCGCCGTTACCTCCCAATACAGGAATCAATAACACAAATTCATCACCGCCCATGCGGACCGCAATATCAGCTTGTGACAAACAGGCTAGAATACGTTTTGAGGCTTCCACCAAAAGCGCATCACCAACGTGATGCCCCATGGAATCATTGATATTTTTAAAGCGATCCAAATCGATAAACAACAAACCACCAATATGGCCATTATTCTGTGCGGTGGTGATGACTTTTTCGATGTTCTGATTTAAAAATCGTCGATTAGGCAAATTGGTCAAAGCATCATAATAGGCCAAAAACTTAACTTGCTCTTGGTCTAATTTACGTTGCGTAATATCCCGAAAAGACGCCAAAAAATGCGCTTCATGGTCCAAAGTAATGATGTTCCCACACACCTCAACCGGAAAACTTACACCACTACTGCGACGATACTGCGCTTCGAATATTTTAGGGTCGCCCTGTGAATTATTCGTCCACTCTCTAAGTAAACTAGGTGTTTGCTCAGGATCAATTTCTTGAATGGTTAGCGTTAATAAAGTGGGCTTATCATAAGCTAATAAACGGCACGTCTCGCTGTTACAATCTAATATCTGGCCTTTCAAGTTCGTCAGCAACATACACTCACTGGACTGATGCAAAACCGCTTTAAAGTACGCCTCACTTTTTGCCAGCTCAGTTTCGACCTTCTTCCGTTTATGCCAAAGCGCGGTAATAGTGCGCGCTAAAATTCCTAATTCGTCTTCTCGAGCCGTTTGTTTAAATTTCAACTGGGCGGGATCATTATCTTCTCTTTCTAACTGGCCCAATTGATCAATTAGTCGTGATAGTGGATGCGATATCTGCACATAAAACAGCATAAACATCGCTGCACCTAGCAAAAAAGCCGACATTAGGGACGTAGTGATTAAACGAATATTTCGACGGATAAAACCATTGGTTACCGTACCACTGTCAATGGCTACCATAAGAGTTCCAACAGACAAATGGTTGTTACGCATTAACGGCAAACTAAAATGTTGTGGCAAGCCGCTAAACACCTTTTCAGATAACCAACGTAACGACAAAGGTTCTAAAGAACGATACGAGCTTGCTAATTCAGTACCTAAATCGTCTTCCAAGCGCGCCTTGTAAAAACTATTTGAACGCATTAAGCCTGTCAGTACTTTTTTAGCTAGCTCTTCATCTAAAGAATATGCCGCTTCCGTCGCGGCATTTTCGACAATATGTAAGGTCGACATGACTTGATTCTGAATAGTGGCTTTTTCATCCTGCCAATCAATAACAATTTGAAAAGTACTCATCGACAGACTAAGCAACAATATCAGCACTAATGCCCATTTAGCTTGTTTGTAAGATAGACGCTTGTGCAGTGGTAGCATAATCCCTCGCGGTGTATAGGCTGCTAATTAGGCAAGGAAGAAAATCCATATCGCTTGAATATTTCATCCCTTTTGCCGTTTTCATCCAACTCTTTCAAACCCTTATTTAATACATCACGCCATTTTTCAGCATCTGGATATTTTTTACTAAAACAGCCAGAGTAATAATCCAGTCCCAACTCAGCAACATCATAAAAACTAAGCTGATCTATTACACCCATGCGCTGGGCTGCAAAAATAGCACTGTCGCGTTCTGTCATGAAAATATCTTGGTTGCGTCGCAACACCAGATTAATCCCCTGATCCAATCCAGAGACTGAAGAATAAGGTATTTTTGCGCTGTCCAAGATATCGGTCTGAGACCAACCATTTACGGCAGATACATGGAATTTTTTTAAAACAGCCAAGGTCGAAACATCATCATCCAAGAAAGAACGACGAGTCACAAAGGCATTAGCAGAATCACTGAGAGGTGTTGAGAAAAAAGCGAATTTTTCGCGTATAGGGAGCGGTCTACAAGACACTGCGCCCAATATTAAACCCTCCTCAACGTCTCGCATAATACGCTTCCAAGGTGTTAACTCAATTCGTACCGTAACGCCTTGTGTTGCATAAGCTGCGCGCAACACATCCACATCAAAACCATATACAGCCTCCACTTTCCCAAAATCTGATGGCGGTGGTAATTCAGCAGAATCAATAATATGAGGCGGTAAATGTATAGTATGTAAAACAATTTCTTCGGCATAAATAGATGTGGCAGGCATTAACAAACAGCCCAAAGTACAAGAGATTAAAAAATGATTAGCTCCTTTCATTAAACTCTATTATCCTCTCTACTCTAGGGAAAGTTAGGCTGTCACAGCCTATTTTTTTATCGTTCAAATATGCAGCAGAATACAAAGTGACTCAAGCTTTATACATCGTCCAGCTTGCTTCGTTGCAAATTGTTACATTGCAAAAAACTAACCACCAAACCATATAACAGACAAAAAAAATCTAGCCGATGCTAGATTTTAGAAAACCGGAATATACGAGTCTCGATTTTTATTTATCGAACTCTTCTTTGTCCGTTCTTATTTATCAACTTTTATTTGTCGAACAAGGCCGCACGCTGTGCTTCCATAATTTCTGCAATGCCTTTACGAGCAACTGCCAACATGCCCATCATATGCTCGTCGCTGAATGCTTCGCCTTCTGCTGTACCTTGGATCTCAATGAAGCCACCTTTGTCGTTCATGATGACGTTCATGTCCGTTTCGGCATTAGAATCTTCTGGGTAATCCAAATCCAATACTGGAACGCCTTTGTAGACACCCACAGAAATCGCAGCAATTTGTGACACGATTGGATTCTCTTTTACTTTTTTGTTCTCAACCAATACACGCATAGCATCAGCCAAAGCAACAAAGCCGCCAGTTATAGATGCTGTACGAGTACCGCCGTCGGCTTGAATCACGTCACAGTCAATAGTGATCGTGTTCTCGCCCAATTTTTTAAGATCCACCGCCGCGCGTAAAGAGCGGCCAATCAAACGCTGAATCTCAACCGTACGGCCGCCTTGCTTACCGCGAGCCGCTTCACGATCCATACGGCTGTGTGTAGAACGAGGCAACATACCGTATTCCGCTGTGATCCAACCTTGGCCCTTGCCTTTCAAAAAACGCGGCACACCAGAAACCACAGTCGCAGTACAAATAACTTTCGTGTCGCCACATTCGATCAGCACCGAGCCTTCGGCATGTTTGGTAAAATTACGTGTGATTTTAAGTGGACGTAATTGATCTGCTTCTCTTCCGCTTGGACGCATACTTGCTCTCTCTGTCGATAAACCATCATAAAGGCGCAATTATAACGAACCCACACAAAATTGCGCCCCCAGCGACGGGAAAACATGACATTTAGCAAACCTGTCGAACACAGTCTCGTTAGGCTACAATATCGCCTTTGTTTTTCTCTCTCTATTTATTTTTTACTTAGGTATCCAACATGACAGCAAGCATGACAGCCTTCTCTCGCCAAGAAGCCGTATACGATTGGGGAACCATCAGCTGGGAAGTTCGCTCGGTGAATCAGCGCTACCTAGAACCTAGCTTTCGTCTACCAGAAAACTTCCGCGAGCTTGAATTTGCTTTTCGTGACGTGCTGCGCAAAAAAATAAACCGCGGCAAACTGGAATGCCAACTGCGTTTTCAAGGCGTAGACAAAGCGGCTACCAACTTAACCATTAATCCAAGCAACGCCCAAGCTTTGGCAAACGCCATCGATACACTCGGCACTTGGTTTAAAGATCTAGACCCGGCTAACCCACTCGACATTCTCAAATGGCCAGGCATTCTCAGTGACGAAGGCAGCGACTTTGAAATGATGAAAAAAGCCGTCGTAGAGCTCTTTAATAAATCTGTCGACGAAATGATCCAAGTTCGCCTACGTGAGGGCGCGCAGCTGAAAGATATCATCGAACAGCGCTTAGATGCCATCGATGCCATCGTCGTAGAAGTACAAGCAAAACTGCCTGAAATCATCGCCGCGCAGAAACAAAACTTACTCGATAAACTCGAAGCCGCCAAAGTCGACCTAGACCCAATGCGCGTCGAAGCCGAAATCGTCCTACTGGCACAAAAAGCCGACGTTGCCGAAGAACTGGATCGCCTAGCGACACACACCAAAGAAGTGCGCCGTCAGCTACAACAAAACGGTCCAATCGGCCGCCGCCTCGATTTCTTAATGCAAGAACTCAACCGTGAAGCCAACACGCTTTCATCTAAATCCATCGTCGTGGAAACTACACAAAGCGCCGTGGAATTGAAAGTTCTGATTGAACAAATGAGAGAACAGATCCAAAACATCGAATAATCATGCTCTGGGGAATATCATCTGAAATGCAGATATTCCCCATACCCTTCTTATTATCTTCTTAATAACAGCGCTACAAATCCAAACAATTCACACACGATCTTTTTTTGATCAATCGGTTAGAATGCATTTCTCAACGAACAATGCAAAACACAGCTCTCGTTACGGAAGATGATTCATGATGTTTAATCGCCCACTACTTTTTACTCGTTTATTTATAATGCTGTGGTGCGTTTTAGTCTCTGCTGTGGCTCTGGCTGATATTCCCACGCAAGTCATTCAAGGTTCATCTGTAAAATTAGAGCAATTTCAGATGGGATACTTTGTTGATAAAACAGAGAAAATGCTTTTCTCGGATGTACAAAAACAAGAGTTCCAGTTATCTCCAAATGGCGTGTCATTAGGCACAACATCAAGGATGACGTGGGCGAAAATCGAAATTGAGAACGAAAATACGACGCCAATTAAAGTGTATCTTCACCATCCTTATGCGTATCACAATCACAAAGTAGAACTTTATGAAGTAGTAAATGGCACGCTAACCCGTGAACGCGTGCTTGATATGGATAGAAAAGAAACACAACAGTGGATGTATCGTGGTAGCGCTGTGTTTGATATCACATTAGAGCCGAACCAGCACAAAACATTGTTTGTCAAAAGCCAGTCTTTTTCGCATCAATGGTTCACTCTTAATCTATACGATGAAGACCAGTCAAAAAGAGCCTTATTGGGTTTATACACAGACATCGCCTTGCTTGCCGGTATGTTATTGGCACTGATAATCTACAACTTCCTGCTATTCTTTTCTTCGCGTTTAAGAGAGCACTTCTTTTACGCCTGCTATCTAGTTGCTGGTGGTTTTTGGGTTGCGCTCTCTTATGGATTACTCGCTGACCTTTTTAATGTGTACGGCTCGATCACCTTAAAATGGCATTTATCGCTAGTGGCTATGCCTATATTCTTACTGCTTTTCATGATCAATATTTTTGAAACTAAGAAGAAATACCCCATAGAGCATTGGGCACTGCTTTCAATTCTTACCTTACTAATCTGTGACTTTGTTTATGGCCTGTTTGATATGATAACGGCCCTTAACTATTCCAGTACTTTGGCAGCTATCATGATGGTCGTCAGTATTTCTGTGACTATTTCTATGCTGATCCGAAAGCATCCTATCGCACCTTTCTTTTTGCTGGGTCACGGTCTATTCGCCATATTTAGCACCATGGCCGTGTTATTTTACAAAGGCAAAGCCGAATTTACTTATATCAATAGCCACGGCGTTGGCATCGGTATCATGCTTGAGGCGCTGGTATTATCTCTCATCATTGCGTATCGCATTCGTTCATTGGAAACCATGAAGGCCGCGCAAGATGAGCTGAAATTATTAGCGTCGACAGATTCACTCACTCAACTATTTAATCGACGTCACTTCAATACAGAAGCAGAATATCTATTGCAGCAAGCCAAACAGCTCCAGCAACCCGCAGCCATAGCGATGCTTGATATTGACCACTTTAAGAAAGTCAATGACACACATGGGCACAGCTTTGGTGACAAGGTCATTATTCAAGTGGCCAATACCTTAATGGCGGAATGTCGCCAACAAGATGTCTTAGCGCGTTATGGCGGCGAGGAATTTATTATCTTAATGACCAATACATCAATAGGTGAAGCATTCAACTTGGTTGAACAGATACGACAAGAACTAGCAAAAGCAACTGTAATACTAAATAACACTCAATCCGTTAACTTCACCATTAGCGCGGGTATTGCAGCTATAGATTTAGAAAACCCCATTCTAAAAAACAGCATAAACCAAGCTGACAAAGCCCTTTATCAAGCTAAAGAAAACGGCCGAAATCAATCTCTAGTATATGAGGTTTAGAGCCCCAACACGTTGAGAAAAGCGGCCTTACATCAAACATCCAATAAGTAGTAATAGCCTATAGGTTTAATTTGGCTCGCCTTCTTATTCCTGCGGTTTATTAATGTCTCGACGTAATGCCTTTAATTCGAGTTGGAGTTGTTGCATTTGCTCCAATAACTGCTGCTGTGTCGCTTTTTCAGCATCTAGCTCGTCTTTGATATCATCGTCATGCATAGTCTGAACAGCGTTGACGATGACGGCGATGAAAAGGTTGAGCATGGTAAAAGTGGCAATAAGTATAAAAGGAATAAAGAACGCCCAAGCGTAAGGGAAGGCTTCCATCACTGGTCGTGCAATACCCATGGACCAGCTTTCTAAGGTCATGACTTGGAACAGTGTATACAGTGAAGCGCCTAAGCTGCCAAACCACTCTGGAAAAGCCTCACCAAATAGCTTGGTTACCATCACCGCAGCCACGTAATACACAAGTCCCAACACCATGGCGATGGACAACATGCCATTCAGGGATTTGATTAAAGCACCGACAATTTTTCTCATTGATGGCACGAAAGTAAGTACGCGTAATACACGTAATACTCTGAGCGCGCGCAACACAGCAAAAGGACCGCTGGCTGGGACTAATGCGATCCCCACGACAATAAAATCAAATACATTCCAACCGTCTTTGAAAAAAGCAAAACGGTGCACAAGCAAACGAATAGTGAGCTCAATAACAAACACCGCCAATATGGCTTTATCCAATGCCATCAAAAACGAGCCCGCTGTTGTCATCACATCAGGCGAGGTTTCTAATCCGAGAATAACGGCATTGATTAAAATCAACGCCAATAAAATACGTTGTATTGTCGAGTTCTCAATAAACGTCTTTAAACGCTGACGCATGGAATTCGTTACAACCGCTGTTGAACTGGGCATCTATTACCTCAATACTAAATCATCCCCAAATAGGGCTAAATTGACGTCATTCTATGCTAGAGCCCAATAAGATCAATCTATTTTGATGTCAATAATTTTTCCTATAAGGTTTACAGTAAGCAGGGAATAGAAAACAGTCTGTAAAAAAACATATGTTCTAAGTTAAATCAAAATAGTGGACCATTCTTTACAAAACTTTTTGCTAATCTGTAATGACTCATATTAAAGAGAGGTTTAAACATGAAGCTTCCATTATTAGCAATTGCGGTAACACTGGTACTAGCTGGCTGCTCCAATACTTGGGAAGGTGTGAAAGAAGATTCCTCAAAAGCCTACGAAAGCACAAAAGAAACGATTCATGACGCCACTGAATAAGTCGTTCTTTTAAGTAAAGTCCCAAATTGAAAAGCCCGCTTCTACGCATAATAGTAGAAGCGGGCTTTTTCATCATCTACAGCACCAGCATGGTTTCATAAAGCAGCGGCTCAATGCTTTGTCGACTGTCCATCAAAGCAATCAGTACAACCTTGTTAGCCTCTTCATCGACTCGATAGATAATAAGATTTAAATGTCGTTTTAAACATTGGCGTGGCGATAACTTGGAAAGGCTTAGGCGTCAAATGCTTCGTCCAAGGACAGCTCGCCCTTTTGGTTCAAACTACGCTCAGAAAGGTTGATCAGCTTAAGTAAAGCAATGGTTTCTTGCGGCTCATAGTAAGCCTGCGAGGCCTGCACAACATACACCTCTTTGCCGTTCTGAGAGACGTGCAAAGGATCATCTAAAGAGAGATTATTCGCGTTTGCTTTTAGGTATGACACAGTTTGAATATTCATAAAAAGCTCCATAAGACTAATATATAAATCATTTATAGACCGATAATTTGCTTAAGCCTACACCACGTTTTCTCTAGCACTCTGGCAAAAATAGAATAACTCGCCTTTATATAGTCTAAGATTATAAATTTTATAAAATTAATAGCTTATATCGAATTTAAAGTTACCAAAATGATCACTATTATAAGTCTTACGACTCAGCCTTGTACGCAGCGATTAAGTTACGCTGGCCGTTAAGGTGAAAAAACCGGCTTTAGCCGGTTTTTTCACATCTAGGCTTAGGCGTCATGTTTTACTTATCCCCCGATCCTTCACTCTCAACCTTTTTGATCATCTTATCGAAGTCACTTTCAAATAAACGATCCTGTACGACTCGATACTTCTCAAATTCTGATTCCGCAAAGTCTTTGGCGATTTTTGCGCTGATTGATCCGGCATTAGTCAAAATATCTCTATCGTCAAACTCTAAGAACATATTCAACCGCTTCGACCAATCTTCCATCGTCATGGGAATATTGCGTCTTGCACGACTTTCCGCTAAATCAAGATACGTGTTGACGATCAGCCCTAACGACTGGAGCTCATCCTGACTGAGATAGTTTTTAGCTACGCCCACATCGGTTTTTAACACCTTTCCTTCTGGCCCTTTCGCCCAATGAGTCAGCCCCATATTTGGCTTACTGCTATCGGCTCTCGCTTTGATCAACTCGGCGGCAGTCTGTCCATGAATCGCAAAATGCAGTTTGTTTTGCACTGTCGCAAAAAAGGATTGAGTGGTTGGCGCATTTTTATTGTAATCAACACTGGTTGCGTAAATATCGGTGATCTTCTGATAAAAACGTCGTTCAGAAAGGCGAATTTCACGAATTTCTTCCAGCAAGCGCTCAAAGTAATCTTCACCCAGAAAGCTTCCGTTCTCCATGCGCTCTTTATCGATCACATAACCCTTGATAGAAAAATCTCGCAACACCTGAGTCGCCCACTGACGGAACTGAGTCGCTCGCACAGAATTCACGCGATAACCGACAGAGATAATGGCGTCTAGATTGTAATGCTGCGTATTATAATTTTTACCGTCAGAAGCAGTTATCCGGAATTTCCGGATAACTGCTTCTTCATTGAGTTCGGCTGATTGAAATATATTTTTGAAATGCTCACTGACCGTTCGGACATCAACATCGAACAGCTCAGCAATCAGCTTTTGGGAAAGCCAAATAGTGTCTTCTTCATAACGGGCCTCAATGCTCTGCTCACCAGATTGACCAGTAAAAATCAAAAACTCAGCCGTGCTATTGCGGATTAATTTGGTGATCATGGCTTTTCACTCTCTTACATTGCGTTTCAAAAACACTTTCTACCCCACAGCCAGTTTAGCCGCTTGTTTCCACATAAAGTTTGGTATGGCTTGCTGTAATCGCCATGTGATACTCATTGGTTGAGAACCCGTATGAGCAATATAATTCACTTCGCCAAAATTCACGAAACTCATTGTACGGCCATTTTCATCTTTGCTTTGTTCACGTACAAATAAGAAAACACGCTTGCTATTTTCATTCTGTTCGACATAGCCAAGTCCTTTTCCTTTATCTGGTCGCGCACTGTTTTGCGACTGCCAATGAAATAAGTGCTCGTTAATTGCGTAGTCGTGATACATGGTAGTAGGAGAAAATTGCTTTTCACTTTTATTCAGTGTGACAAATAAAATCTCTACATTATCTTCTTTGATTTCTAACACACCTTCACGAGCAGGCGAACGTTTTTCAAATGTTGACGCGCCAAAGCCGACCAAAATTTGCTCCCGAGTGTAGCGAGCATGTGACATTAGCGGATTAGATATCATATCTAACATAGGTAATTCTTGATGCTGAATACGGTTTATTAAAATCGTTAATACATCAACAAGCTCAGCTCGTAAATGCACATTATCAAGCGCTTTCAGACTCGCTTGCAGCGAAGAAAAACCCAACTCAATACCACTTTTTTGCCAAAAGTCATAATGGCACATGAGCGCCATTCGTTGATCCATATCGTCGCTCAATACAAACTTGCTCAAGCATAAGTCACGCAAAAAACTCAAATAGCTATAAGAGTCACAAACTAGAAATCGAGTATCAATTGCCCGTTTATAAATGTTTTGTAACTCAACATTATCGATCTCTCGAACTTCATTCGTATTGGTAGCATTGACTAGAGCACTCCAACTATCCGCTTTATAAATATCCTCTAAACTCACCTGCGGATAAATTTTAAGAAAATTAGACAGCGATAAATCTAATGTAGAATGCTGATCGAATCGACGAATCAGTCCTAACAATCGAGTACGAGTTACACTGGCTTGACGAATATTCTGCAGTACCATGTCTTGCGTGCGCCTTGTCAATTCAATACGACAACCAAGTGGTGCTTGAGGGAAGCCCTGTTTAACTTCATCACTAATCGCTCGATTACTTTTGCCGACTAACGCTCTGAACTTACTGGCAAAATCGTATTCTGGACGAGAGTTACCGACAAAATCCAAAACGGTGCAACATTCTTTACCATTAGCCAAGCGTAAACCACGGCCTAACTGCTGTAAAAAAATGGTTAGACTTTCCGTCGGTCGTAAAAACAACAAGGTATCGACTTCTGGGATATCAACTCCCTCATTAAAGATATCGACGACACACAACACATTAATTTCACCGGACCGAATTGCCTGTTGCTTCTGCTGACGCTCATTACTGTTATCACTGGTAAGTACGTCAGCCTTAACGCCTTTTAACAGCAATTGTCGCACCATGTAATTCGCATGATCACGGCTCACACAAAAGGCCAATGCCTTCATTTGGTTAAGATCCGTTACGATCTCCTGCAAACTCAGCAATATTTTATCAAAACGTGCTTGGTTATGTGTGTATAGGTTTGTCAGCTGAGCAATATCATAACGACCACGGCTCCACGAGATATTACGCAGATCAGTCTCGTCATCTATCCCAAAGTATTGAAAAGGAGAAAGGTGACGTTGATTAATCGCTTCTGGTAAGCGCAGCTCAGCGGCAATGACACCACCAAAATCAGCAAGAATATCACCGCCGTCATGACGTTCCGGCGTCGCTGTCAGACCTAATAGAATATCCGACTGAAAATAGTTTAATACTTTACGATAACTGCTCGCCGCAATGTGATGGACTTCATCAATCACAATGTAGTCATAAAAATCTGCGGTTAAGTTTGACTGCTCTAACTGACTGTTAAGAGTCTGAATAGAGACAAACAGTTGGCGGTAATGTTCCGGCGTGTGGCTGCCGACCCATAGTTCACCAAACGATCCATTTCGCAACACACCTCTATAAGCCGAACGCGCTTGTTTTAATATTTCCTCACGATGGGCAATAAATAGAAAGTTAGCGTTAGGTTTAGTCTTTAAAAACTGGGCAAAATCAAACGCAGAAATAAGCGTTTTTCCTGTTCCCGTAGCGGCTACAACAAGATTTCTAAAACGTTGATGAACACTACGCTCAACGGCTAACTGCTCTAAAATTTCGAGTTGATGTGGAAAAGGGGTGATGTCGAAAAAATGCGACTGACTAGTATCACTATCACCTCGCTGTTGCCTCAAAGCCCGTTTCAATTTCTCAGAACTGGTAGCATCACCATTAAACTCTTCAAACTCATTCGATGCCCAATAGGTTTCAAACGTACTCAGTGATTTATTGATAATGTGTGGGATTTCTTGCGACGTGATTTTTAAATTCCATTCAAGGCCATTGGTAAGTGCAGAATGAGACAGATTGGATGAGCCGATATAACCTGTATGAAAGCCTGTATCACGCAAGAACAGATAACTCTTAGCATGAAGCCGTTCTCGCTCGGTGTTATAGCTTAACTTTACTTCGGTATTAGGGAGACTAGCTAAATACTCTACCGCTTTAGCATCGGTGGCGCCCATGTATGAGGTCGTAATAATTTTTAACTCTCGACCACTTCGAGTAAATTCTTCAAGCTCTCGTCGAAAGATTCGAATACCAGCCCATTTTATAAAGGACACCAACCAGTAAATTTTATCGGCGGAAAGAATTTCTCTTTTCAGCTCAGACTCAAGCGATAAACCCGCATTGCTGCCACAAAAAAGCTCACTTTGAGTTAATCCAGTCAGAGGAAAAATATCTTTTACATATTGCTTTAAGTTCGCAGCAACAGGATTTTCTAACTCATACAACGCAGTAAGTATTCTACCTTGGCAATCCAGTAGGTTTTCATCAATAAAATCATCATCTTGCAGTCGCTCTTTGAGCCATAGCATTAGCTGGTTCGCAAAGTGGATTTGCTCTTGTAGCTGATCATCTCCAGACGGAATAGAGTTCACGGCAAACTCTAAAATACGACTCAAGAATCGGGAAAGCCAAACACCGGCTTCACTTGCCTCAAGCTGGCGCTCACCAATATAAAAAGATTGTTTATCTAATCGCGAAGAAATCAGTTGAGTAATCAACTGCTCGTAGATGCCAACTTGCTGCATGAGTGATTCATAATCCTTTGAATGAGGTGAGTATATCTAAACTATTAGACCAGGCAGACTTACAAAAGGAAACCATACATCCTTAAATGATCATCCGTATTAAAAGCCGCGGTGTTAATCACCATTATTCGCCATAGTTAAGCAAAAGCAGCTTTATATTAAACGTCCGATATGTATAAACTTTTATAAGACATATGCCGATGCCATCGACGTAACAAGCTTTCATGTCGAAATTATTCAATTTTTTCGACATGAAAGAACCAAATTCTTATGACATGTCTATTTTTCATGCTTTTTATATATAACCTAAAATCAGCCCAATAAACCTTTATTGTCTTGCCAGCAGGCATCCAGTTGTTTCTCTATCAGACGCACAGTATCGGCTTTCACACCTAGTGATAAAGCGGTATCACGAAAACCCGAAAGAGACTCTACCATTTCTTCTATTGCTTGTTGGGCTTGGTGCCAGTTCGCGAAGCTGGCGGTGGTGGCGAGTTTTTGAATGGCTTTTAACGGTGGTTTCTTTCCATAACCCATAAATGACGTGGCTTGTTCACTAAACGGATGTGGGCTGAAGGTAACGTCATAGAAAGGCGCCGGCTGCCAATTGCCAGCGTCATCTTGTAAGAAGGCCCAGTTTTTACTGTGGTCGTCTTGGTTACAGGCAAACAAGTTAAACATGGCTCGACGAAATTGCATTTGTCCGATCATAGGCGACTTACAAAGATGTCGACTCAGTTTGATTAAGTCTTCGTAGTCTAAACTTGGTACTCGAAAGTCAGCGTCTAATAAGCCACAAGCACTGTGCATATGTAAACGCCCCAAAGTCCCTTGTTTGTTTAGCACTCTGTCGAAGCGTTTTAAAGCCAGCCAATGGCTCGCTCCGGATTTCGCGGGCGCTTCTATTAGTTTCCATTCCTGCGGTTGAAGCCCTGCTTTTTCCGCCAAAGAAAGATAAGCGGCTTCACATAAGCCTTCTTCATGACCCAGTGCTAGGTTTTTTGAGGTGAACTTAACGAGCCAAGCTTCATCATTTTTTTGAGCTTGAGTCCGCCAATGAGCTGGGTTATTTGAATCAAGATACACTTGGGCTTTTGGTCTTGCGCCACCTGAGCTACCAGCAGCGACTAAAGCCATCAACACATCTTCTGCTTGTCCATCAAACACACTCTGTGCTTCCAAGCCTAGCGTATGAATATCTATATCAACGTCGTCATACTGTTTGAAATTCGATTCAGGGCTAAAAGAGAGCGCGCCCACCGCAGAATCGCCGACAAACGCTAGCCGATCCATTGCGGTAATTTGCGCAGGTAAAATATCATTCTGACGAAATATTCTATCTTGTAACAGCAACCCCCAACCATCAGGTAAGCTATCGCCAAATACTCCATGAATTCCGTGATGAGGCGCTTTTGGTGCCCGTTGTAAGTCTGTATTAGGCTTAAGAGTAATCGGAGATAAGTTACCAAATTGCTGAAGATAATCAGTGTTGTACTGAAAAAAAACGCCTTGTTGATTTTGCGCTAACATACCAACATCCATACTTTCTCCAGTTGAAAGTGTGCGTTGAACAAGCAATTTTTGGATCGGTTTAAAAGCCATTTTTCAACACCTCTTCAATAGACGTTGGCATACTAGATTGATTATTTGCTGTATTTTGAGTCAACGCAAAGAGCCGAGATAGATCATCGAGACTTTGCCAGAGCAGTAATAGCTGACGAAAGGAAATCTGCCCTGTCAGTTCGAACTTTTTGATGGTTGGAGCGGGGACGCCACTACGAGCGGCTAATGCATCGCGAGACAATTTCTCTTGTTCTCGCAAGCGACGTAGATGAGCGGCAAAGGCTTGCTGTACATCGCTATCATCAAGCAATAGGAAATGACTCATAGAAACACCTCTTCGCACAAATACAGATATAATAGTATCTAATTTAGACTAAAATAGGAATTTTTGGATATTATTATGTCTATTTTTAAAACTTCACTCCTTCCCCCATCTCTCTATCCGATATTGTCTTGGGGATTTGCCCAGTGCTTTTTTGAAGAAGGTGATGAAGGCGCTGACGGAGTCGTAGCCGAGTTCTTCGGAGATGGTTTGGATGGGCAGGTTGATGGCGAGCTTTTGCAAGGCCAAGACTATGTGCAGCTGACTGCGCCATTGACCAAAGGTAAGTTGTACGTGGCGTTTGATCATACGGGCTAAAGTGCGTTCGCTCATGGCGAAGTCGCTGGCCCATTCACCTAAGGTACGTTTTTCATTGGGCCTGGCGATGAGTTCCAACGCCAAGCGATTGAGGGTGGGTTCATCGGGAATGGGAAAATCAAACTCTTCGCGTTCTAGCTGAATAAGTTGATCGAGCAAGACATCGACCAGTCGATCGGTTGCCGGATCGGTTTTTTCGTAATCTTGTTGCGTATGCAGGTGGAGTATTAGCTCGCGTACAAAGGGTGTGATCGTCAAGGTACAAGCGATCTCTGGCAACGCTAAATCGGTGCTGTCGACAAAGAGCATACAGACATCGGCATGAGGCGAGATCTGGTTACGATGCATGACATTGCTGGGAATCCAAACTGCGCAACGCGGCGGCACGAGCCACATTTTGTCATCGATAAAACTGGTCACTACGCCAGTTAAAGGCAAGACAAGCTGGCCTTTTTGATGATGATGCCAAGGCGTTTCTTCACTGTGCGGTACCGATTGGGAACGCAATACCAAAACTCGATGCGGATAGTGATCAGCAAAGCAAAGGTCGGTCAGGGATTCAAAAATGGTTTTGTCTGTATTTCGCAATTTATTGTCCAAGTCTCTAAATTCAGCAAGCAGAGTAACTCATATAATAGCGAATCGACAATCTCTCCCGACATCACTCTTTTTCTGAATGGACACCATGAAACGATTACATAAACTAGCGCAACACGACGCAGCATTTTTACTTCTGTTTATTTTTTTGGTGGCATTGAGCTTACGCGGTCCAGTCACGGGCTTGCCGCCATTATTGGATCGAATCAGTACCGATCTGAATTTAAGCAGCTCACAATCCGGTTTGCTCACCAGCTTGCCCTTGTTAGCATTTGGTTTTTTTGCACCTGTGGCGTCTTGGCTGACTCGTCATTTTCGCATTGAGCGTATTTTGGCTTCGGGCGTAGGCTTGATCGCCATTGGTATGGTGATTCGTGCTTTTGGCTCGATCAGTACCTTGTATATTGGCGCTATTTTTATTGGCGCTGGGATTGCCATCGGTAACGTGTTGTTACCCAGTTTGCTGAAACGCGAGTTTCCTAATTACGTTGTTCAACTCACTGCGATTTATGTGCTGATGATGAGCATCGGCGGCTTTTTAATGTCGAGCCTTGCGGTGCCATTAAGCCTGTATGCGGAACAGCCCTCTTTTAACTTGCCGATGAGTGGTTGGTCGTTTGCTCTGGCTTGCCAAAGTGTGTTGATTTTGTTGCCTTTAGTGGTCTGGTTTAGCTGCAAAATAACTCAACATCAACCGCCGCAAACCGGCAATGTCGAGATATCTACATCCGTTTGGCGTTCCATCACTGCATGGCAAGTAGCAGGATTTCTAGCAGTCAACTCATTGATTAATTACATTGTGGTTGCTTGGGTGCCGGCCATTTTAATGAGCAATGGCTATACCGATTCAACAGCTGGTTTATACCAAGGATATTTGCAATTAGCTGGTGCGATGCCTTCATTGATTTTAGCGCCATTTATCAACCGTTTAGGAAGCCACAGACGATTATGTTTGTTTGCTACCGGACTAACTTCCTTGAGTTTAGCTGGCTTTTTGTTCATTCCAAGCTGGTCTGGGGTTTGGTCGGTGTCGTTTGGTTTTGGTGTCAGTATGGGCTTTATCTTGGGCTTGTCTTTTGTCAGCTTGCGAACCAATAACCCAAAACAAGCGGCCGCGCTATCCGGTATGGCACAGTTGATCGGTTATACGCTCGCAGCTATTGGTCCTGTGTTGATTGGTGCCCTTTACGATTGGCAGCAATCATGGACGGCATCGCTCTATGTCATGTTAAGCATTGGTTTAATCTGGATGGCATTGGGCTGGATGGCGAGCCCAAAGCCAGACCGTTAACGGCTTAAGGTGAAGAGTAAGCTTGAGTCGGACGGCTCAAGCGCCATAGCCTAACACTACGAGCAGCAAACACTCCGCTGAATACGCCATAAAGTAATGACAATCCATCAACAACGGATGACATAGTAAGAAAAGAGCTTTGCATTCCTTCCATCACGCCAACGGTGTATTTAATAGTAAAAATTCCCAAAATAAGAAACAGTGGTCGCCAGCTACCTTTTATAAAATAACATTGTATCGACTCATCAAAACGTGTCTGTTGCGATGGAAAAATTAATACGCCAACCAATAACGTCGCAATAAAGCTGACACTCCAAAACAGTAACGAATCAAAAGCGCCACCAAAGCTTGATATCACTCCATGCAATGAAAATACGATCATCACGATAGGTAGAATAAAGGCTTTGTTTTTCGGAACTTTGCGATCACGACTTTGTTTTACGCCCAAATAGAGCAGAAAGCTTAACAGCAACCAAACCCATATTGGGGTATGCGTAACAATGTCTAACATCTTTGACTCCTATGAAAAGTTCATTTTAGAGGTAAGTAAACATCCGTAATGAGTTCATGCTCTGCCACTTCGGGAAAATGGTTGTGATATTGAAAAAAGCATGGCGCATCTCTCGGCTCTTCTCCACTCTCTGGTAACCATTCCCCATAAAGGAAGTACAAACAGCGACTGATACTGTCATAAGGACCAAAGTGGCGAACTACGGCGTAGCGACCACCAGCTAAGGTACTGTTAATGACGCCGTACTCATTGTCGTCCACGTCGATCATCACTTCTGCTGCAATGTCACAGCGAAAATCTTCTGGGGCCACCACGGCGGGATCTTCATAAACAATGTTGAAAGTTCGACTTCTCGATATAGGCAATAAACCAGATGCTTTGCGCCATTTTCTAAATATTGCGACCGATTCCATGATTCGGCTCGGTGCCCCTCGGTGCTTTAGCAGTGCGATCTTTGTCGTATCGAAATGCACGACATCAACTGTCATGTCAGACTCTAGCTGCCTATCTAGCTTATGAAAGTGCAAACCTAATTTTTCTAAGTCTGGATGGCGACGAAAGTCACTTGGAGATTGTGAATAGGCTTTTTTGAAAGCCCTTGAGAAAGATTCTGGGTGATCGAATTTCGCGCTCATTGCAATATCAATGATGCGTTTTTCTTTAGTAAACACCAATTCATAAGAAGCCCGTTTCAAGCGTAAGATCTGCACAAATTTAAATACGCCAACACCCATGAAATGTGTGAACTGCCGATGAAAATGGTATTTAGAAAAACAGGCAACATCACATAAAGCTTCGACTGTTAAGTCTTCATCCAAATGCTTATAAATGTAATCACATACTGCTAGCATGCGTTTTTCGTAGTACTTTATCGATGCCACGCTCTTTGCTCGTTCCGTCAATTCATTAAGTATCGACAGAATAACCTGTTTACAACAAACGATGCATGACAGAAGTTGCTAAAATTCGTCAGCTCGCTGACTCATCATCTTCATGTTGTTTTAGGGGAATCGTTAGGGTAAATGTCGTTCCAACGCCTAGCTCGGACACAACATCTATCCGTCCATTCATTAATTTATTAATCCACTGACTAACTAGGTGTAACCCTAATCCCGTATGTTGCTTAGTTCTACCTGTAGTAAAAAAGGGTTCAAAAATATGCGCTTTAATTTCTGGAGAGAGACCTCTGCCATTGTCACTAATAACAAGTATGAGGTTCTCTTGTTCTTTTTTAGCCGTAAGGGTAATAACGCCTTTATCCAATCGCTGGAAAGCATGATCTAGTGCATTATCGATAAGGTTCTGAATGATCTGAGACATGGCTCCAGGGTAGCCCAGCATATCAATGTCTTCTGGGCATTCAACGTCAATACAAATACTAGGACGTTTTTTTAATATAGGTTTATAGGTAAATAAGATGTCATTGACGACATTATGAAAGAAAAAGGCCTGAACCTCCTGAGCGGTCCTATCAGACACAATACGCTTAAAACTAGAAACTACATCTAAAGCACGAACCAAATTTTTTTCCGCTATTAACAAGGAGTTCTGCATTTTTTCAAGCCCTTCGGAAGGCTGTTGCTTGGCTTCTTTATCTAACAAAACCTTACATGAAGATAAAGCCATTCTGACGCCACCAAGCGGCGTATGCATTTCATGAGCTAAACCAGCCACCATAAGTCCTAGTGAAGATAATTTACTGGTTTCTACTAACTCATCCTGAAGATCCACTAATCGCTTATTCGTTAGATTCAGTTTACGGTTAACCTGCTCTGCTTGTGCTTTTTCTTGCTGAACCAGTTGCAGTAATCGATAGGTCTCAAATTGAGCTGTAATTTGCCGCCAAACTAGCCACGCAATCACAAAAAAACTAATAACAGCGATACTAGCAATGGACAAGATCAAATTGGTCCGCCATGCCATAAAAGCATCAGAATTTGAGCGCGCAACAAAATACAGAGATGGTGTTTGTGAATTCTGGATATCCGTTTCTTCATCTATATACAGATTCAAGAGGCTCCATAAACGACGGCCATCAAAGACTCGTTCTAATCCATCCGCCGCATCCATTTGTCGCCAAATAGCAGGGAAATGCGTTTTGATATTAAAATTCAAGTCATCAGAATGTAGAATCCCGCCCCATTCAAGACTTCTATCCGCAGCCAACAACCAACTCCCATTAGTATCTAATATTTCTAAATATACGCCGTCACTACTAAAAGTACGCACTAGTTCAAACAACTTGCTCAAATCGTAATTCACCACCAAAAACCCAGGCATCTCACCATCAACTCTGACGACACCACGCACTGTTGGCTGAAAAGGACGGACAATTTCTTTATTTTCTATGTTCAAATCTAAAGAGGAGATGTATACATCATTGCTGTTAGTAGGTGCATTTTGTACATAATGCCTATCCGATTTGTTTTGCAGTTGTTCCTCTGGTACACGAGTAATGACACCAGCCTGAGAGTTGATTCGAATGTGCTCTTGGCCATCTGGCATAATCCAGCGAACTTGGGAAATAAGGCTAGATGTTCGAGCAAATTGATTAAATTCATCCACCACCTGAGCCTCCCAATCAGCGGGAATTGATTTTTCGTTCTGTGGTAATAACAAGCCTTGAACCGGGGCTGAGTTTTGAGAAGCGGCATTCTGAGAAGATAGGCGAGCATTAATGCTGTTGCGTAGCAGCAAAGTAACTCGCTTTATATGCCCCATCTCACGACTAAAAACGCTGGCACTACGAGACAATACTTCTGATTCATTCCATGCTAACTGACTAATTTTATTGTCTAAAAAGAATCGATAACTGCCCCAACTAAGCAAAGCTATAAAAATCAAAATACCCGACAAATAAATGCAAAATAATGATTTTTGTGACATCCGTTTACCAACAGCCATATTATTACAAACCTGCTTTAACCCAGCTGATCGTATCGTCTAATGACATAGGTTTGGCGAATAAATAACCTTGACCATCCTCACACCCCAGAGCTAGCAAATGCGTTTTTTGTTGCTCAGTCTCAATACCTTCAGCAATAACACTTAACCCCAAGAAATTTCCTAGTTCGATGATCATCTTCAATATTTCCCAATCTTTCTCGGATTCTTCCATGCGCCACACAAAGCTGTGATCAATTTTAATGGTTGAAACCGATAAAGTAGATAAATACGCTAAGGAAGAATAGCCCGTCCCAAAATCATCAATATTGACTCGTATACCTAATGTTTTGAGATTCGATAAATGCTTGTTAATATTAGTTTTTTCTTCAATGATTTGGGACTCAGTAATTTCTAACTCAATCATTTCATTCGAAACTCCTTCTTCCGCGAGCAGTCGTTTAAAGTTTTCGAAGTAGTTAGGACGAATAATTTCATTACCTGCAACGTTCACAGAAATAGGCACGTTAATACCTAAATTTTTAAGTGTATTAATCGCTTTACAAGACTGCCGCAACATTTGCTGATCCAATTTATCAATCAGACCACTGCTCTCAGCTAGTGCAATAAATTGATCAGGCGGAATAAACTGCCCATTTTTATGCACCCATCGCGCCAAGGCTTCAAATCCAATCAGCGTGTTATCTTTTAAGCTAAATTTAGGCTGGAAATAAGCGAGGATCTGATTATCTAAAATGGCTTCTCGTAGATCTTTTAATAACTCATAACGCCCAAACATCTCCGACGCAAGGGTTTCAGAAAAGGCCAAGTATGAAACACTTTCGTATTTTGCTCTTTCTAAGGTACTTTTTCCGACACTGACTAATTGCTCTGGTTCATAATTAGGAAAGTCTGAAAATTTCACCAAACTTACAGTCAAATCAAGAGAATGTAAGGAGTTTTCCACTTCAATGCTGGTATGAATAATGTTCTCGAGCGACGCTTCGTTGTAATCCTGATCGTCATACACAATCAACACCAGAGTATCTCTCTCAAGCAAGGCTATATCGACCGTTTTGTCAAAGAAGTGGTTCAAATAATCGTACAGAGAAAGCGTTAGTTGATCGCAATATTTAGACCCTAAAACAGACTCTGTATAAGCTAAATCTTCCACGTAAAGCATCAGCAAGGTAGCTTTTTCACGCTCCCACGAAAACATATTGCGTATTTCACGAACCAGCCAGTTTTTATTATGTATCCCTAAAGTAGGCTCAACATAAGCCAGTTCGGTTAGCTTATTATGCAAAGCGACATTGCGGAAACCGGCACTAATATTTTCACAAAATACCTGAAGTAAATTAATTTCATTGCCGGCAAGGTTTCGATCAAGCTTTACCACTACCATGTATTCTCGATCTTCCAACTCTTTATTCGAAAAATACAACACCGAAAAGCCATCCTGGAACACATGACTTTTCTGCGTATTAGCCAACTCTACAGCTTCTCTTAAAATACCGTCTTGAATTGCCGATAAAAAATATTGATGGATATGAGACGAGAACTCGCCACAAGCTGCCACAATTAAAGCTTTTTCTAGATGTTCTTCTTCTGGGTGAAAAAAGCACACAATTCCGCCACTGCTCATTTTTAGCAGCAACCCAATTTCTTCTAAAATAGAGTGTGTATAGTCAGTAATGTCGCTCTTTGAGGCGATTCGTTGACTTGAAGCCAACAACAGTTGCATACCATGACGGGCTTCTTTCATATCAGAAAGATGCTCCCAAGTACGCAAGTTACTTAGAACTATGGTTTGTAGGTGTGCCTGAGTAAGATCAGATTTACACCAATAGTCGTCGATATCGTATTGGCCAATAAGGTCATCCACTGGTGCCATACCCGGTTGACCAGTTAACAAGACAATACGCACCAAATCATTACCAATAACGTCACGAATAGTACGAATTAAGCGCAACCCTGCAACATCGGTTTCCATGACAACATCAAGAAAAATAACCGATATATCAGGATTGGCGGCGATAACTGTCGCCGCTTCACTAGCGGATGATGCAGTCAGAAACTCCACCTGTTTACCATCATAATTGAGCGCACTAAGGCCGTTCATTAGCGCTTCTTGGTAATCAGGGTCATCTTCAACGGATAAGACTTTGCAGTAGTTTCTTTTTTTGGAGATTGCTTTCAGTGATTTCTTTTCGTAGGGTAAATCCATTGCATTTCCCTTCCTTGTCTTCCATCATTTATCTGTTGAATGCTTATAATTAAAGCTTAGTCTTGTTTAAAAAAAATGCATCTAGAACAAAGAAAAACTTTGTAACGAATTATTACTATTCATCAAATCAATAGAATATTGTCAGTTAAATTCAAAACTCGGCTTGAACATTCAATAACATACCTGTCAAAAAACACTAATATCGACAATAATATCCAACTAATTAACAGGCATTTTGTTTGTGATATAGTAAAACGCAACAAAGTCAAAAAAGGCGGATTAAAAGAACCCCATGGACAAACATAAAGGCAATTTATTCATCTTATCAGCCCCTTCTGGTGCTGGTAAATCAACCTTATATAAGGCACTTCTAAGCCAAGACAATAACGTGCGGATTTCTATTTCTCATACCACACGTACGCCACGAACTGGCGAAGAACATGGCCGAGAATACTATTTTATCGATGATGAATCCTTCTTGGACATGATTGCTGAAGACGCTTTTTTCGAGCACGCTCAAGTTTTTGATAATTATTACGGCACATCAAAAGAGTCCATTTTTGGTATGCTAGAACAAGGCTTAGATGTGATTTTAGAAATAGACTGGCAAGGCGCTCGCCAAATACGTCAACTCTACCCTGAAGCCATCGGAATATTCATTTTACCGCCGTCATTACAAGCGCTAGAAGAACGTTTAAGAAAACGCGCCACAGACTCAGATGAAGTCATTCAGCGTCGTATGGCAAAGGCGGTTAATGAGATGTCGCATTATCACGAATATGATTTTGTTATTGTAAATGACGATTTTGATGAAGCACTTTCACAAATCTCGTCGGTTTTTACCGCAATGCGCTCCAAAACACCTGTTATGCAGGAAAAATATGGCAATCTTATAAATGATCTCTTGTCATTGTGAGAAGCCGTTAAGTAGAATTACCCTTGGAAAAATAGATAACCGAATACAGAGGTCAAAATGGCTCGAGTTACCGTAGAAGATTGTTTAGAAAACGTTGATAACCGCTTTGAATTAGTTATGGTCGCTTCAAAACGCGCCCGTCAACTTGCTACTGGTGGTGAAGACGCAAAAGTGCCTTTAGAAGGCGACAAAGTTACTGTAGTTGCACTACGTGAAATCGCGGAAAATTTGATCAACGCAAAAAATGTTGATCAGCAAAAACGCCCATTGCACGAGTTTTAATCTTTATGGTGTCGCTCATAGCACAGCTGTCGCGCTTCCTTTTTGCCTTAGTGAGGTGAGCGATGTATACCATTGAAGATTTAGCCCTGACCTTGAGTCAGTATTTACCTTATGAGCAAATTGCTAAGGTAAAACGCGCTTACTATTACGCCGAGCAAGCCCACGATGGGCAGCGACGTAAAAGTGGCGAGCCCTATGTCACCCATCCTCTCGCTGTCGCCGAAATTCTGTCGGAACTTCGAATGGATTGTGATGGATTGACAGCGGCACTTCTGCACGACGTTATTGAAGACACAGGCATTAGCCGTGAAGCGCTTACCGAACAATTTGGTGAAGGCGTTGCGGGACTTGTGGATGGTGTGAGTAAATTAACGCACCTTGAATTCAATAGCCAAATAGAAAAACAAGCCCATAACTTCCAAAAAATGGCCATGGCCATGGCCGATGATATTCGTGTCATCTTGGTTAAGTTAGCGGACAGATTGCATAACATGCGCACATTAGATGCCATGCCTGCCCACAAGAAACGCCGTATTGCCCGTGAAACATTAGACATTTATGCACCTATCGCAAACCGTCTAGGTATGTACAAGGTTCGGGTAGATTTAGAATCCCTCGCTTTTCAAGCTTATTACCCAATGCGCGCGCGTATGCTGCAACGAGCCATCCATAAAAAATATGGCCAGCAGCGCATTAAAGACACTCAAAAGCTTGAAGATACGATTCGATCGGAACTGGCTGCCGATTACATTGAAGCCAGCATCAGCGTTCGAGAAAAACACATTTACAGCATTTATCAAAAGATGGACAAAAAGCGCCGTTCTTTAGATGAAATCATGGACGTAATGGGCGTACGTATTGTTACGGACCGCCATGACAGCTGTTATCGTATTCTTGGCGTTATTCACGCTCTGTTTAAACCAATCGAAGGTCGTTTCAAAGATTACATCGCGGTTCCTAAATCCAATGGCTACCAATCTCTTCATACAACGGTATTAGGCACCAACGGCATTCCAATGGAAGTCCAAATACGCACTGAAGAAATGGATTTGGTTGCCAACAATGGTATTGCGGCTCATTGGGCTTACAAGGTCAGCGGCACTTCTAATATGCCAAGCAACCATGACCGCGCGACAAAATGGGTAAAAAGCTTATTAGAAATTCAACAAAAAGCACGCAACCCCGTGGAATTTGTTGATAACGTGAAAAGTGATTTGTTCCCTGATGAGGTGTATGTCTTTACGCCAAATGGCCAAATCATTGAATTGCCTTCTGGTGCGACGCCAGTCGATTTTGCTTATGGTGTCCACACAGAAATCGGCAACACCTGTATCTCTTGTCGAATTAACCGTCGTCTTGCACCACTAAGCACACAGCTAGAAAGCGGACAAACGGTTGAAATCATTACTGCGAAAAATGCACAACCAAATGTTGCTTGGTTAAGTTTTGCGATTACAGGTAAAGCACGTACCAACATTCGCCATTATTTGAAAGACAAACAACGCGAAAATGCGATATCTATCGGCCATCGTCTGTTAACTCGTTCATTAAATGCATTTAAAACCAACGTCGAAGAGCTGACTGCAGAGCAAATCGCACAAGTATTAGCAAACCACCAGCTAGAATCCATGGATGATTTATTAGAATCTATCGGCAAAGGCCGTCATGTTGGTTATCTGGTTGCTCGCGAGCTTTTCCCGAACATTGATGAAGATACCTTGGTTACGCCAAAATCTTTTAAGGTGAATGGCTCAGAAGGTATGCTTATTTCTTATGCTAAATGTTGTGCTCCAATTCCTGGCGACCCAATTGTTGGTTATGTTCAGGTTGATAAAGGAATCATCATTCACCACCTCAACTGCCCTAACGTTCAAGATCATTTATCTAACCCTGAACGCTTTATCCATATGGCATGGGGCAAAGAGATCGAAGAAGAGCTAAATATTAGCCTTATCGTCACCTACATCAACGAGCGTGGCGCTGTGGCGAAAATTGCCAGTTCTATCAGTGATACCGATTTCCAAGTGTCGAACCTCGATATCATTGAGCGAGGCCGAGTCAGTCGTTTACGGTTAAGCATTACTATTTCTAGTCGTATAGGGTTGGCTGATGTTATGCGCCGCATTAAAGCGGTTCGTTGTGTGGAAAAAGTCTCACGCGAAACCATTGTTGGGCGCTAATCAATTTTCACTTACCTATTTAACTTACTACTTCCAAGATAAAGGATACTTATTATGTCAAAGCAAGTGATTCACACTGAAAACGCACCAGCAGCGATTGGTC
Organism: Marinomonas sp. ef1; assembly: GCF_002806845.1. Taxonomy (NCBI): domain Bacteria; kingdom Pseudomonadati; phylum Pseudomonadota; class Gammaproteobacteria; order Oceanospirillales; family Oceanospirillaceae; genus Marinomonas; species Marinomonas sp. ef1. The sequence goes on along the minus strand of NZ_NHTT01000004.1, from coordinate 235,983 downwards.
CATACTCACAAGCAGTACGCGCCGGCAACACTGTGTATTTGTCTGGTCAAATTCCTTTGGTTCCTGAAACCATGGAAGTTATCAGCGAAGACATCGTTGAACAAACAACACAAGTATTCAAAAACCTACAAGCAGTTTGCGAAGCGGCTGGCGGTTCTCTAGAGAACGTCGTTAAATTCAACATCTTCATGACTGACTTGGGCAACTTTGCCACAGTCAACGAAGTGATGATGCAATTCGTTAAACAGCCTTACCCAGCTCGTGCAGCAATGGGCGTTCGAGCATTGCCAAAAGGCGTTCAAGTAGAAATCGAAGGTATCATGGTACTAGAAGACTAATCTCTTCACTGTCATCTATACCCCATGAAAAAAGAGGCTGCGGCCTCTTTTTTCATGTCTATTTTTTATTTAGCGTTTATCGCTCAGCTGATTTATCGCAAAGCCTTAAACTCACGCAACAGCTCATGATAACCCGGCACATAACTTGGATACTGCAAACGCCAACCTTGTGACAACAAGTATTGTCCTTGAATGCGTTTCCCAGAAGTGGGAACAAAGCCTTCACCGCCACTCACAGCGACTTTGGCTTCAAGGCAAGTTGCCAGCCAAAGCTTTACTTCCCACATGGAAACAGGCGTTTGATCCGTCACGATCACATGTGCTGGTATGGCTTTCTTACTTAAAGCGCAGTTTGCCAGTAATACCAAAGCAGAAACAACGTCGTCTCGATGAATGCGATTAGTCCAGCTATTAGCTTCCCAATCTTTGCCACTTAAAACCGTTTCCAATAATCTATAACGCCCAGAGCCATAGATACCCGAGCAACGCACTGCCACACTGGAAAATGCAGCCGCTAATGATTGTTCTGTTTCCAGTAAAATATTGGCGGTGGCTGAGGTCGGTTGTGCTGGTGTGTTTTCATCAATCCACTCGCCTTGGCTTTGACCATAAACACTGGTGCTTGATACAAAAAATACTTTTGGCTGCTTAGCTATGTCTTTGTATCGACGAATTAACACCTGCGCCGTATCAAAGTATGCCGTGCGATACGCTTCTTCATTGCGGCCATTCGGCGTCATGATTAAAAACACCACATCTGCATCAGGCAAGGTGTCGTCGCTAATTTCAACAAGATCACCTGTTATGCCCATTACGCCATTCGGGAAATCATTTTTTGTGCGACGAATACCCGTGACCATATGGCCTTGCGCGACTAACTCGGTTGCCAAACCAGAACCCAAGTCACCACAACCAGCGATTAGAATCTTTGCCATTTATCCTCCCCAAATAACCTAAGACATTCTCAGTAACTAAAGAACGAGTATACTTTATCAAATTATGTATTATCATAGTTATTAACAATGAATCAGCCTAAGTAAAAGGTGTGCTATGACATTAACGGAATTGAAATACATTGTAATGCTAGCCGAAGAGAAACATTTTGGCCGAGCAGCAGATCGCTGCTATGTATCGCAACCAACGCTCAGTGTCGCTGTGAAGAAGCTAGAAGAAGAGCTTGGCACGGCCATTTTTGAGCGCAGCAAAAGCTCTGTTTATATCACACCACTAGGCGAGCAAATCATCACTCAGGCCAAGCGGGTGCTGGATCAAGCCAACATGATTAAAGAGCTGGCGACCTCTGGTAAAAATCAATTAAAAGGCCCTCTAAAGGTCGGTGCGATCTATACCATCGCCCCGTATTTGTTCCCTTTTATGATTCCTGCCTTGCATAGTGCAACATCTGGCATGCCATTGATCATTGAAGAAGATCTAACTGAAAACTTACGCCCTAAACTGCGTAACGGCGAGCTAGACGCCATCATTGTAGCGCTTCCGTTCCGTGAACCAGACGTGGTGACACAGCCGATTTACGAAGAAGAATTTGTGGTTCTTATGCCAAAGAATCATCCATGGACGAAGCTAACGCACATAGAAACCGACCAGCTTTCTACTGATAATCTGTTGTTACTTGGCAAAGGCCATTGCTTCAGTGAGCAAGTATTAGAAGCCTGCCCTCTGGTAACAGAAGGCGAATTTGGTGATGGTCGTACTATAGTCAATGGCAGTTCGTTAGAAACCATCCGTTATATGGTGGCATCTGGTTTAGGTGTGACAGTATTACCGAAATCCGCCGTAACCAATATTAATCACGATATGTTGGAAGTGCGCCCTTTCACCGAACCTGCACCCAAACGCACAGTGGCTTTAGCATGGCGAGCAAGCTTCCCGCGCCCAAAAGCCATTGAAGCCGTGAGCCAATCTATCCGTGATGCTTGCAAGCATCTGAATTTATAGAGAACAGTATGATCGACGGATTAGACACTCAGGATGTTCGTGAGCTAAAAGGTGTTGGTGATGCGATGGCCGAAAAGCTGGCCAAGCTCCATTTAAATACAGTACAAGATTTGCTGTTTCATTTGCCGATTCGCTATCAGGACAGAACGCGCGTTGTTCCAATCGGAATGCTGCGCTTTGGTGACGAAGCCGTTATCGAAGGCCAAGTCACGGGTGCTGAAATCAAAATGGGCAAACGTCGTAGTTTACTGTGTCGTATCAAAGATCACACTGGCACCTTGTGTTTACGCTTCTTTCATTTTTCAGCTGCGCAAAAGAAGCAGCTGGAATCAGGTAAGCGCGTTCGCTGTTTTGGTGAAATCCGTCGTGGCAGTACTGGGTTTGAAATATATCACCCAGAATACAAAGTTATTGGTGAAGACGAAACACAAGAAGAAACAGCGCAACTTACGCCCATTTATCCGCTGACTGATGGATTAACGCAAACCAAGATTCGACAACTGTGCGAACAAGCATTAGAGCGTTTAACACCCTACAATCTGCAAGAGTGGCTACCGGATGAAATCCGCACCCAATTCAGTTTGCCACCGCTGAGCGATGCCATTCATTTTCTGCATCACCCATCGCGAGAGGCCAATCTCGAATTACTAAGATCAGGTACTCACCCGGCGCAATATCGTTTATCTTTTGAAGAGCTTATGGCGCATCAGCTTTCGCTAATTGGTAAACGCATGAAGGCCAAGCAGGATGCCGCGATCAAAGTTCAAGCCGCCGGCGAATTAAGCCAACGACTCTTACAACAATTGCCATTTTCACCAACCAATGCGCAAAGTCGAGTGTTTCAGGAAATCCTTAACGATCTCGGCACAGGTCACCCTATGCTACGTTTAGTGCAAGGTGACGTAGGATCAGGAAAAACCTTGGTTGCGGCGTTAGCTGCGGCGTCTGTCGTACAGGCTGGCTATCAAGTTGCCATCATGGCACCGACCGAAATCCTCGCCGAGCAGCATTATATTAACTTCACCCAATGGTTTGAGCCGCTTGGCTTAAAAGTCGCATGGATGATCGGCAAACTTAAAGGTAAAACCCGCGAGAAAGAGCTTGCTGATATAGCTTCTGGCGCCGCGAATATTGTCGTCGGCACCCATGCATTATTTCAGGACACTGTTGAGTTTGATCGTTTAGCGCTCGCCATTATCGACGAGCAACATCGCTTTGGTGTGCATCAGCGTATGGCGTTGCGTGAAAAAGGCATGAAGCACGGTTTCCAGCCCCATCAGCTCATTATGACTGCTACACCAATTCCCCGAACCTTAGCCATGTCTGCCTATGCAGATTTGGATTGCTCCGTCATTGACGAGCTACCACCAGGTCGAACGCCAGTTAATACTATTGTGGTATCGGATCAGCGCCGACAAGAAGTGATTGATCGAGTGAAAAGCGCCTGTGAAGAAGGCAAACAAGCCTACTGGGTCTGTACCTTGATTGAAGAGTCTGAGGCTTTACAGTGCCAAGCCGCAGAAGACACGGCAATATTACTACAAGAGCAATTGGGTAATTTATCCATTGGTTTAGTGCATGGTCGACTTAAAGCTCAAGAAAAAGCCGACATTATGGCCAGATTTAAAGCCGGTGAGATTCAGCTCTTGGTCGCCACAACCGTCATCGAAGTCGGTGTAGATGTGCCAAACTCCAGTTTAATGGTGATAGAAAACCCAGAGCGTCTTGGTCTTGCTCAGCTTCACCAGTTACGTGGTCGTGTCGGGCGAGGCCAAACCGCCAGTCATTGTGTGCTGCTTTATAAAGCCCCATTAGGACAACAAGGCAAAGAACGACTTTCTACCATGCGAGAAACCAGCGATGGTTTTAAAATTGCTGAGAAAGATCTCGAATTACGGGGTCCTGGTGAGCTACTCGGCACCAGACAAACCGGCCTTTGGGAATTCAAAGTAGCAGATTTACAGCGCGATAAAAACTTGCTGGATGATGTTCAAAAAGCCGCTTCGCTGCTGCACAGTCGTTATCCTGATCGTGTATCGCCTCTTTTATCTCGATGGCTGCCTAATCACGATCAATATTTAAACGTCTAAATACTCTTTTCATCTAAATAAACGGTATTTGCTTGCACATGTGCAAAATTTAATCAAAAATTCCATAAGCTAAAACGCCCTACTTAATCGATTCGCAAGAAGGAACTGACATGAATGCTTCCAATCAAGCACATCTAACGATCCAAGGCTGCGGCTACCGAATCGAAAATGACAGAGTCATCATTTCCATTCAGCGCATTGCTAATGATAGAGACGAAGGAAATCTAAGTGGCACGTTGCAACTACAGTTGTGTGCATTTCATCAAGGTATTGGGGATTCAGAAAAAATAGTCCTCGCGTCAACTATTATTGGTGAAATGAAAGGGCAGCATTTTCTTTCCGATTGCTACTACGATTTGTTTTTTCAACCACCACAGGTTGGCTCTTGGCAATTAGCATTGCAACTTAGCGAATGGAACGTAGTAGATTACACCTTGTGTGACTCAGCTTATTTCGACACAGCTTATCAAGTTGAAGCACCATCCAATCCCTCTGTCCCAGCGATGCAAGTTGACGAACTAGAGAACGAAAAAGCAGCATCTACGCCGAAAATAGCAACAGAGCACCCCACCGTAAAAAAGCCGAAAGAAGTAAAAAAAAACGCCACTGGTTACGCCGATGGCTATCTCGCCATTAATAAATCAAAAGTGGACAAGCTTCTAAAGGTGAAAGGCGTACCGAAAAAAGTACTAGAAAAGTTGATAGCAGAGCGTCCTTTTCAATCAGAAAAAGCCGTTCTTAATATCAAAGGGATGGGGCCGGTTATGATGGAAAAAATACTTGCTGAATTAACAAAATAAGTAGCATTAAGCCTGCGTAAGCAGGCCATTCACTAACCTTATTCTTTAAGGGATATTAACCACAGTAGTATTCTTCACCTCTTCCATAGCTACATAAGTACGAGATTCTCGAACATGTGGCAGCGTCAGTAGGGTTTCTCCAAGCAAAAGGCGGTAAGAGTCCATGTTGGATACGCGTGCTTTTAGCAGGTACTCAAAATCACCAGCTATCAAGTGACACTCCAAAATTTCAGGGATTTCAGTAACCGCTGTTTTGAATTCATTAAAACCTTCTGGAGACGTTGTCTTTAGACGAATCTCGACAAAAACAAGCAATCCTGCGTCCACTTTCTTTGGATTAACCAAAGCACAATAGCCCGTAATGTAACCATTACGTTCCAAGCGGCGCACTCGCTCCAAACAAGGAGTAGCACTTAGCCCTACTCGACTAGCCAACTCTACATTCGATAAACGGCCATTAATCTGCAGTTCTCGAAGAATTTTTTTGTCTAAGCGATCAAGCGGTTTTGCTGAGTTATCCATCTGATGTGGATCTCCTTACATGGCTTCAATTGATGCTTAAGTCTACCATGCAGATTACAAATTATGGAAAGCGCTTTATTCAATATATTGCGTATGGGTATTCAAATTAAGCACAACAAAGCACATGAAAGCACCAAAATGATGCAAAAATTTCATCTAGCACAAAATAGATCCATCACCTTTGTGTTATGCCCTATATTTGTGCAAAAAAATAGACCCTATTATCTCACAGAGCCTTGTTTTCTCTAGCTTTAATAAAAGAGGATATTCAACTAAGCTGATTAGAAAGTATCTCGTTTCAAACTCAAAAAGTGCAAAAAACTAGCATTCCACACATCTTTCCTGACATTTTATCCTTGACTACTCCTCAAAAGAGTAATTCTATAGGGGTATGTGATGATCTTTTAGAGGAATCGTCTACATATACCTAACAACAAGAATAATTAAATGTTGGCACTAACTTTGCTAGTTTCAAAACACGGATTTTAAAATCTGAAATATAGAATCAAGCAAGATAACAACATATATAAAAACGCCTGGGAGGCTCAATATAATGAAATCGAATGTTTGTAAATTACTTTCGACCGCTGCAATCGCCGCAACTATCAGCGCTGGCGCTGCTGCGTCAACACTTGAAGATGTTAAAGCAAAAGGCTTCGTTCAATGTGGTGTCAGTACTGGTGTTCCAGGTTTCTCCAATGCTGATGATAAAGGCAACTGGACTGGCATAGACGTTGATGCTTGTCGCGCTGTTGCTTCCGCTATTTTTGGCGATGCTCAAAAAGTTAAATTCACTCCCCTTTCTGCGAAAGAACGTTTCACTGCTCTACAATCTGGTGAAATCGATATCCTTGCTCGTAACACAACTTGGACTTACACCCGTGACGCGTCTTTGGGTCTAGACTTCACTGCAGTTAACTTTTACGACGGTCAAGGCTTCATGGTTCGTAAAGACCTAGGCGTAAAATCTGCGATGGATCTTGATGGTGCAACGGTTTGTACTGAGCAAGGCACAACGACAGAATTGAACATGGCGGATTTCTTCCGTAAAAACAAACTGTCTTACGTTCCAGTTGTAGTACAAAAAGCAGACGAAGCGTTAGCAGCTTACGACTCAGGCCGTTGTGACGTATACACTACGGATAAATCAGGTCTAGCGGCTCACCGTACTAAACTAGCTGATCCATCTGCTCACGTTATTCTTCCAGAAACGATTTCTAAAGAACCACTAGGTCCAGTTGTTCGCCATGGCGACAACCAATGGAAAGATATCGTAACTTGGTCTATGTATGTTCAAGTTAACGCGGAAGAAATGGATATTTCATCTAAAAACGTTGCTAAGATCAAAAGTGAAACCAATGATCCAGGCATCAAACGTCTACTAGGTGTTGAAGGTGATATGGGTGCTCAACTAGAGCTTCCTGCTGATTGGGCTTACAACATCATCGCTAACGTAGGTAACTACGGTGAAGTGTTTGAGCGTAACGTTGGTCCATCTACTCCTGTTGATCTACCACGTGGTCTTAATGCTCTATGGACTGAAGCTGGCGGCATCATGTACGCGCCACCAGTTCGTTAATACCTAAAGCAAAAAAACTGCTTGGGTATTTACCCAGCGACTAGAGAGTCGCTGGGTTTCTCCCCCCTTTCTTACACATCTGACGAGCATTTCATTGCCTGAACCAAGATGAGCGATAAAACAACTCCGAGCAATAACAGCTTTTTGAACGACGCGGGTAATCGTGCCTTAATTTTTCAAATTTTGCTGCTAGCGATGGTGGTCTTTGCGGGTTATTACTTATTTAGTAACCTTCAAGCCAACCTCGATAACCGAGGGATTTCCACTGGTTTCTCATTTTTTAATGAGCCTGCTGGTTTTCCAATTCTTATTCACCTTATTGAATACACCGAAGCTAATACTTACGGACGAGCGTTTGTTGTTGCTTTAATCAACACCTTCGTAATCTCTCTATTAGGTATAATATTAGCCACTATTATTGGTGTAATAATGGGCCTAGCCCGTTTATCAAAAAACTGGTTAGTGGCACGTTTAGCAACTGTCTATATTGAAACATTGCGTAACATTCCATTATTGTTGCAGATGTTCTTTTGGTATTTTGCGGTACTTGCTGCGCTACCAGCACCTGCTCAAAGTTATGAGTTTGCCGATTTTTTACTTAACAAACGCGGCATCTACTCACCAAACCCAATAACCCAAGATGGCTTTGGATTGGTAATCGTCGGTTTCATCCTATCGATTGTCGCATCTATCGGCGTCATCGTTTGGGCCAAAAAACGCCAAACTAGAACAGGATTATGGTTTCCTGCTTATTGGGCTTCATTGGGTGTCATTGTTGGTATTACCTTTATCTTTCTTGCCATGGCAGGGTTTCCAATAGAGTTTGATTTACCAACAAAAAGTCGCTTTAACGTGACTGGTGGTATGGTGCTACCGCCTGAATTTGTTGCGGTATTAGTTGCCCTATCAACTTACACTGGCGCTTTTATTGCCGAGATCGTTCGCGCTGGTATTTTGTCCGTAAACTGGGGACAAACCGAGGCAGCTCGCTCTTTAGGCTTACGTGATAGCATGACACAGCGTCTAATTGTCTTGCCTCAAGCGTTGCGCGTTATTATTCCGCCACTAACAAGCCAATACCTTAACTTAGCGAAAAACTCTTCTTTAGGGGCTGCTATTGCATACCCTGAATTGGTAGCTGTCGTGATGGGTACAACGCTGAACCAAACAGGTCAAGCGATTGAAACCATTGGTCTTTGTATGTTGGTTTACGGTTCATTGAGTCTATCGATTTCGGTATTCATGAACTGGTACAACAACAAAATGTCATTAATTGAGCGCTAGGAGGCAGATCATGGCTATTATCTTTAAACCATCACCAAGCCTCCCACCACCGGTTACATCGGTTGGTGCCGTGGCATGGGTACGTCAGAATTTATTTTCGTCCCCGCTTAATATTTTTCTAACGTTCTTTAGTATCTACATATTGTATTTACTACTTCCACCCGTTGTTGAGTGGGCTTTAATTAATGCTACTTGGGAAGGTTCATCTAAAGCGGCCTGTACTGCTGGCGGTGCTTGTTGGGCTTTCATCGGTGTGTATTTTGATCAGTTCATGTACGGTTTGTATCCAGAAGCAGAAACATGGCGTATTAATTTAGCCGTGATTCTATTAGTGGTTATGGTTGGTGCTTTTGCCATTAAGACGATTAACAAACTGTATCTTTCTATCGCTATTATCGTTGCTTACCCCATTGTGGCTTACTTCTTGTTTGCGGGTGGTGTATTTGGTCTAGAAGTAGTAGAAACCTCTTTATGGGGTGGCCTTTTCCTTACTGTATTACTTGGTGTTATCGGTATTGTGGCATCTTTCCCATTAGGGATAGTGCTGGCTCTTGGTAGACGCTCAGAGATGCCAATTGCGAAGTCTGTTTGTGTGGTCTTTATCGAAACCATTCGGGCTGTACCACTAATCACTATCTTGTTCATGGCATCTGTAATGATTCCATTGTTCTTGCCGGAAGGTTTGAACTTCAACAAGTTATTACGTGTTCTGATTGGTATTACTTTATTCTCTGCAGCCTATATGGCCGAAGTGGTTCGTGGTGGTCTACAGGCAATTCCTAAAGGCCAATATGAAGCTGCTGACGCAATGGGTTTAACCTACTGGCAGTCAATGATTCTGGTTATTTTGCCACAGGCACTAAAACTAGTTATTCCAGGCATAGTGAACTCCTTTATAGCTTTGTTTAAAGACACAACCTTGGTGTATATCGTTGGTATGTTTGACTTCTTGGGTCGAATTCAGGCCGCTAACCATGATTCAAACTGGTTAGGAACTACCATTGAAGGTTATGCCTTCGCAGCCTTGATTTATTGGGTTATCTGCTTTGGTATGTCACGTTATAGTATGGCACTAGAGCGTAAGTTAGAAACTGGGCACAAGCGAAATTAGTTAGGAATTTGAGGTCTTTATCATGACAAATACAAATATGGCTCGTGCCCAACTTGCGCAGGGCGAAGAAGCAATCATCGAATTTAACGATGTAAACAAGTGGTACGGTGATTTTCACGTACTAAAAAATATAAACTTCAGTATCAAGAAAGGCGAGCGCATCGTTGTGTGTGGCCCTTCCGGTTCTGGTAAGTCAACCATGACGCGTTGCATCAATCGTCTAGAAGAACACCAGAAAGGAACGATTCTGGTTGATGGCGTTGAGATGAACAACAACCTAAAGAACATCGAAGCGATCCGTAAAGACGTGGGCATGGTGTTTCAACACTTTAACTTGTTCCCTCACTTAACCATTTTAGAAAACCTGACTTTGGCGCCAATCTGGGTTCGTAAAACGCCTAAGAAACAAGCAGAAGAAATGGCTATGCATTACTTGGAGCGAGTAAAAATCGCTAACCAAGCGCTGAAATATCCAGGTCAGTTATCTGGTGGTCAGCAACAACGTGTAGCGATTGCGCGTGGTTTATGTATGCAGCCTCGTATCATGCTTTTTGATGAGCCAACATCAGCACTTGATCCTGAAATGATCAAAGAAGTATTGGACGTAATGGTTCAGTTAGCAGAAGAAGGCATGACCATGGTGTGTGTAACACACGAAATGGGCTTTGCTAAAACCGTTGCTGACCGTGTTGTTTTCATGGATGCCGGCGAAATCGTAGAAGCTAACGAGCCTCACGAATTCTTCGACAATCCTCAACATGACCGTACGCAAATGTTCTTAAGTCAGATTTTGAATCACTAATCACTTACTATTCAGAACTAGTACTTAAAATCTGTTATATTGACAAAGCCCCTTATCGGGGCTTTTTTATGTCAGCCATTTTAGCAGGAAAATGTATGGAATCTTCCGTAGACCTTCAGCCAAACCAAAGATTACGGGTGGTACATTTAGCTGATCATACAGGCCGTCTTCAGGTTATTTTTCCTGACAGCAACATGCTGGATATTTCTGCGGTTTCCCGTATTACTAAGCGTCGTTTTGAACCCGTCAGCAATTTTCAAAGCTCAGGCGACCCGCTGATCAAGCCAAACAGTATAACGACCATTCTAGAAGCTAGCATGCTAAAGGATGCTATGTTTTCGATACGAACTAAAGTAGATGGCCAATATCATGATATTAGCTCTGTAGAGTTAGCCGAGATGTTCTCTGGCCCATTGAACCGTTTTGAAGCTATTTCCATCAATACACAGCTCATAAAGCGTCCTGTCGATAATCACGAAAACGACGAAGAACAGATTCTCCATGCACTTGGGCGATTTCAGTCCATTCGACTCAAGCAGCGTATCGAAGAGACATTAGAAATCCCGCCTCTGCCTGCGTCATCTCACCGCATTATTCGCCTGTCAGCAGATAAAACAGCGGGAACAGATGAACTGTGTGAGGTCATTGCACTAGACCCAAGTCTGGCAGCTCAAGTTATCAGTTGGGCGTCATCCGCCTATTATGGTGCACCGGGCACCATAGAATCGGTAGAGGATGCGATCATTCGAGTGTTAGGTTTTGATATGGTGATGAATTTGGCCCTTGGGCTGTCGATGGGCAATGCGTTTCAAGCCCCTCAAGACGGCCCGCGTCACTATGAAGACTTTTGGCTCGATTCCGTATCAAATGCCGTATTGATGGAATCCTTAGTAAAAACTATGCCAGTTCCGAACCGTCCAAAGCTAGGCCATGCCTACCTTGCTGGTTTGCTACACAACTTTGGTTACTTGGCGATTAGCACTATTTTACCACCGCATTTTTCGATTCTGTCACGTTATCAAGAAGCTAACGCTCACTTGTCTTCTGAATTAATAGAAATGCAAATACTGCACTTTACCAAGGAGCAATTAGGCTCTTGGCTATTGCGCTATTGGAGTTTGCCTGACAACATTTGGACGGCCATTCGCTATAGTAAAAAACCTCATTATTATGGTGAGCACGCCATTTTGGCAAGACTGCTGTATGTGTCATCTCAGCTGCGTAATAACGCAGCCATTGAGCCATCAGTGTTGTTAGAAATTGGATTGACTCAAGAAGAAGCCGAAAACTGTAGAGATAATATTTACCAAAAATCTACCGAGCTCCATAAAATGGTCGCTTTAATTAATAAAATGAATACCTAGTTAATTATGACGTTAATGAACTCTTCTGCCGCGCAGCAATTTGACTATCGTTGGTCACCTGTAGATCAGATTAATAAGGTAAAAGTACCTAAAAATCTATGGCCTTGGCTTATTACTGAAGATTCCTTGACGGCAAAACTTAAAAGCCTAGGAACATTAACAGTTGATGTACTTGAAGATACTTGGGGAACCCCAACTGCGAGAGAACGAAAACGCCTAAAGTTGCGGCCAAGAGAAGCCGCACGTATTCGTACCGTCTTGCTCAAAGTCGACAACGAAGCCGTGATTTATGCTCGCTCGATCATTCCTGCCAGGTCTTTAAAAGGCCATTGGCGACAAGTAAAACATTTAAAAGACAAGCCATTGGGCGGCTACTTATTTCAACATAAAGGGCTATCTAGGAGTTGTATTGAAGTCACTCAGCTGCCAAAACGTATGTTTCCAAACCAACCTAGTGCGTTATGGGCAAGGCGCTCTGTGTTCCACCAGTTTGGCCCTGGAATATTGGTCAATGAAGCTTTCTTTGATGAAATTAACCAACTAAAAACGCCGTTTGGATTGTTATGAACAAACTTAAAGACTACGCAGAATTAACTCGATTCAACCGCCCTATCGGCTCATTTTTGCTGATGTGGCCAACATTGTGGGCGCTATGGCTGGCAGCCGATGGTATGCCTCAATGGCATTTGGTGATTATCTTTATTTTAGGTGTTTTCAGCATGCGCTCAGCGGGCTGTGTCATTAACGACTACGCGGATAGAAAAATCGATGGTTTTGTTGATCGCACCAAAAATCGCCCTTTGCCTTCTGGTCGAGTATCCGAAAAAGAAGCACTGATGCTGTTTTGTGCTTTATCGATTTTAAGTTTTATCCTAGTGCTATTTACCGATCTGAGGACTATTTTACTGTCGTTTGCAGGTTTGGGCCTTGCTGCACTGTATCCATTTATGAAACGATATACTCATCTGCCTCAGCTTTTCCTTGGTTTGGCCTTTTCTTGGGCGATCCCTATGGCCTACAGCGCCCAAGGTGGGGACTTAACAGATCCCGAATTATGGATGTTGTTTGTCGCGAATTGCTTTTGGACCATTGCTTATGACACGTATTATGCAATGACAGACCGTCCAGATGATCTCAAAATAGGCGTCAAATCCACCGCAATCTTATTTGGGCAATACGATTTATTTGTCATTGTTTGCCTGCAAGGGCTAACCTTATCTTTATTGACGTGGATTGGCCTACTAGCAGGACTACATTGGCTATACTTTGTATCACTAATCGTTTGTGTCGGACTCTTTTATCAACAATTTAAACAAGCAAAAGAACGCGACCGCCAAGCTTACTTCCGATCTTTTTTAGATAACAACCGCGTTGGTTACTGTGTCTTCATTGGTCTAGTCGCAAGCTATTTTATGTAATATATGGCAAAGTTGTGACAATGTAACCGAATTGTCACATTAGATCGCTTTAATGAAACCGTTCCTGAGATGAGGATAAATCCTGTGACCGGTAAAAAAGTATTAATTATTGACGACGAATCTTCCATACGCGAAATGATCGCCATCGCTCTTGAAATGGCAGGCTACGAGTATTTGGAAGCAGAAAACATTCAGCAAGCGCATGAAATCATTGTGGACCACCGTCCAGATCTAATTCTTGTAGATTGGATGATGCCCGGCGGTAGCGGTATTGAGCTTACTCGCAGATTGAAAAAAGACACTACGACGGCTGAAATTCCGGTCATTATGCTGACCGCGAAAAGTGAAGAAGACAATAAGATCCAAGGTTTAGAAGTTGGCGCGGATGATTACATCACCAAGCCTTTCTCACCTCGTGAATTAGTTGCACGACTCAAAGCTGTCTTGCGCCGCGCGACACCTCAAGGGGTTGATGAGCCAATCGAAATCGAAGGCCTAACCCTTGATCCAATTAGTCAACGAGTTACCATAGGCAGCCGTCCTTTAGATATGGGGCCGACAGAATACCGTCTATTAAAGTTTCTCATGACCCATCAAGAGCGTGCCTATTCAAGAGCACAATTGTTGGATCAAGTATGGGGTGGAAATGTCTACGTTGAAGAACGTACCGTTGACGTCCATATACGTCGTTTACGCAAAGCCATTGGTAGTACTCATGATTTCTTGATACAAACTGTACGAGGAACAGGCTACCGCTTCTCAGCAAAAAGGTCCGTATGAAAACAGTTTGGCGAAACACCATTATTACTTGGCTCGCGGGGCTCGCAGCCTGCATTGTCATAGGCCTAGTCATTGGTCAGTTGTTGGGTGTTTTGCTGCTGTACGTTTTAGGCTCTTTGTACTGGCAACTTTATCAGCTATATCAATTCCATAATTGGCTGCGTCATTCTGGTCGTGCAGCACCGCCAGAAGCCAGTGGAATTTGGGGTGAAGTATTCGATGCAGTCTATCGATTGCATAAGAAACAGCGCAAATCCAAACGTCGCATGCGCCAAGCCCTAACAAGAATTGAAAGCTCTACAACCGCCTTAAAAGAAGGCGTTATCATGGCTGATAACCAAGGCAACTTGGAATGGTGGAATAACTCGGCAGCACATTTTCTTGGATTAATGCGTCCTGTCGATCGCGGCCAAGTGATTACCAATATTGTCCGTAGTCCTGAGTTTTTCCGATACTTCAGCCAAAAACGCTTCGGTGAACCTTTGGTCATCAAGTCTCCAGCCAAAGATGGCGTGTATTTAGAAATTCAAACCACGCTGTACGATAAAAACGATCACTTGATTTTCGTTCGTGATGTGACCCGCTTACACTTGCTAGAGCAGATGCGTAAAGACTTTGTCGCTAACGCATCACATGAGCTGAAAACGCCGCTAACGGTCATTAAAGGCTATTTAGAAACCCTAGACATGTTTAAGGACAGCCTGCCCAAAAGCATGCAAAAAGGCATTGTGAATATGTCAGAGCAGTCTGAGCGGATGGAACAACTTATCGAGGATCTGTTACTGCTGTCTCGATTAGAAAGTAATGACAAGCGTGAAGAAAACCAATGGCATAAGGTCTCAGACCTAGTAAAAACCATTACCAATGCGACCACGCCTATCTTGACTGACAAACATACTCTTGTCTTGGATATCCCTGTGGAAGCTCGACTGTACGGCTCTTATAAAGAGCTATACAGTGCTTTTTCGAATCTAATTTTTAACGCCATAAAATACTCACCAGATGGTGGCGAAATCGCTATTAAATGGGAATCCAGTGAGTTTAACGGTGTATTTTCGGTGAAAGATTCCGGACTGGGCATAGAACCAAGATACATTCCTCGACTCACAGAACGGTTTTTCCGCGTCGATAAAGGAAGAGGATCGAAAACTGGCGGTACAGGTCTTGGCTTAGCCATCGTAAAGCACGTGTTATTGCATCACGATGCCAAACTACAAATCCGTAGTCAGCCAGGTTTCGGCAGCACGTTTTCTTGCCACTTCCCAGCGAATCGCACCAGAAACGATACAATTCCGGCGATAGCATTTAATACCGACGACACACCGCCAACAGACCAATAATAAAAAAGGGACACATGGCATTCATGCGTCCCTTTTTTCATCATTCAAATCAAACCAAAAAATACTTATAAGCTATCAAACAACTGGCTAATAAACGCCTCTTTCTCGCTATCCTGATCGATTAAACTCAAGATAACCGTCAAAAAAGTAGAGTCGTGTTTTTTCTCTGTGGTAGCGACGGATTGAACATAATAATTCAAACGATTCATCGCGCCCTTATGTTCCAGATCCAATACCGCCTGCCCCAAGACTTGTGGCACAACATCATCACTCTTTATAAACATCGTTGCTTCAGTTTTACTAAACTGAATAATCATGCAGCGAAATTGTTTTCCCTCAAAACGTACTTGAGTTGGAATTTTAACGTCTTTAACTGTCACAACTGGTGCGTCTGGATTCGTAAACTTGGTAGCCTTCACAGGAGTGCTTTTGCCTGCTCCCATTAATACATCCAGCGATGCCGAACTGACGCCACCAGGCGAGACAGATTCACGGGCTTTTTGAGACGTCAGCTTCTTTTCAAGTCCATGCTTTTTCGCAGCCGATATGACTTTGTTAGCGAGCTGTTCACTAGAAAATGGTTTGCCTAGATAATCCGTCACACCTGATTGAACAGCTTCCACCACATGGCTTTTATCACCACGGCTAGTAATCATCACAAATGGCACGTCTTCTTTTTTGTATTTCGGTTGTTCTCGGCACCACTTAAGCAGCTCAACGCCTGTCATTTCAGGCATTTCCCAATCGCACAACACCATATCAAACTGAATTTTATTTAACATTTGTTGTGCTTTACGTCCATTCACCGCCTCTTCAATTTCAACCGCAGGAAACTGCTTACGCAATGTGCGCCGAATCAAGTCACGTGTAAAAGAGGCATCATCTACTACCAAAATTTTTAACGACATCACAAAGTTCCATTAGTACGATCTAACAAGGCAGAAAAATCCCCATGTTGTGATCTGAAAACCGAAATCCACAATAATGTGGCAGCTACAACAGCAATCGGCATAACGAATAGGTTAAAGAAAGGAATCGTCAAACCAACCATTACTATGCCGCCAAATGTCCAACATAACAAAGGTTTGGAGCGTAATGCCATTCTCATGTCATGAAATTTAACCTTATTATTATCAAAAGCATAATCCATATATTGCAGGGATAACATCCAAGCCGAAAACAATAGTAATAATACTGGAGCAATAACATTAACAAGAGGGATAAAAGACAATAACAGTAACAAAATAAAACGAGGTAAAAAATACAATATTTTCTGGAATTCTCGCTGTAAACTGCGACCAACTATCGCGATAAGAACGCCAGCCGTCAGCGTTTCATCAAAAACCTTCCCTGTTTCCTTTTCTTCTACTTTTTCTGCTAGAAACGCCATAAAAGGCGCCGCCAAAATATTCACACCTACTGAAAAACTATAGAACAAAAGTACACTAATAATAGCGGCAAATATCAAATAAAACAGCCAATTTAAAAAGGAAACCCACTCAGGTAGATATCCCATTGCCGAGTCCATTAAGGTCTGAAAATAGCTAAAAGCGACCATATATAATAAGCCGACTAAAACAAAATTCGCCAACAAAGGAGCCAATATAAACAGTCTTAAGTCTTTCGAAAAAACCAAGGGAAACGCTTTTAAAAAAGCCCCAGCGGCTTTAAATGGGTGTGTGATCACGATGCTGTATTACTCCTGAATTTAAACCTTTTCATCAAATTTATCTAAGAACCACAGAATATCATGACGACTTTCGCGGCTCCACAAAGCCTTTCAAATTGAAGGTTCATAAACTGAAACAGCAACGCCTTCAAGCCTTATAGACACCAAACATGCAATTTTCACCGCTCTTTTATAAAGCTTACATTTATTAGACGCATGACCTGATACGCAATTTCGATTGTGACCTTTAGCGAATTGGTGAACTATGAAACCGTAAGACGAATACGAACCAGTGCAGGTATCGCGTCTGAATATAAAAAGCACATACACAAAAGCTAACTCACAAGGGACAATATAAAAATGAAAATGACATTACTCGCCAGTGCTATTATGGCTACATCTATCTTCACTCTAGAAGCTCAAGCTGCTGACGTACCAGCAGGCGTAGAATTAGCGGCTAAACAAGAACTTGTTCGTGGTGGTGGTGCAGAACCCGCAA
The DNA here is from genome assembly GCF_002806845.1 of Marinomonas sp. ef1. NCBI lineage: Bacteria > Pseudomonadati > Pseudomonadota > Gammaproteobacteria > Oceanospirillales > Oceanospirillaceae > Marinomonas > Marinomonas sp. ef1. Next base: position 218,431 of record NZ_NHTT01000004.1, on the reverse strand, counting down.
CCCTTGATCCACAAAAAATGGAAGGCACACCAGCTTCTATTCGTTCTAAAGATCTTTTTGAAGGTTTATACAACCAAGATGGTGACGGTAACCAAGTACCAGGTGTCGCAGAAAGCTATGACGTAAACGCCGACAACACTCAATACACCTTCCACCTCCGTAAAGATGCCAAATGGTCTAATGGCGACCCAGTCACAGCAGAGGATTTTGTTTACGCTTTTACTCGTGCTGTTGACCCTGCACTTGCTTCTCCATACGCATGGTTCATGGAAATTCCATCTATTGTTAATGCGACTAAGATCATCGCCGGAGAAGCCGCCCCTTCTACTCTTGGCGTTAAAGCACTAGACGACCATACTTTCCAAGTGACGCTTGAGCGTCCAGTGCCTTACTTTGTAAAAATGACCTCTCATCAAACAATGTTCCCTGTACCGAAAAAAGTGGTCGAGAAATGGGGGGATAATTGGACAAAACCAGAGCATATGGTGTCTAACGGCGCGTATAAAATGGACGAATGGGTCGTGAACGAAAAAATGGTTTTCACCCGCAATACGAACTATTGGAATGATGCCAAAACAATCATCAACAAGGTTACCTATTTACCAATTGAATCACCTAATGCTGAGCTAAAACGCTTCCAAGCGGGTCAAATGGATCTTAGCTACGAGATACCAAATGACCACTTCAGACAGCTCATGCGAGACATTCCTGATGAAGTTGTCGTTACGCCAAAACTAGGCACCTATTACTACCAATTCAACGTAACAAAAGCACCATACAACGATGTTCGAGTACGTAAAGCTTTGTCCTATGCCATTGATCGTAACGTAATCACAAAGTTTGTAACGGGCACTGGTGAATTACCTGCGTATTCTTTCACACCAGAAGTAGTAAACGACTTCTCTCCAGCAACACCTGAGTACGCAACTTGGTCACAAAAAGAACGTGACGATAAAGCCAAGGCTCTATTAGAAGAAGCCGGATACACTCAAAGCAACCCTCTGTCTTTCAGCTTGCTTTACAACACCAACGAAAACCATAAGAAAATCGCCATTGCGATTGCTTCTATGTGGAAAAAAACCTTGGGCGTTAACGTTACCCTGGAAAACCAAGAGTGGAAAACTTACCTAGAAACGAAAAAGCATCAACAATTTGATATTGCACGTGCGGGTTGGATTGGTGACTACAACGAAGCCTCTACTATGTTAGATCTTCTAACAACAACTCACGGTAATAACGACGGTAAGTACAGCAACGCAGAATACGACAAGCTTTTGCACGATGCCCGTACCATGCAGCACCCTACCGAGAACTACAACAAAGCAGAAGAAATCGCCATTGAACAAGACATGGCAGTTGCTCCTATTTATCAATATACCGAAAAACGTTTAGTAAAAAGCTACTTAGGCGGTTACATGCCTAATCCAGAAGATAACGTTTACGTGCGAGATATGTACATCATCAAGCACTAAGGCGCTGTTTATAGATTGAATAGTACTTAAAAATTAAAAAGTACTTTGTGTTAAACCATGCCCAGTGCTTTAGCGCTGGGCATCTCTTGAATTCCCTACAGGTTCCTAGCATTAGTCGCCATTTATAGCGCCTAGTCCGGTAATTTTTATGCTGACATTTATTTCAAAACGCATTTTAGAAGCCATTCCAACATTATTAATTTTGATTACGGTTTCTTTTTTCTTAATGCACTCTGCTCCAGGCAGCCCATTCTCCAGCGAGCGTACTTTGCCACCAGAAGTATTAGCAAACATTAACGCCAAATACCATTTAGATGAGCCGGTCATTAATCAATATTTTTATTACCTTGGTGGCTTACTTCAAGGCGATCTAGGACCTTCTTTTCGCTATAAAGATTTCACCATTAACGAACTGATTGCACAGAGTTTTCCTGTCTCTGCTGAAATCGGCATTTGGTCTTTTCTTGTCGCTCTGCTCATTGGTGTGGGCTGTGGCATTATCGCAGCACTGCGCCAGAACTCTTGGTTAGACTACGGAGTCATGGGCTTTGCAAACCTTGGGATCGTGCTGCCGAATTTTGTTTTGGCTCCTTTGTGTATCCTGTTTTTCTCTATTTATAACCATTGGTTACCGCCCGGTGGCTGGAATGGAGGGGCTTGGCCTTATTTGGTGATGCCTGTTATTGCCATGTCCACCAGCTATATTGCGCAGATCGCACGTATTACTCGCGGTAGCATGATAGAAACCATGCACTCCAACTTTATCCGTACCGCACGAGCAAAAGGCCTACCGAAGTATCGCATAATCTTTCAGCATGCTTTGCGCCCCGCCATGCTGCCTGTTGTTTCCTATCTTGGGCCTGCGTTTGTCGGCATCGTGACAGGTTCTGTGATTGTAGATGTGTATTTTGGCACCGGCGGTATTGGTCAGCACTTTATTAATGGCGCACTGAATCGCGACTATTCCATGGTCATGGGTGTCACCATTTTGGTCGGTACATTAACGATTCTATTCAATGCCATCGTCGATATTTTATACGCTGTTATTGATCCGAAAATTCGCTACTAAGGCCTCCTATTATGATTACTACAAAAGACAAAATTCAGGCCGTCGAACAGTTCGCCGAAAAAGTGGTGGAAGTCGAAGGTCGCAGTTTATGGCAAGACGCTCGTCGTCGCTTTTTTTCTAACCATGCCGCTGTCACCAGCTTAATTGTACTGACTATTATTACGGCAATTGCTTTGCTAGGCCCGTTTTTCAGCCAATGGAATTACGACGATATCGACTGGGAAGCACTATCTGATATTTCTACTTTGGGCCGCCCAAACATTGAAAACGGTCATTATTTTGGTACCGACACTCTAGGCCGCGATATTTTTGTTCGTACCATGCAAGGCGGACAAATCTCGCTATTGGTCGGCATCATGGGCAGCGCGGTAGCTATTGTAATAGGTACGCTTTACGGCGCGGCATCGGGTTACATAGGCGGTCGCGTTGACAGTGTCATGATGCGTTTCTTGGAAATTCTTAACTCTTTCCCTTTCATGTTTTTCGTGATCATTTTGATGACCTTGTTTGGTCGCCATATCTTCTTGATCTTTGTCGCCATTGGCGCGATCTCTTGGCTCGACATGGCGCGGATTGTTCGCGGCCAAACATTGAGCCTAAAAAACAAAGAATACATCGAAGCGGCTTACGCTTGCGGCGTGTCTACACCAAAAATCATCTTGCGCCACATTGTGCCAAACGTACTCGGTATCGTGGTCGTTTACGCTACTTTATTAGTGCCGAATATGATCTTGCTTGAGTCTTTTATCAGCTTCTTAGGACTCGGTGTTCAAGAACCAATGACAAGCTGGGGCGCATTGATTTCTGAAGGTGCTCAGAATATGGAAATAGCTATATGGCAATTGGCTTGGCCGCTTAGTTTCCTTGTCGTTACTCTGTTTTGTTTTAACTTCCTCGGCGATGGCTTACGCGATGCGCTTGATCCAAAAGACCGCTAAGGAGACCTTATGAGCTTATCAAATACAAAAAATTTGCTAGAAGTTAATAATTTACGAGTTAACTTCAGAACCCCAGATGGTTTTGTTACCGCAGTGAATGATCTGAACTTCACACTGGCACAAGGGGAAACCCTCGGCATCGTGGGTGAATCTGGTTCTGGTAAAAGCCAAACCGCTTTCGCTCTTATGGGATTGCTAGCCGGCAATGGTGTCATTGAAGGGGAAGCGCGCTTTAACGAGCAAAATATTCTTACCCTGAATGAAAAAGCCATGAACCGCATCCGCTCCAAAGAAATTGCGATGATTTTCCAAGATCCAATGACTTCATTGAATCCTTATATGAAAGTCGGTAAGCAGCTAATGGAAGTCTTAATGCTACACAAAGGCATGAGCAAAGCCGAAGCCTTTGAAGCCTCGGTCAAAATGCTCGACGCGGTGAAAATGCCCGAAGCGCGCAAACGTATGAACATGTACCCGCACGAATTTTCTGGCGGCATGAGACAGCGCGTGATGATCGCTATGGCCTTGTTATGCCAACCTAAGCTGTTAATCGCTGATGAGCCAACCACCGCCCTAGACGTAACCGTACAAGCTCAGATTCTGACCTTGCTAAACGAATTAAAAGACGACTTCAACACCTCCATCATCATGATCACTCATGATTTGGGCGTGGTCGCTGGCTTATGTGACAAAGTGTTGGTGATGTACGCCGGACAAACGATGGAATATGGCACCGCAGAAGATGTGTTTTATCGCCCTACGCATCCGTATACGCAAGGTTTATTAAAAGCCATTCCACGCCTAGATGCCGATGACGAAAAACTATCGACCATTCCAGGCAATCCACCAAACTTATTGCATATGCCATCTGGCTGTCCGTTCCAAACGCGCTGTGAATTTGCTAAAGAGCGCTGTGGAGAAAGCATGCCTGAGCTAAAAGAGTTTGCACCGGGTCAACTACGAGCTTGTCATAAATCCGTTGATGGATGGATCGCCTAATGAACACTTCAAATAACGTATTAATGGAAGTGAATAACTTAAAAGTCCACTTCAACATAAAGTCAGACAATGCATGGCCATGGGAAAAAGGCCAATCACTAAAAGCAGTAGATGGCGTTAATTTAACTATTTATGCTGGGGAAACTCTCGGTGTGGTAGGCGAATCTGGTTGTGGTAAATCCACGCTCGCGCGAGCTTTACTGCGTCTTGTGCCAATCACCGAAGGTAATGTGGTTTGGCTAGGTCAAGACCTAACGGATCTGGACAAAAAACAAATGCGCAGCAAGCGCCAAGAACTGCAAATGATCTTTCAAGATCCATTGGCGTCTCTTGATCCTCGTATGACAGTGGGCGATATCATCGCCGAACCGCTTAGAACCTTTCGTCCAGAACTATCAAAAGAAGCAGTAAAAGCTGAAGTTCGTAACATAATGGATCGCGTGGGTTTATTACCTAACGTGATTAACCGTTATCCTCATGAGTTTTCCGGTGGCCAGTGCCAGCGTATCGGTATTGCTCGCGCTTTGATCCTCAAACCAAAATTAGTTGTATGTGACGAGCCTGTTTCAGCGTTGGACGTTTCCATCCAAGCTCAAGTGGTCAATCTGTTAAAAGAGTTGCAAGCGGAAATGGGCTTGTCTTTGGTGTTTATCGCTCACGATTTAAGTGTGGTAAAACACATTTCAGACCGTGTATTGGTGATGTACTTGGGCAATGCAGTTGAATTAGCCAGCAAACGAGCGCTTTATGAAAACCCTCAGCACCCATACACCAAAGCCTTGATGTCTGCTGTGCCTGTACCGGACCCAAAAGTAGAGCGTGGTAAGAAAATTCAGCTCTTGACGGGGGATTTACCCTCTCCGATAAGTCCGCCGTCTGGTTGTGTTTTCCGTACGCGTTGCCCCCATGCAAATGAAGGTTGCGCGCAACAAAAACCTATCTTGCAAGTGTTATCAAATGAGCACCAAGCCGCCTGCTCGCGTCTTGCTGACATAACTTAATACATCTATTAAGTACGAAGAAGATACAGGCAAAACCAATTAAGCCGTTTTGAGGTTTCTCAATTAAGAGTACCAAAAACGGCTTAATTGTCTCTAAAACCCGCTATTCTTTCATTTCAAAGCGAGTATTCATCACACAAGCTCGCTATTTTTGTCTATCATAGAGTAAAAATCAGTCAAGCAACTAAGTTAGGCTCTTATTCATGCGTTTATGCTCTTCTTATACAAATCTAAATCCTCTTGTATTACTGTTTTTAGGTGTTATTTCTATTGCGTCCTACGCAGCAGATAAACCGAAAGGTAGAGTAATACTGACTGTATCTGGGGCGATTAATACCTCAAATTCAGAACAAGAATCGGCTTTTGATTTAGCCATGTTAGAGACCTTGCCACAACATTTCATTACTACCCATAATCCATGGACAAAAGGCATTCACACTTACCAAGGTTTTTCTGCCGCGGACCTATTAAAACAGTTAGGTAGTACAGCTACATTTTTACAAGTCACAGCTCTTAATGAGTACATGACTGAAATCCCCCTTAGTGACTTTACGGAAAACGGCGCGATTTTAGCAACTCATCTAGACGGAAAGCCGATGAGTGTTAGAAATCTCGGTCCCATTATGGTGATCTATCCATTCGATGAGCGTGAAGAGCTCAAATCAGAAATATTTTATGGTCGCTCCATCTGGCAAATTGATCGCATCAAAGCAATTGTGGTAACGGAGTAAAAATGGAGCGCTTGTTTAAAGGGAATACTTGGCTATCCAAATTCAAGCTATGGGTACTGTATGGTTTTATAGCTTTTATTATTGCCATCACCATTGCTGTATTCGGCATTATCACTTACACCAGTGATAGCTCAAAAAACAACAGTCGGCGCGTTTTTGAAAGCTCTTTATGGAACACTCTACAACTACAAATACAATCATATCGTTTTCTTAATTACTTAATAGCATTAGAAGATAGCGATTACCCTCTGAACGGCAATGCCTTCTTTGAATATGACTTGCTAATGAGTCGAGTAGACTTGCTTAGACAAGGAGATGTTGGCTCTCTGATTCGCACTTTCGAAGGAGGACGTACAACTAGGCTATTGAATATTATTAACGGTGAGTTAGAGCTACTCAGTTTCAATTTATCTAAAATAGAAAATGGCGATACTTCCTATCTACCCGACTTAATTGAACGTATTCAACGTATCGAAGATCAAATCAACGAATTTGTCACTTTAGTAAACAAAGGCAGCAATGAGTTCATCAGTAACCAACATAGAACCTTGCAGAAAAACTTAGATGATATTCAACTGCTCTCAATGGCACTGTTAGCCTGTTTACTGTGTTTATGCTTTTTTACAGTAAAAGGATTAACTGAACTTAAAAATGTCATTAGGCGTAACAAAGATCTTAAGCTAGGCATCCAAACAATTAACGAAGATAAAGCCAATTTACTCTCCTTCGTGAATCAAGAAATACGCTCTCCTATAAATGCTATTCTAGGAACGGCTAAAACACTAAATTGTACGACGTCAAAAAATGACATAAAGGTGCTATCAAAACATATTGACGAATCAGGTCATCAATTACTTCAAACCATAGAAATGCTCTCTGACTTAGCATTAATTGATGCCAAGCAGCTAACACTTAACCCAACGATCGAGTATCTCCAAAATAGTGTTGAGGATTGCCTTGCTATTTTTGAGCCTCAGATGGCGCGGAAAAACTTACAAAGCATCCTCTATATTGACCCTCTTTTGCCCAAAGATATCAGCCTAGATTTTATTAGGACGAAAGAAATCATTGTTGCGCTGCTGCAAAATGCCATCACACATACGCCATCAGGTAGCATTAGTTTGCAAATTAGACCCTCAGCACTAAGTGCGCCTCAAATGCCACTAGCTACAGACACAAAAGAAATCCGAGTACTACAAATTGCCCTTAGAGACACTGGGCTAGGCATGCCAAATGAGTTACAACAAAATTTAAGAGTAAACCCGTATTTACCTATGCAAAAAGAAGGACCTCTACCCAGTAAAGTCGGCTTGAGTCTGGCGTTATGCCACAAATTAGTTTATCTAATGCAAGGTGAGATGCATTTTTCCTGCGCACCGCAAAAAGGCTGTGAATTTTGGGTAGATATACCTTTTTATGTACCCAACGATTGCCCGTCGACAAAACAGCTAAACTTTCAATGCCCAGATCAAACGCAAGCATTGATCATTGAAACAGACATACACCTAGCTAAAATTATTAGTTTGCAGCTAGCAGCATTTAATATCGACGCAGTTATTTCAAAAGATGGTAGCCTGCAAGAATACAAAAACTACGATATGGTTATTCTGGGTAATACTCCTAGATTCGAACGCGATGGCTATGATGCACTACAACAATGGAAAACAAAGTCATGCCCTATTCTTGGCTATCACCCTCAAGCGGTTAACAACTCAGAATACCCAATCATGCCTTTACAATTTCCACTTACTCAGACCCAACTAGAGCCACTTATTGCGAGCCTCTTTTCATATCAAATAACAGCATCCCAAGAAACATCGTCAAAGGCCCATAAAAATGATTGATCACGCCCATCTAGATTCTCTTATTCAGCTACTAGGAAAGGACACAATTAACACAATACGCTTGGAGTTTGTTGACGACAGCAATGAGAAAATGGCCCAGCTCATGCAAGCTTGGGAAAAAAGAGACCATCAAGAATTGAAGCAAGTGAGTCATTCACTCAAGTCCGCCAGTTTAAATATGGCTATGCAGATATTTGCTAAACAATGCCAGTTAATAGAAACAGCAGCAACACAGCATAGTGAGCAAGGAATGCAAACCATCATCGATGGCCTGCCCGCCATTCATCAAGCATCACTAGACGAGCTTGAAGCGTACTTTTTATAACAAAAAATTAACACAGTTAAATTGACCAGCTAAAATCTGTAGCTTCAATAAAAGTCGCTACAAAAGACTCTAGACCGGCTTGGTCAACATCAGAGAATCGACCTACTTTTGGGCTATCCATATCAAACACAGCCATTAGCTGACCTCCCACCACAACAGGAATGACGACCTCGCTCGCCGATGCAGCATCACAGGCAATATGGCCGTCAAATGCGTGAACATCTTCAATACGTTGAGTCTGCAAAGTAAGTGCTGCCTTACCGCATACTCCGCGACCGAATGGAATACGAGTACAAGCCACCTTACCCACATAAGGCCCGAGTACTAATTCCTCGCCACGAGCAAAATAGAAACCCGACCAATTCAGATCCGTTACAGTTTGCATAACAAACGCTGAAAATTGCGCGGCATTACAGATAAAATCGCGCTCTCCGCTTAGCAAAGCAGCTAACTGAGCGTTGAGCTCTTGATAAAACTCTTCAGAAGAGCCAGTAGAATGAGTTTCTATGGTAAACATCGTATTTCACACCAGTTAAAACGAAAAACTGATGATAACAAAGTCAATGAAAAGAAGAAGGTAGGAAAGACAATAATAAAAAATGGAAGGACCAGAAAAACTCGATCTCTTGGCTCATGAAGAGGACCAAGAGATCGACAATAACACTTATTTTTTATTCATATCGGCAGAAAGGTCATTCACATTCACATGACGAACATCGACACCTTTTACCATGAAGATCAAATGCTGACAGGTATGACGAGCATGATCGCCAATACGCTCCAAAGAACGTAATACCCAAATCACGTTAATCACACGAGAAATACTACGTGGATCTTCCATCATATAGGTCACCAAAGAACGCATTGCAGTATTGTATTCTTGATCCACAGTACGATCTTGTTTAGCAACCTTAATAGCCGCTTCAATGTCTAAACGCGCATAGGCATCTAAAGAATCATGAATCATGCGTGACACCATTTGACCGATACGATTGATCTCTACGTAACCACGAGGAGACTCACCTTCATTGATCAGGTTTAATGTCAGATTAGCAATTTTCTTCGCTTCATCGCCAATACGCTCTAGCTCACTTACCGCTTTACTAATCGACAAAACCATACGCAAATCAGATGCTGCAGGTTGGCGCTTAGCCAAGATACGACGACACTCTTCGTCAATCAAACCATCTAACTGATTTACCGTAGCATCTTGGTTTTTCACGTCTTCTGCCAAAGAGCCGTTCGCGTCTAATAAAGCCTGTACCGCGTCTTGCACTTGGTTTTCAACAACACCACCCATGGTCAAAAAGTGTTGGCGAAGCAATTCCAGCTCATTGTTAAACTGCTGGGAAATATGATCCGTTGTTAATTCTTTCATAATGCGTCCTCCGCCTAGCCGTAGCGGCCCGTGATGTAGTCTTCTGTTTGTTGTTTGCTCGGGTTAGTGAACAAAGTGTTCGTGTCGCCAAACTCAATCAAATCACCCATATACATAAACGCTGTGTAATCAGATACGCGCGCTGCTTGCTGCATGTTGTGTGTCACAATCGCGATAGTGAACTCGTTTTTCAACTCATGGATCAACTCTTCGATCTTCAACGTTGAAATAGGGTCCAACGCCGATGCAGGCTCATCCAGCAATAACACTTCCGGTTTTACCGCAACCGTACGAGCGATAACCAAACGTTGCTGCTGACCACCAGACATACCCAAAGCGCTTTCGTGTAGACGATCTTTTACTTCGTCCCACAAAGCCGCTGAGCGCAATGCCCATTCAACCGTTTCATCAAGCAAACGTTTTTTGTTAATGCCCTGAATACGAAGGCCGTAGGCGACGTTTTCATAAATGCTTTTTGGAAACGGGTTTGGCTTCTGAAATACCATGCCAACACGGCGACGTAGCTCAGCAACATCTGTGCCCTTAGCGTAGATATTCTCATCACGTAAGTTGAGTTCACCTGTAATACGGCAACCATCTACCAAATCATTCATGCGGTTAAAACAACGCAATAATGTCGATTTACCGCAACCAGAAGGCCCGATAAACGCTGTTACCTTTTTTTCTGGAATGACCATGTTTACGCCTTTCAGCGCTTCTTTTTCACCGTAATACAGGTGCAAATCGTTTACAGATAGGCAAACGGTTTCATCTTCAATGCGCAACGCCTGTTGGCTACGCTGCATTGCTGAAATATCAATTGAGTGTGTTTTAACGTCGCTCATAATAATCTCTTCTCCGCCGCTTACATTTCCAGCGATTTGTATTTTTCACGTAAATGATTTCGGATCGTTACTGCTGACAAATTCAGCAAAGCAATAACCACCACAAGCAATAAGGCTGTTGCGTACACAAGAGGTCGTGCCGCTTCCACGTTAGGACTTTGGAAACCAACGTCATAAATATGGAAGCCTAGGTGCATGAATTTTTGATCTAAATGGATGTAAGGGTAATTACCATCCAATGGCAATGATGGCGCTAGTTTCACTACCCCAACCAACATCAATGGCGCCACTTCGCCTGCCGCACGAGCGACCGCCAAAATAACCCCAGTCATGATAGCCGGACTCGCCATTGGCAAGACCACTCGCCATAAGGTTTCCGCTTTCGTTGCACCCAATGCCAAGCTGCCTTCACGAACGTTGCGAGGAATACGCGACAAACCTTCTTCGGTTGCTACAATCACTACAGGTACAGTCAATAGCGCTAACGTGATAGACGCCCACATCAAACCACCGGTACCAAAGGTTGGAGATGGCAAGGCTTCTGGGAAGAACGCTTGGTCAATACCGGAACCTAAAAAGTAAATAAAGAAACCTAAACCAAACACACCGTAAACGATAGAAGGTACACCTGCTAAATTGTTTACCGCGATACGAATAATACGAGTTACCCAACCTTGAGACGCGTATTCACGAAGATAAACCGCCGCAACCACACCAAATGGTGTCACCAGAACCGTCATCAGCAGAACCATCATGACAGTACCGAAAATGGCTGGGAACACACCACCTTCCGTGTTGGCTTCACGCGGCTCGTCTGACAAGAATTCCCACAATTTAGTGAAGTAAAAACTCATCTTCTGAGGCACGCCCATCGCGTTAGCACGGTAAGCGTGAACAATCTTGGCTACCGGCATTTCATGCACAGAGCCGTCCATCACTTGCACAACAAAGGTATCGCGGTTGATTTTGGCATAAAGGTCGATCAGGCTTTGCTGAAGGCCTTTGTACTCTTCATCGTATTGACCACGTTCTGCTGCAAGATCTGCCGCTGCCGCTGGTGTTAGCTTGTTTTCTAGTTCTAAACGACGTTGCTCAAGACGAATACGCTCCAATGCGTAGTTGATCTTACCAATGTCTTTTTTCTCAATTTCATGGATCTCATCGAAAAGAACGGCTGCACGTTCAATGCTCTTCTCAAACGCATTCCATGTCGCCATAGCCGAATCAGTTGGCGTCAAGTCTGTGGTTTCAGAAACGATCTTGCCATCTTCTTTCACTGCTTTAAGGTAACCATATAAGTTACCCCATTCACGACGCTCAGCGGTGAATAACATTTCTGGACGTTTAGTATCGGTTAGATATTCATCGATAACCCAACGAAAATCCGAACCGTACACATCACGGTTACCGGTTTTCATGAGAGTACGTTGCATCAACTGATGTTGATCTGGAATAGCAATTCCCGCTTCACGTAACTGGGCCGCAGGAACTTCCACGCTTTCAACTCGTTCTGCAACAAGATTGTATTCAGATTCACCTGGCAAAGCGTAATGTGTTTCTACCACATCCGCAGGCCAAAAATGCCCTAAACCACGCACTGCAATAAGCAGTAACAAACCTACAACCATGATGACTGAAATAGCTACTGCGCCTGCGTTTAGCCACACCCATGGATCACCAGACTTGACCCATTCAGATACGGATTTTTTCTTCATTTTCATTTGAGTACTCATTATAGCGACCCGTATTTTTTGCGTAGGTGCTGACGCACGGTTTCAGCGATTGTGTTCACCACAAAGGTGAAGATAAAGAGCACAAACGCCGCTAAGAACAAGATACGATAGTGAGAACTTCCCACCTCAGACTCTGGTACTTCTACCGCCAAGTTGGCTGCTAAAGTCCTCATACCTTCAAAGATGTTGAAATCCATAATCGGCGTATTACCCGTTGCCATCAATACAATCATGGTTTCGCCCACCGCACGGCCCATACCAATCATTACCGCGGAGAAAATACCAGGGCTTGCTGTTGGCAATACCACACGAGTCATGGTTTGCCAGTAAGTCGCACCCAACGCCAATGAACCTTGAGTTAAGGCTTTTGGCACACTAAAGATGGCATCTTCAGTAATAGAGAAAATAGTCGGGATAACCGCAAAGCCCATGGCAAAACCAACCACCAGCGCGTTACGTTGGTCAAAGGTAATACCAAGATCATGAGTAATCCAGCCGCGAATGTTGCCACCAAAGAAGTTCAATTCAATGATTGGACTCATCGCCAAACAGAACCAAGCTAAAAATACGATAACTGGAATAAGCAACAATGGCTGCCAGCCATCAGGCACCAACCAGCGAATTTGCTGAGGTAAACGTGACCAAATATAAGCAAATAGTAGAATACCAACCGGCAGAACGACGAAAATACTGAACGTTGCTGCTAGGTTTTCTTCTAAGAAGGGCGCGAAGAACAAACCCGCTAAGAAGCCCAAAATTACCGTTGGTAGGGCTTCCATCAATTCGATCACAGGTTTGATCTTACGACGTAATGCAGGCGCCATGAAGTAAGCTGTATAGATAGCACCACAAATCGCCAAAGGCACCGCCATTAACATCGCATAGAATGCTGCTTTCAAGGTACCAAATGCTAATGGCATCAAGCTGTATTTAGGTTCGAAGTCATTGTTCGCCGCAGAAGACTGCCAAGTGTAAGTCGGCTCTTGGTAACCTTCGTACCACACCTTGCCCCACAAAGAGGACCAAGATACTTCTGGGTGTTCGTTGTCTACGTGGAAGAAATGCACACCTTTGCTGTCTTCTAACAACAAACCGTTTGCTCGTGGTGCAAAGCTGATTAGGCGAGCGGTTTTATCACTCAGTTTTTCATTCAAAACTTGGCGAGTAGATGTTGCATTATAGATAGCAACCAAGCCACGCTCATCCAAGGTAGCAAAACCTTTACGACGTTGCTCCATTGCCAAATCGACTAAGGCAACAGGTTGTTTAACATCGCGAATAAAAGTGAGTTTTTCTTCGTTGGTATCATCGTTACGAACGTTAAACCACTGGCTCACTCGACCAGAAGAGTCCGCTACCATGATAGAAGACTTACCCAATAGGTAGGTCATCGAAATAAGTTTGGTACTAGCGTCTTTGAGCAGTGACATTTCATTTTTAAGCTCGATATTATCGAAATCTCGCAGATCAAACTCACTCATGGCACCAGAACGCGTCGCCACATATAGGTAACGCTGATCACCACTCAGTAGCATGCTGGCTACATCAGGAACGAAAGGTAATGGCTCGCTCTGCTCGCTCAATTCCACTTCATCAGTGATAAAGTTAACGTCTTTCGTTACTTTAGTGATGGCGCTGCTTGAATCACCAATCGCCGCCATGGTTAAACTGTCGCTGCCATCACGAAGCGCTAGCTTCTTGATCGCGAAATCCGCCACATCAACAGGTTCTTCACCATATGGGTATTCAACCACTGGCGTAATTTTACGCTCGCCACCAGGATAAGAAGTCTTGTAATCATGTTTTACAATCAGCGCTTTACCGTCTTCGTAACCAAACGCCATTAAATGGCTAGTATCTGATTCAATAGCAAAGGCGGTGACTTTTTCAGTACGAAGATTTTTGACAATATTGATCACGCTGCCATCAGCAACAGAGAAGAAGACAATACTACCATTACTCGCCACTCGCATACCGATTTCAGCTTGCTCTTCGGTAGTTAAGTAAAGGCTTTCACCTTGATCCTGTGCAGGCAAGGTGTAGCTCGCCTTAGGATCAATACTAGCGCTAGAAAACAATGGCGCCACTTCATAAAGTAAATAGAAGCAAATCAGCAGCACAGCCAAAATAACACTGCTGCCACCCACGGCAATACCCATTCCAGCCATACGGTCTTTCAGGGCGCGAATTTTACGATGACGCTTTAAAGCTGGCGTATTGAAATCCAGCTCAGGCATCTGATGGTCAGTTGATTTAGTCATCCGCATTCATCTTTGTTGTGTGACATTTTTTTATGTGACAGTAGTGTGACAGCCTACTGCACAGAGAAAAGTAGGAGAGCGTTTCGGCCCTCCTACTTTAAGCATCTAATCCGTAGCTCACTACAGCGCTGCTTAGTTAATACCTAGATCTTTCAGATATTTACTAGCTACTTTCGCTGGAAGAGGTACATAACCGTCTTTTACGACAACCTCTTGGCCCATTTTAGAAAGAACCATTTTCACGAACTCACGTTGTAGTGGTTCAAGCGGCTTATTAGGCGCTTTGTTTACGTAAACGTAAAGGAAACGAGACAGTGGGTATTTGCCAGTCGCTGCATTTTCAATCGTTGCATCAACAAACTCGCCACCGTCTTTCTTAGTCAAAGGTACGGCACGTACAGAAGACGTTTTGTAACCGATGCCAGAGTAACCAATACCGTTAAGAGAAGTTGATACAGACTGAACAACAGAAGCAGAACCAGGTTGCTCATTTACACTGTTTTTGAAGTCACCTTTAAAAAGCGCGTGCTCTTTGAAGTAACCGTAAGTACCAGATACTGAGTTACGACCAAATAATTGAATGTCGCGTTTAGCCCAAGCACCGTCTAGGCCAGCTTTACCCCAGTTAGTGATGTCTTCGCTGTGGCCACCCTTACGAGTAGAAGAGAAAATCGCATCTACTTCAGGAAGAGACAAACCTTTGATTGGGTTATCTTTATGTACGAATACCGCTAGAGCATCGATAGCCACTGGGATAGCTGTTGGCTTGTAGCCGTACTTTTTCTCAAACGCTGCGATTTCTTTGTCTTTCATTGTACGAGACATAGGGCCGAAGTTTGAAGTACCTTCAGTCAAAGCTGGTGGCGCAGTAGAAGAACCAGCCGCTTGAATTTGGATGTTTACATTTGGGTATAGACGTTTAAAGTCTTCTGCCCACAATGTCATCAAGTTTGCTAGGGTGTCAGAGCCAACACTTGAAATATTGCCAGAAACGCCACTTGCTTTGCTGTAAGACATCAAATTTGAATCAACATCTGCAAAAGCGTTAACAGAAACGCTTACTGCCGCTGTCATCGCTAAACCTGCAACTAGTTTTTTCATCACATAAACCTCAGTGGTTGTAGTCAAATATTTATGAGCAACTGCCCATAGCTCGTTCGATGCTTTGTACTATAGGAAAGATATGTGACAGAAATGTTAAACAATGAAATATTTCAAAAATAAATTATGAGTCTTTACAAAACCAATAGGAAATCGTCACGAGCAAACAGCAAGTTTCTTTGTCCATACGATTTTAATCGCTGTAACATATTCCAACACTACGCCATTGAAAGGGCCCACTAAGTTGCTCAAACGTCAAAATAAACGCTTATCTAATCGTTACTTATTATTGTCCCTAGTAGTAGCGCTCGTGCCATTATTGGTTTTTTCCGGACTCTATGACACTTATCTGAATCAGCTAGTTATAAAAATATCGAGTGAACAATTAAGTACTCGCGTTGCGACTGTTCAGAATGAATTTCAGGCTAATCTTCGTGAGCGACTTTATCAGCTTGATGTCCTAGCCGATGAATTAGACAACCCCAAAATTTATACGCTTGATGGAGCTCAGTCGTTGTCGTCTGAATTGCAAACCTTGCTAAGAATTCAAACAGACTTACAAAATGTCTATGGCATTGCATTTTTTGATGAGCACAAACAATACTTGTGGAGCTTTCCTGAATACGCCTACTCGCAAAACCGCTACAATCAATCCTTGATCTATCCTGTTACACAATTTGAAGACGCTGGCATTTATGGTCCAGAAACCTATTCATTTGATCGACCCTCTTCCGTCTTATTATTAAAACAAATCAACACCAGCAGTTTTGCCATCGAACATGCGCCATACATCGGCATTATTCTGCGCTTTAATTCGCTCGCTTCTATACCCAAGATACTCGGTGTCGATGGTATTTATACACCATTATTAGATGTTCCTGGTGATCGTTTATTTGATATCGTCGGTCAGCCTGTGGACAAAGATACAAGCATTAACACCAGTTATGATTTGCTGCCCAAC
Source organism: Marinomonas sp. ef1 (assembly GCF_002806845.1). Taxonomy (NCBI): domain Bacteria; kingdom Pseudomonadati; phylum Pseudomonadota; class Gammaproteobacteria; order Oceanospirillales; family Oceanospirillaceae; genus Marinomonas; species Marinomonas sp. ef1. Next base: position 201,773 of record NZ_NHTT01000004.1, on the reverse strand, counting down.
TGGTCACTAAAGCTGCGTCAAAACAAAGATCTTTCTAGCCCACCAAGTGCAGAAATGCGTTACTGGCTGATTCTCTTGGTACTATTTACCGCCGCAGGCCTATTACTGCTGCATTGGTATATTTCAAAACGCTTAAACCGACAACTGGATAAACTCATTGATCGCGTCGAAAGTATTGCTGCTGGCGATTTAGACTCACCAGTGCCATTGCAACCAGGAACAGAATTAAAACGGTTAACCTTAGCCATTGATCGCATGCGCTTACAACTACATCACGTAATTCAAGCATCAGTAGAAATGGAGAGACAAGCCTCATTAGGACAACTGGCGGCGGGATTAGCTCATGACATTCGAAATCCGCTGACCATTATCCGTATGACGATACAAACTTTAATTAAGCGAGAATCCAACCCGCAACATAATGAAATGCTGGTGATGGTTGAAGAAGAAATAGAGCGCGTTAATCGAGTCATTGAAAACTTGCTAAACTTCGCTCGACCGACACAACCAAAATTAGAGAAAATAAGCTTGCTAGAACTGCTAGAAGGTATTCGAGCACTGGTAAACGCGTCAGCCAGAAAACAAAATGTTGGGATTGCGCTAGACTGTGACCCTTTACTTGAGATAACTGCCGATTTGTCTCATATTCGACAGATTTTAATGAACTTAATACTCAATGCGATTCAGGCAATGCCAACAGAAGGTGGGCAAATCACCTTGCTTGGCTCAAAGAAAGATGGGCAAATTATTTTATCCGTAATCGACAATGGTAAAGGCATTCCAGCATCACTCATGCCACGAGTATCGGAACCTTTCTTTACTACTAAGTCTGCGGGCACAGGATTAGGATTAGCAATCTGTCATGTATTAGCCAAGTCCAACCATGCTGAACTTTCCATCGAAAGTCAGGAGAATACAGGCACTAAAGTTCAACTATGTTTTCAAAACGACCGAATAGAAGAAGATAAATATGAGTAGCCTAACTGTTTTGGTAATAGATGATGAACCCAACTTGGTTCGCAGCATCCAGTTCTCCCTTATTGACCAAAACATGGATCTCCACGCGGCGTATTCTGGAACCGAGGGTATAAAAACATTTACAACCTTAGTTCCAGACGTCGTGTTATTGGATTTAGGCCTACCAGACATGTCCGGCTTAGACGTATTAACTCAGTTAAAAAGCCTATCTGCTGACACGCCAGTCATCATGATTTCCGCACATGGTGATACTAGAACCGCAGTAAAAGCAGTAAAAGAAGGCGCGCTCGACTACATCACCAAACCGTTTGATATCGATGAGTTAGAACTTTTAATTCGTCGCTGTGGTGAACAGCAGAGGCTATCAAAAGAACTGCGCTTTTTGCGCTCTAAGCAAATCCATACGCATCGTATTATTGGCAATAGCCATAACACCCAACAGCTCCGTGACATGATAGAACAAGTAGGTAGTAGTGCTGCTAAAACCATTTTGATCTCAGGCCAATCCGGAACAGGGAAAGCCTTAATTGCGCGCAGCTTGCACGATGTTCGTTTTGATAATGCCCCTTTTATCGAAATAAATTGTGCCGCCCTACCTGAACAGCTTATCGAGGCAGAGCTATTTGGTGCAGAACGCGGTGCCTATACTGGCGCGGTACAAAAGCGAGATGGTCTTATTTCATTGGCAGATAATGGCACATTATTTTTAGATGAAATTGGCGAAATGCCATTAGCCATTCAAGCAAAATTACTGACGTTTCTAGAGAATCGCGTTTATCGCTCCATTGGTGGAGGAAAAGAACGCAAAGCCAATGTCGTGGTCATTGCTGCCACCAACAAAGACCTTAAAGAGGCCGTTGATGCCGGTACTTTCCGCGCCGATTTGTACTACCGACTCAATGTGGTACCAATTAATGCCCCAGCGCTAAGTGAGAGAACGGAAGACATTGCTTTATTAGTAAGTTTCTTCAGTGAGCAATTTGCAAAACAAGAAGGCTGTAACCCACCAATTTGGAGCGATGACGTTATTTTCCAACTTAAAGCCTACTCGTGGCCGGGTAACATTCGGGAACTCAAAAACTTAGTCGAACGCATTACTATTTTGTATCCAGGCCAAGCAGCCATGCCAAAACATTTACCAAGCGAATATCGACAAGGCCCACTGCAGCCTAAAATAGAGGACTCAAATTACTCTTCGTCAGTAGAAAACAAAGAACGAGAGCTAATCCTAAGTGCTTTAAGCAAATGTGGCGGCAGAAAAGGCCTTGCTGCCGAACAACTCGGCATATCTAGGCACGCTTTAAAACGCAGAATACAAAGACTTCATATAGATCTTTAAACTCAGAAAAAATAACAATAAGAATGCCCTTATGAAAAAATTAACTTGGTTACTCACCCTATTAGGATGTTTCACAGCAACAAACAGCCAAGCCGAAATAGTGCTAGGCAATCAAGACAAAGCTGACATAAATGTTGGCTGCCTTTTTCCGCTTACTGGACGTGGCGGTTTATATGGCGAAGACAGTAAAATTGGCATTCAGCTAGCACTGGAACAGTTGGCAAACAAAACTGATCACTATCCTAGTTTAAAAATCATTATTGAGGATTCTAGATCGAAAGCCTCACGAGCCACACGTTTAGTAAAAGAATTGGTAAGAGATCATCAAACACGCTTCATTTGTGGCGTGGTGAATTCATCTATTGCGTGGCAAGTTGCCCAAGTTGCAGAGCAAGAAAACGCCTTTTTTATTGGCACTGATCACGCTTCATCTCGCATGACAGATACAGGCAAGCGCCCTTTATATTTTCGAGTCAGTAATAACACCCAACAAAGTATGCTGGCAGGGGCCAAATACATTCGTGAGCATTTTCCGTCTTCCGCCAGCACACCCATTAAAATTTCCTATATTGGCCCAGACTACGAGTACGGCTACACCATGTGGGATGATTTAGAACATGCTCTTAAACAGCAACAAGTTAACTATGAAGTCGTCACTACTTTATGGCCCAAACTTTATGAACCAAACTACTTTACCTTTATTCAGGCACTCCTAGAGAAGCCAACAGATTTGATCGTAAATGCCATGTGGGGTGGCGATCTTGTCACCTTTATTCAACAAGCCAATAGCGCTAAGCTTTTCCAACATGCACGTTTTGCTAATTTCGACACTGGCGCCAACTTTGAAGTCCTTGCAGCATTAGGCGAAGACATGCCCGAAGGACTCATTTTGGCATCTCGTCATCACAATAACTGGCCAGACACAGCATTCAATCAATGGTTTGTATCACGCTTCCATGAGTTAAGCGGACGCTATCCTTCTTATGCTGCCGAAGGTGCGTACTCAGGAATAATGGCCATTGCTGAAGCCGTTCACCTTGCGGGTGTCGATGCAACTAACGAAGAGTTGCAAACTGTACTCGAAAACTTAGTGATTAAACTACCAGAAGATCCCACAGGTTTTTCGTCCTACATGGACGCAAACACTCACCAACTTCAGCAAGTTATTTCCATCGGAACCTCGACTAAAGACACCTCCCTTCCCCCAGCAGCACGTTTGCTGCATAACTGGTCGGTTTACTACCCTGATCGTCGTCAATCGCACTAATTTTTTGAGCGGATACCGATCATAAAATGGCGATCATCATGATCGGTAACCGCTCAAAACATCCATATAGACATACCTAAAAAAACACTTTTTTATATTAATCAAATAGATAGATGTTATTACAAAACTGGCATCCTGCTTGCTCTTATCTAAGAAGCAACATTGTTCTTAGTAAAAAAATAATAAGAGCGCGCATTAATACAAATGCCATCCTATCTCATAAGACCTCCCAGCGACTTGAGTGGCTTCTTATTTATTATTTCTTTTGAGCAATGACGTGTTCGTCATCTGTTTATGGCTCCTTTGTGATCCTAGCAACGACAAAAACAGAGCGTCTTAAAATAACCAATATAAAGGTGATACTCATGTTAAAAGACATGTCTCTTCTAAAAACTCACTGCTTAGTCAATGGCGAGTGGGTCGAAGCCAAAGCAAAAACCACACACCCTGTCACTAATCCTGCTACAGGTGAAGTCATCGCTGAAATTCCTCATCTTTCACCAGAGGAAATCCCTGCCGTCATCGAAGCGTCTCGCATTGCACAAAAAAAATGGGCGGCACTCACCGCTAAAGAGCGCTCTGTAATATTAAGACGCTGGTTTGAGCTAATGATCGAGAATACCGACGACCTAGCCCTATTGATGACTACAGAACAAGGCAAACCGTTAGCCGAAGCAAAAGGCGAAATTGGCTACGCTGCATCTTTCATTGAATGGTTTGCTGAAGAAGCAAAACGCATTTATGGCGACACGATTCCAGCACCTCGCGCAGACCAAAGACTGACCGTTATCCGTCAACCGATCGGTGTTACGGCAGCGATTACGCCATGGAATTTTCCAGCCGCGATGATTACACGCAAAGCCGCGCCAGCACTGGCAGCAGGATGCTCAATGATCGTTCGTCCTGCGGACTTAACGCCGCTTACTGCGTTAGCCATTGGCGAATTAGCACAACGTGCTGGTATTCCTGCTGGCGTTTTTCAAGTCATCACGGGCTCTGCTAGCAAACTAGGCAAGGTTCTTACCGACAGCCAAGTCGTTAGCAAGCTGTCTTTCACAGGATCAACGGAAGTCGGTCGTTTATTAATGGCGCAATGCGCGCAAACCATCAAAAAAGTCTCTTTGGAACTTGGCGGCAACGCGCCCTTTATCGTCTTTGATGATGCGGATCTTGATAAAGCTGTTGAAGGCGCTATGGCTTCTAAATATCGTAACGCGGGACAAACCTGTGTTTGCGCAAACCGTATTTTGGTTCAGCGCGGTGTTTACGAAGAATTTACTGCGAAACTGACCGAAAAAGTCAAAGCTTTAAAAGTAGGTAGCGGTGTTGAAACTGGTACCGACATTGGACCAATGATCGAAGAGAAAGCCATCGCTAAAGTAGAAGATCATATCCAAGACGCCGTCAGCAAAGGCGCCAAACTGGTCTTTGGTGGCGAACGTTTGGGTGGACTTTTCTTACAGCCAGCGATTTTGACTGGTGTCACTGCTGACATGAAAGTCGCACAAGAAGAAACCTTTGGTCCGATGGCGCCGTTGTTTGCGTTTGATACCGAAGAAGAAGCCATCGCCATGGCAAACGATACGATTTTTGGACTCGCCGCGTATTTCTATACTCGCGATCACGGCCGCATGATCCGCGTATCAGAAGCGCTTGAATACGGCATGGTCGGTCACAACACTGGATTAATTTCAAACGAAGTCGCGCCTTTCGGTGGCGTCAAACAGTCAGGTCTTGGACGCGAAGGCTCTAAGTATGGCATCGAAGAATATCTCGAAATGAAATACGTTTGCAGTGCCCTATAAGCCAACAACAGTAGCCAAAAACAATAAATTGGAGATCATTATGACTAACGGCATCAAACCTTTTTCTTTTAATACGCCCGGCTCTATGCACCTTGAATGGGGCGGCGCAAAGCGTCTTGGTGAACTGCTTAGTGAGTGGTTCAAAGAACGTAACTTATTAATCGTCACTGACAAATTTTTGAATGAAAGCGGTCTATTGGAACAAACCAAAGACTCGCTAAAAAAACACGGTTTCACGGTAACTGTATTTGACGATGTGGTCGCTGATCCACCAGAACACGTGCTAATGGAATGTGTCGAGCAAGGCAAAAAAAGCCATGCGGATATCGTTCTAGGCTTGGGTGGCGGCTCTTCTATGGACATAGCCAAATTAGTTGCTGTCATGCTTACATCTGAACAACCACTATCTGAACTGTACGGCATTGGTAAAATCACTGGCACCAGAACGCCATTGGTACAAGTTCCTACTACGGCAGGCACAGGTTCGGAAGTGACCAACATCACAATTCTTACTACTGGCGAAACCACCAAAATGGGCGTGGTATCGCAGCAGTTGTACGCAGATCGCGTCTTGTTGGATGCAGAGTTAACTGTTGGTCTGCCAGCGTTACCAACTGCAGCAACAGGCATTGATGCTATGGTTCATGCTATTGAAGCCTACACTTCGGTTCATCTTAAGAATCCGTTGTCAGATGCATTGGCAAAAGAAGCCTTGCGTCTCTTGAGCCAAAACCTAGTTACTGCGTGCCAAGATGGACAAAACCGCGCGGCCCGTGAAGCTATGTTGTTAGGTGCAAATTTAGCGGGCCAAGCCTTCTCTAATAGCCCAGTGGCAGCGGTACACGCCCTTGCTTATCCGTTAGGTGGTCATTATCACCTACCTCATGGCTTAACGAACGCTCTCATGCTTGGTCCAGTCTTACGCTACAACATGGCAGTTGCTGCGCCATTGTATGCGGAACTTGCCGATGTCGTTCTGGGTTATTCAGATGAAGAGATGGAAATACGCTCAGCGAAATTCGTCGATTTCATGCAAAAACTGATGAACGAATCTGGCGCACCGCAGCGCCTACAAGATGTTGGTGTCACCGAAGAAAGCCTACCAACACTTGCCAAAGACGCCATGCTACAAACTCGCCTGTTAGGCAACAACCCTGTTCCAGTAACTGAAGAAGATGCATTGGCTTTGTATCAAGCTGCTTTCTGATTCTAAGCAACCTTGCCCCATGAAGGTGGGGCTAATAACTAAAAAAATAAAAGGAAATAACCATGAGAGAAGAACGCATTGATGGCCAAGAAACACCCTATTGGAAAATGGGGCCTTTTAAAGTCAGGCTACCTTTTGTCCATTATCGTTTCGAATGGCCGGATTACTTTCAGGGCCTACTAATGTGTGCGGTCGACTTAGCCGCCATTCCGTTAATGACAGAACTACTCGGGATGCCATTTGAAGTCGCATTGGCAGTAGTCATGCTTAATGGCTTGTTCTATTTGTTACACCATTTGTTAGGCGACCCTGTCGTACCTGGTTGGATCACGCCAGCGATTCCACTACTTATGGCATATTGCTCAACCTTCCCTGAAGGGCCTGAACGAATACATGCTCTCGTATCATTCCAGTTACTCTTAGGGGTATTTGCGATTTTCATTGGTGCCTCGGGATTAGCTCAGAGGGTCGTTTCTCTCATACCACAGGCAATAAAATCTGGCATTATCATAGGTGCCGGTATTGCTGCTGTCATGGCGGTATTTAAAGTAGACGGACGCTTTGATACTTATCCTGTGACCATTACGCTTGCGGTTGGCGTGGCGTTCTATGTGATATTTTCGCGTCATTTTGCAGAACTAAAGCAAAACAATGCCTTGTTTAATCTTATTGGTAAGCTGGGCATCTTCCCTATCATAGTTTTAGCAATTCTCATTGCACCAACTGTTGGTGAAACCTCTTGGCCGACAATTCAGTGGGGATTCTCATCTCCAGACTTTGTTACTCTTTGGAAAGAGTACACAGTATTCGGTCTCGGTATGCCGCCAATTATGATGTTTATTACCGCAATACCAACCGTCCTTGCAGCCTACATTGTGTTGTTTGGCGACGTATTACAAAGTAAAGCGATTTTAGATGAAGCCGATCTAATTCGTACCGACGAAAAAATTGATTACAGTCCAGACCGTGCACACTTGATTTTTGGCGCAAGAAACTCAGCAATGTCGATTCTTGGCCCAGATGTAACAATGTGTGGACCATTGTGGGCTGCTATGCACGTAGTAATAACAGAGCGTTTCAGCCAAGGTAAAAAAGCCATGAACTCCATCTTTGGGGGCGCGGGCTCTTTCCGCTGGGGAACCAATACTGGTTTGCTATTCATGCCTATCGTCACACTGGTTCAACCTATTCTGGGTGTAGCTTTGGCACTTACTTTGCTGATTCAAGGCTATGTATCAGTGAAAATCGGTATCATGGAGGCTAGATCTCAACGTGACCTTGGTATCGCAGGTATCGTTGCCGCTGTTCTGGCGACTCGTGGTGCAACATGGGCATTCGCTGTTGGCGTAGTATTATGCCTTCTAGTCTACGGTCGTGATTTCTTCAAGGGTGAAAAAGACACCACTTTTGTAAAAGATCAAACAAAATAAAGATCCAATCAACAGACACGGCTCCGTCGTGTCTGTTTTCGAAAAACCAGAACCGTTTCCTCCTCGTTATTGACTAACTCAAAAACAAAAGTACTTACTTAAAAAAACAGGCACTCTCTCGTTCTCAATATTTTATTATCAATAAACCACCTAATTTCCGTTATATGCCTTCTAACTTGCCTTTCACGCCGTCTGGAATATTCCCAAGCGTAGCGTTATCCAATAGACTAACCGTCCGGATTTTCTGGGCTTTAAGGCCTTACTAAACTTCCGATAATAATGATTAAAACTGTGGGTATTTTAATGTTAAACAAACTGGTCAGTTCGGCTGAGGCGATTTCCCATTACATGGGAAGATGCGTTGCTTGGCTTACGTTAGCGATGATGCTGCTTACCTGCCTCATCGTGCTGTTGCGTTATGGCTTTGATATTGGTGCGATAGCGCTGCAAGAGTCCGTGCTTTATATGCATGCCATGGTCTTTATGTTGGGTGCGGCGTACACCTTTAAAGACGATGAACATGTTCGCGTTGATGTTTTTTATCGTGACTTTTCTGTCACTAAAAAAGCGTGGGTAAATATCATTGGCGGTCTTTTCTTTCTTTTGCCATTCACGCTTTACACCGCATATTTGAGCTTTGATTACGTGAGTGCTTCTTGGCGAGTATTAGAAACCTCCCCTGAACCTGGCGGTTTGCCTTTCGTGTATCTGCTAAAAACACTTATTCCCATCATGATGATTAGCCTGATCATTCAAGGTACGGCTGATATTTTGAAGAATATTGGCGTTGTGACTGCGGCTCGCTCTCTCATTAATAAACAGGCTAAAGGACAAAACTAATGGCTGAATTTATTCCTTTATGGCTGTTTGCCGGCGTTTGTGTCTGCTTGCTTTTTGGTTACCCTGTGGCGTTTTCTTTGGGCGGCACCGCGTTGATTTTTGCCGCGGTTGGTTCTATGTTCGGCACCTTTGATAGTGTTTTCTTAGAAGCCTTGCCAAACCGTTTATTTGGTATCGTCGGCAATGAAACCTTGATCGCAGTACCACTGTTTGTCTTGATGGGCGTTTTGCTCGAAAAATCCAAACTAGCTGAAAAACTACTCGACTCCATGGCCATGCTGTTTGGCACCTTACGTGGTGGTTTAGGCATTTCAGTTATTTTGGTGGGTATGTTACTGGCGGCGAGTACCGGTATTGTTGGTGCAACAGTGGTTACCATGGGCATGATCTCGTTACCAACCATGTTGCGTCGTGGCTACGATCCTGCGTTAGCCGCTGGTACTATTTGTGCGACAGGTACTTTGGGACAAATCATACCACCCTCCATCGCTTTGGTTCTATTGGGCGATGTTATGTCCAATGCTTATCAAAAAGCACAATTGGAAATGGGGATCTTCTCGCCTAAAACCATCTCTGTGGGAGATTTGTTTGTTGGTGCGCTGATTCCTGGCTTAATCTTGGTTGGGCTTTATATCCTTTACGTCATCATGGTAGCTTGGTTGCAGCCGAACAAAGCACCTGCTGTGCCTCGTGAAGAATTACGTAATGGCTCAAACGAATCCCTAGCCGTTCAGCTATTTAAAGGATTGGTGCCGCCTTTAGTACTTATCTTCGCCGTATTGGGTTCTATTCTTAGCGGGATTGCGACACCAACCGAAGCTGCGGGCGTTGGTGCACTAGGCGCTGCGCTATTAGCGTTAGGCAGCGGTAAACTGAACTTGCCCACCTTAAAAGACGCGGTATATTCGACTGCAAAAGTCACCTGCATGGTGTTTATGATCTTAATCGGCGCCTCTTTATTTTCGTTGGTGTTCCGTGGCTTTGGTGGCGAAGAGTTGATTCAAGACTTCTTCTCGCAACTTCCTGGTGGCGTTGTTGGCGCAATGATCGTCGTGATGCTGCTAATGTTTTTCCTTGGCTTCATCCTAGACTTCATTGAAATCACCTTTGTGGTTGTGCCAATTGTTGCACCTGTATTGTTAGCAATGGGCTTAGATCCAGTGTGGTTGGGTATTATGATGGCAATCAATTTACAGACATCATTCCTCACTCCACCATTCGGATTCGCGCTGTTTTACTTGCGTGGCGTAGCGCCTCCAGAGCTTAAAACTCAGTCTATTTATAAAGGCGTAATACCTTTTATTCTTATTCAGGTTTCTGTGTTGATCATGTTATCTATCTGGCCAGATCTAGCAACTTGGCTACCTGAACAAGTCTATGCCGACTAGGGACCTCAATATGAAAGCAATGCAAATAAAAGACTACGGCCCAGCCAGCGATTTATCGCTAGTTGATGCTCAAAAGCCAAGCATCAATGAGGACCAAATTTTGGTTCAAGTTGGTGCTGCTGGTGTGAATCCTGTGGACACTTACATTCGCTCAGGCACCAATAATTATTCAGCTAATTTTCCACACACTCCTGGCTCTGATGGCGCTGGGACGATTGCTGAACTAGGCGCTAACGTTGTTGGCTTCGAGGTTGGTCAGCGTGTTTATTTTAGTCGTAACCTAACCGGTTCTTCTGCTGAATTTGCCGCCTGCGCAGCAACCCACACCTATCCGCTGGCTGATGCTTTGTCTTTCGAAGAAGGCGCTTGTGTCGGTATTCCTTACACAACTGCTCATCGTGCCTTGTTTGGTCGCGCTAACGGCAAAGCCGGCGATAAGGTATTGGTACATGGTGCAACAGGCGCAGTCGGCATTGCCACGGTGCAATTAGCCTTAGCAGCGGGAATGGAAGTAGTTGCCAGTTCTGGCACCGCAGCTGGCGCCGATTTATTACGCCAGCAAGGTGTGACTAACATCATTATGCACAATGAAGCAGACCATCTTGCGCCTTATCAGTCGTTAGAGACGGGTTTTGATATCGTTATCGAGATGCTTGCCAATCACAACTTAGATCAAGACTTAAAAGCCTTAGCCTTTGGTGGTTGCGTTGCGGTCGTGGGGAACCGCGGCACGATAGAAATTAATCCTCGTGACTTGATGGCTCGAGATGCTTCTGTCATAGGTGTAGCATTAGCTAATGTGAAGCCTGCCGAACTTGCCTTGATTGCAAAATCCTTACGCCCGCTGTTTGAAAAAGGCGTACTCAAGCCTGTTATTCGTTATAGCTACCCGCTTACCGAATTAGCGCAAGCACACGAAGATGTCTTAAAATCTGGTGCGCTAGGTAACCTTGTTATTCGTATAAACTAGAATAAATCAATACAACTCAAACATGGCGCTTCATAAGCTTTTTTATAGGCTTTTTATAAGTTCTAAAAAAAGGAAAGCGTCGTGTTTTTTTTCACCTTCAATCTGCCTATATATGCACTCCAAGCCTCCATTTATGCAGTAAAATACGACATCTTCAAAAAAATACGCTACTAAAGCCACCTTAAGGTAGCTATACTTTCTCACTTATGTTTATGCAAAAGGCACATTTTGACTCAGTCTGATTCCGATGTTTTCAGTCTGCCTAACGAAGCGGACGCCCACGATCATGATTACCATCAACTGGTGGTTGTGCTAGATGGCAATACCGATTTCGATATAGAAGGTAAAGGCAAGCAGTTGCACACTGGCGAAGGTTGTATTCTTCCGTCAGAGAACAGCCATGCGTTTGCGGGTCTGGGGGAAAATCGCATCATGGTGGTCAATCTGCCTATCCCGCCGCAAAAAGGTATTACCGACGAAGAATACGAAGTCGTATCGCGTTTGTTTGACCAAGCAGCGTATTTTCAGCTTAATCCGCGTTTACAGATATTGGCCTCGGCTCTATCTGGTGAATTACAGCAATATCCGAATGATATGATTCTGGCTCGTGCTTGCGGCAATACTTTGTTGAGCGCCATTCGCCATCAAATCAACAATAAAGATGTTCGTTCTCGTGGCAACCATCTTGATATCGATAAACTAGATCAGTTTATCGAGCTGAATTTATCTCGTCGTGTTCATATCGATCAGTTGGCAAACTTCTGCTTTTTGAGTGTCAGCCAATTTCACGAGCGCTTCAAAGACCGCACCGGCATGACACCGCATCAATATCTAATGCGTAAACGCTTAGAGCGTGCCCAAAGCTTACTCGCTGAAGGCTTCCCGCCCATTCAAGTGGCCGAAATGTGTGGTTTCTCTAGCCAAAGTGCCATGACCAATGTGTTTTCTCAAACCCTTGGCATTACGCCATTAAAATACCAAAAGCAATTTGGTAATCGCTAATTCTCTTTCTTCCTAAAACACCATAAAACGCCCTATTTATAAGCATTTCGATAATTTCCTCAAATCTTCTGCACAAGAATGAATATATGTCCCATTTATTCTTATCCAGTCGGACTTTCTTATAAAAAAAAACGATTTTTTCGAAAGACAATTTATCCCTTCTGTCACTAAAGTGTCAGCATTATCCAGACATGCATTTTTTTGATTATGCAGAGTGAAAAGTAGTCAAAAAAGCGCTTAATGCTCTATAACAATATGCGGCCTTAATAAAAAATCATTTGGTTTTTTATGTTAACGCGGGAGAATCCAACCATGTTTAAAGCGATTGAGGTGTTACAGCCTAACTTCATTCAGCGTCCACTCAATGAATTGTGGCAGCTTATTTCCCCTCTTTATAATATGGATGAAGAGAAGTGGTTAAATGAGTTATTACCTTTGGCAAAACCCACTGAAGGTGAGCTAGAAACCCAAACCAATGCCGCTGCAAACTTGATTGCCGAAGTACGCAAAGACGACGATAGCATGTCGATGATTGACGCTTTGCTACTAGAATATAGCTTAGACACCAAAGAAGGCATTTTGCTGATGTGTTTGGCAGAAGCGCTAATGCGCGTGCCAGATAAAGAAACTGCCGACGCCTTCATCAAGGACCGCTTGAGCGTTGCCGATTGGGCATCTCACGCTAAAAACTCTGACTCTTTCTTCGTTAACGCTTCTACTTGGGGCTTATTGTTGACGGGTAAAATCGTCACTATGGACGAGAAAAAAGACGGTACGCCAGCTAACTTGGTAAACCGTATGGTAAACCGTGTTTCTGAGCCGGTGATTCGTAAAGCGATGAACCAAGCGATGAAAATCATGGGACATCAGTTTGTTCTAGGCCGCAGCATTGAAGAAGCTTTGTCTCGTGGTAAAGGCTACCGCGACAAAGGTTACACCTACTCTTTCGATATGCTTGGTGAAGCGGCATTGACTGCTGCCGATGCTGACAAATACCTAAAATCTTACATGCAAGCGGTTGAGTCTGTAGGCAAAGACACCTACAGCAAGGGTCACCGCCCAACGATCTCTATCAAACTGTCAGCTCTTCACCCACGTTATGAAGTCGGTTGTGAGGACCGCGTGATGACAGAGCTTTTCGACAGCGTTAAAGGCTTGATCATCAAGGCACGCTCGTTGAACGTCGGCATCACCATCGATGCTGAAGAAGCAGATCGTTTAGAACTTTCTTTGCATTTGTTTGAAAAGCTTTACCGCGACGAATCTACTACAGGCTGGGGGTTATTTGGCCTTGTGGTTCAGGCTTACTCAAAACGCGCTCTGCCGGTTTTAGTTTGGTTGGCTGCACTATCTAAAGAACAAGGCGATCGCATCCCTGTGCGTCTTGTGAAAGGCGCCTACTGGGATTCTGAAATCAAGATGTGCCAACAACGCGGCATCAGTGGTTACCCAGTTTACACTCGTAAAGAGTCGACCGACGTTTCTTACTTGGCTTGCGCTCACTTCTTATTGAGCGAACACACTCGTGCGAATATCTTCCCGCAGTTTGCGAGCCATAACGCACACACTATCGCGACGATTAGCTGTTTAGCTAAGCAATTAGGCGCGACAACACAAGAATTTGAATTCCAACGTCTACACGGTATGGGCGATGCGCTTTACAACCGTTTGATCAAAGACAGCGACATCTGTGTACGTATTTACGCGCCAGTCGGTAGCCATAAAGACTTGCTTCCATACTTGGTTCGTCGTCTACTCGAAAACGGAGCAAACAGCTCGTTCGTTCACCGTTTGATCGATGCTAGCTACCCGATTTCTGAGTTGATAGGTCATCCAGTTACTACGCTAGAAAGTCGTAAAACTCTAGCGAACCCGCATATCAGCTTGCCTTCTGGTTTGTTTGACGACCGTAAGAACTCATTCGGCCCGAACATCGAGATTGATTCTGAATGGGCGCCTTTCAAAGCCAAAATCGATGCTTTCATGGGACAAGACACCCAATGGCGTGCCTTCCCTATCGTTGGTGGCGAGAAAGTAGCAACAGGTCAAACGCATTCTATTGAAAGCCCTTACGACCACAGTCAAACTGCAGGTCAAATTGACTGGGCAGACGCAGCGACCGTTACCAAGGCAATTGACCTTGCCGAAGCCGCTTTTCCTGCATGGTCAGCACGTCCAGCGACTGAACGTGCTGACTGTCTAGATAAAATGGCCGACTTGATGGAAGAAAACTACGCAGAATTGATGGCACTTTGCCACCGTGAAGCTGGTAAAACCATTCAAGACAGCATCGACGAAGTACGTGAAGCCGTGGATTTCTGTCGCTACTATGCTCAACAAGCTCGTAGCCACTTTGCCAATCCAACCAGCTACACAGATTTCTTAGGTCAAGAAAAACAAGCCAAGCTAAACGGCCGCGGTGTGTTCACTTGTATCAGCCCGTGGAACTTCCCATTGGCAATCTTTACAGGCCAAGTGGTTGCCGCTCTTGTAGTTGGTAACACAGTGGTTGCGAAACCGGCTGAACAAACAAGCCTAATCGCATTCCGCGCCATTGAAATGCTACACCAAGCAGGCGTTCCAACTGACGTACTTCACTTGTTACCAGGTGACGGCGCGACAGTTGGTGCTCCACTTACTAGCGACAAACGTATTGCCGGTCTTGCCTTCACAGGTTCCACTGGTACAGCACAATTGATCAACCGTACCCTTGCAGCTCGTGGCGTTGCGCCAGTGCCAGTGATTGCGGAAACAGGCGGTCAAAACGCTATGTTGGTTGATTCAACTTCTTTGCCTGAGCAAGTAGTTCGCGATGCGGTACGCTCAGCGTTTGCGTCTGCTGGACAACGTTGTTCTGCATTACGTGTATTGTTCGTACAAGCCGATATTGCAGATCGTGTTATTCCGATGATCAAAGGTGCCATGGCTGAACAAAGCGTTGGCTTGCCTTATCTACACAGCACAGATGTGGGTCCGGTTATCGATAAAAAAGCACAGAAAATGCTACTAGATCATATCGAATACATGAAAGCGGAAAGCAAATTGATCGCTCAAACGGAGCTTCCAGATTTCGCTAAAAACGGAACCTTCGTGGCGCCAACAGCGTTTGAAATTGCCAGCATTGATCAGCTAACGGATGAAAAATTTGGTCCTATTCTTCACGTTGTACGCTACAAAGCACGCGACTTAGATAAGATCATCGATACTATCAATAACTCAGGCTTTGGTTTGACTATGGGTGTTCACAGCCGTAACGAAACCACTTGTGCACGCATTGCTAGTCGCGCTCGCGTTGGTAACCTTTACATCAACCGCGACCAAGTCGGTGCAGTAGTTGGTGTTCAGCCTTTCGGCGGACAAGGTTTATCCGGCACAGGGCCAAAAGCTGGCGGTCCACATTACCTTCAACGCTTCGCCATTGAGCAAGACCTTTAAGGGGAGACATTACTATGACAATCGTACAACCTATCCAAATTCAGGTCGCTCAAAAAGTCTTCGAAGCATGGGACAAGTTTGGCGTAAACGGTCGTGCAGAGAAACTGCAGAAAGCTCTTAACACCTTCCCTAACGAACAAAGAAAAATGGCTGCTTGGCAAATCAATAATGCTAAACAATCTATTGCAGAGACACGCGTTATGCCTGGGCCAACTGGCGAACGTAATGAGCTATCAAACCAAGGCCGTGGTGTATTTCTTTGTATGTCTTTTATCGAAGGCGATAAGGCAAAAGTCGGTTTAGTAGGCCAAATATTTGCTGCGCTTATTGCTGGTAACCCAGTGATTACTGTTGGTCCAATAGGCCAAGAAATAATGGATATGATCTCTCCATTCGTGGCTGAAGGTGTCGTGCAGAACATTGCAGAATCAGCGCAAGATTCTTTGATCGAAGCCAATCACCTAGCTGGTATCGCAACGCTTTGCGACCCTATGCAAGCGCAGCAGCTTAGCCAACGTCTTGCAGCGAAAGGCGGCCTAATCTGCCAATTGGTTGAAGAAACCGATGCGGAAAATTTAAGTGTCATTGCCAAACCGCATTACGTGCTGCGCTTTGTCACTGAACGCACTGTGTCTAACAACACAACCGCAATCGGCGGCAACGCGACACTGCTTGAATTGGGCAGCATGAACGACTAATACTCGTTCGATATGCAGATGTCTAAAACTCGAAACAGCCCTCCTTGGAAATAAGAAGGGCTGTTTTTGTATTACTCAGAACTTGATGGTAACAACGCATTTTCCCACGCTTTAATGAAACGTCGGCGCTTTGAATCATCGAGATACACCATCAAGGCTGGCCCTAACGGAATGGGATGAAAATTAATCGTCTGATCTTGTACATTTTGCTGGGACACCAAACCATCAATATCTGGAAATAAAGCCACCAGCTCACTTTTCTCCGCAATCACATCCTGCCCTTCCTTAGATATCAAGAAATTCACAAAGCGCTGGGCATTGGAAACATGCTTAGCTTGTTTGGAAATAAACGCTGCACGACTCACTACTAAAGCATAGTCCTGAGGAATCACTACACCAATACGGTTGTCTCGTTTCTCACGGGCAAATGAGTACGATCCTAAAAGGTTGTAGCCAAAGATCAGCTTGCCAGAGGCAATATCATCTAATAAGCTCGCTGTTTGGCCATAAACCTTAGTACGAGCACGCCCCAAGCTTTCTTGTAAACGGCCACTAATGCTTGATGTAACTTCATCTTGCGTTGCAACCAAATAGCCAATGCCAGAACGACGAGCATCATAAGAGCCAACTCTATGGGCGAAAAATCCATCTTCAATACGCATGGTGCTTGCCAATGACTCATGGGTAAGAGGAACTGCTTTATCCTTAAAAGCCAGCTTGTTGTAAACAAAGACGATTGGCTCATAGGTAAATCCAATCACTTCATTACGCCAATTAGCCCAGCCAGGTAAGTCTGTAATGGCTTCACCTAATACTGGCTGCGCATAACCATCATTGATCAATCGGACTTGTAGATCCATGGCAGAGCTAATCACCACATCAGGCTGATCTTCTAGAGATTTGGCCCTGATGGCACGATCTAATTCTTGAGTATTAAACTCACGATATTCGAGTTTTATATTTGGGTTTTGTGCTTTAAAAGCCTCCAATACAGGGGAGATAGCTTCTAAATCTGTTGCACTGTATATGGTTAATCTGTCTGCTTCCAGTTCGGTTGGTAATATGGGACTTTCAGCAATAAGCCTGCCCGTCATCATGATCACGATGATCGATAAAAAGCTCATTCGCTTCAACATAATCCCTCCTCTTTTGGCAAATGTATTCTTGCTCGAAGTCCACCTAACGGACTGTCTTCTAAGAAAAAATCACCTCCATGGGCTTCTACTACACTGGTCACAATCGATAAGCCAAGACCTGAGCCACTGAGTCCATTTTCCAAACGCTGAAAACGCTCTAAGGCTTTCTCTCTCAATTCAATAGAAATACCAGAACCTGCATCGTCAATAATAATATCGATACCAGTGGAATCCGCTTGTAGGCAAATCTCAATTTGGTTCTGCTCTGGACCGTAATAAACCGCGTTATCCAAAAGGTTGCGTACGGCTTCTCGTAAACTAATAGAATCGCCCATAAACATAGGCAATGCCTGCTCGCATTGGTAAGAAAAATCTATCGGGCGATGAGCATTGTCTCGCACGCATTCTGTTAATAGTTGCTTCATAACACCTTCGATATCCATTTGCTCGGTGACCGCAGTATCGCCACGATGAACAACCATGGCGTGAGTGAGCAGCTGGTTGGTCAAACGGGTCAAGCGCTCATGTTCTGTGCGAATTTTACGTAAATGCTCAGGTAAATCGGCTAGGTTTTGGCTTTGGCTGGCAATGTCTAATTGAGCTTGAGTAGCGCTTTGTGCAGTACGAATTTGATGACTGGCATCGGCGATAAAACGCTTCATTACGGCGAGGTTAGATAATAATTGCGCTTGGTAATCATTGATCGCACTAACTAACGGCGAGACTTCTTGAATGGGCGTTGCTTGAACTGGTTCAGCCGATACCAATGAATGTGACGCGAGACTTTTTGAAATCAAGCTCAGTGGTTCAAGCGCACGATTAATCGCTACCCACAAGACAATCATCACACAGGCCATAATTCCAAAGAGTACCGCAAAACTTCGGTATAAAATGTCATTCATCATCTTATGACGCGCTCTAAGCGTTTGCGCCAACACCACGGTTACCCAACCTGATACAGCCGGTTCTGATAGCCTTTTGTGGCGAATTACAACCCTAACTTCTTCAGATAAATAATGTGCATTATAAAAACTGATAGCTGACTCTACATTAACTTTTGCTGGCAAAGGCATGTCAGGATAGCCAGTAATCAGCTCTCCTTGGGTACCTAAAGCCTGATAGAACACCTTGTCCTCATCAGCAAGTTGCATCATTTCAAACGCGGCGTAAGGTAAATCTAGATCCACTTGTTTACCGTAAACGTGTAAGCCTTCCATGATGGACAAGCTAGCGCTGTTGAGTAGTCGATCATAGGAATAATTGGCTGACTGGCGAGCATAATGCCAAACACCAAGACTCAAAATAAGAAAAATAGACAGCAATAAC
This sequence comes from Marinomonas sp. ef1, assembly GCF_002806845.1. Taxonomy (NCBI): domain Bacteria; kingdom Pseudomonadati; phylum Pseudomonadota; class Gammaproteobacteria; order Oceanospirillales; family Oceanospirillaceae; genus Marinomonas; species Marinomonas sp. ef1. Next base: position 182,952 of record NZ_NHTT01000004.1, on the reverse strand, counting down.
AAAGCTGAACGGCCTAACATTCGCGTGCGGATTGAATAGCTTTTCTCAGTCATCGACATGGGCCAAATACCCTAAACCACGAATAGTTTTAATGATTAAAGTCGAGCCGTCTAACTGCTTTCTTAAGCGTGTCAGAGTTTGTTCAATGGCATTGGGAGTATAGGCTTCATCGTAATTGTAGAGACGATTGGAGATGTCATCTTTGGTGAGTACACGATCTAGATTTTTCAGAAAAAGCTCTAATAATTGCAGCTCTCTTGGTCGCAAATCTAAGGTTACACCATTCACTTTGGCGGAGTGAGCAGCCAAGTCATAAACCAAATTACCACATTGTATTTCATTACTAGCCCCCCCTCTCTCTCGACGGTAAAGCGCACGACAACGAGCCGCCAACTCACGAAAGTCAAAGGGCTTTGCTAAATAATCATCGGCACCAAAGTCTAATGAACTGACTCTGTCATCAACCTCAGTTCGAGCGGTTAGCACCAAAACAGGAATACGATTGCCTTGACTACGTAGACTCTGCAATAACTGAAAGCCACTCTTGCCGGGCAAGTTGATATCTAAAATCAATAAATCGAAATCATCAAAAGATAGACTGGCTTCGGCTTTTTCAACTGAACCGATCCAATCAATAGGGTGACCTAAGTTCCTAAAATACACACGAATCGAGTCGGCCAAACTCTCATTGTCTTCAATCAATAACATACGCATGACGGAACCCTATATCTTTTTCTTGTCAGGTTAGTGTCAGTTTAAAGGAGTAACTTTGCCTGCTCCTGTGCAACCTTGTACAGCAAAATAAAACAAAAAGAAATTTGGAGAATAAAAAATGAAATCCAATCTTGCCTCATTGTTACTTGTTGGTGGTCTTACTGCTGCGCTAAACGTCAGCGCCTTTGAACCTTCCAAACCAAGCTGTATCGCCCCTGCTAAACCAGGTGGAGGTTTCGATTTAACCTGCCGTATTTTATCAACTGGTTTTGCCAAAGCTGATATCACTAAGATCCCAATGGCCGTTACCTTTATGCCAGGCGGTGTTGGTGCAGTTGCTTATAATTACATCAATTCCACAACACCAGACGACCCAAATAAATTAGTCGCTTTTAGCTCTGGTTCATTGTTAAACCTAGCTCAGGGCAAATTCGGTAAAGGCTTAGACGAAAACAATGCTCGCTGGGTTGGTACTGCAGGTGTCGACTATGGTGCGATCATGGTTCGAGCTGATGCGCCATGGAACACTTTGGGTGAATTGGTCGACGATATCAAAAAAGACCCAAGCAAATTTGTACTAGGTGCTGGCGGTGGTGTTGGTAGCCAAGACTGGATGAAAGCAGCAATCCTAATGAAGTCTTCTGGCGTTGACCCGAAGAAAATGCGCTACGTTGCCTATGAAGGCGGCGGTGAAGCTTTAGCTGCACTACTTGGTGGACACATTAAAGTGTACCCAGGTGATGTGGGCGAAATGAAAGGCCTAGTTGAATCTGGCAAAGTGAAAGTACTTGGCATCATGTCTCCTGAGCGTTTGAAAGGCGAATTCTCCAATTACCCAACAGCAATTGAACAAGGTTACGACGCAGAATGGACCATTCTTCGCGGTTACTATTTAGGGCCTAAGGTTTCAGACGAAGCCTATAACTACTGGGCTGATCAATTTCAAAAAGCCTATAAAAACCCAGCTTTTGAAAAAGTAGTTGTCGATCAAAACCTTGTGCCATTCACCATGTCTGGCGAGGCTTTAGACAGCTACATTAAAGAGCGTGTTGCCTTTATGCGCGGCTTGGCACAAGAAGCTGGCTTAATTAAGTAGCCCATTAATGAGTCGTGAATTGAGGCAATAACATGTTATATGACCGCATTTTTGCGGGCACATTATTGGTACTGTCCGGGCTTATCGCCTGGACAGCTTTCCATTTTGATGTCCCGTTTCAGTATGAACCATTAGGGCCAAAAGCCTTCCCTATTATCTTATCTATTGTTTTAGCTGCATGTTGCGTTTGGATGATAGTAAAACCCGACAAAAATTCTTGGCATCCGACTAAAGAGATTGTAACCAAGATCGTCATTGGCCTAGTGATAATGGTGGTGTATGCCGCCCTATTTGAAGAAGCGGGCTTCATTATTGCCACAACCATAGTGGGTGCCATTTTTAGCTGGTTATTTGGTGAAAAGCCTCTTAAAGCCTTCTTGTATGCCCTCGCTCTAAGCTTAATAAGCTATTTCTTATTAGCTGATTTAATGGAGCTTAATGTCCCAACTGGCCTACTTCTCGGAGACTTATAATGGACGTTTTACATTATTTATCGATTGGCTTCTCTGTCGCCCTAACACCGCTTAATTTAGGTTTAGTGTTAGCTGGATGCTTTATCGGCACATTAATTGGTTCATTGCCTGGTATTGGTCCAATCAATGGCGTGGCTATTTTATTGCCATTAGCTTATTCCGTCGGCTTACCGCCAGAGTCTGCCTTGATTCTATTGGCGGGTGTTTATTACGGCGCAGAATATGGCGGCCGGATCTCCAGTATTTTGCTTAACGTCCCAGGTGACGCTGGCGCAATAATGACAACCTTAGATGGTTACCCTATGGCCAAACGTGGCGAAGGCGGTCGAGCACTTGCTTTATCTGCTGTATCCTCTTTCTTTGGCAGCATGGGAGCCTTACTGTTAATGGTAATTTTTGCGCCATTACTTAGCAAATTAGCAATTCAATTTGGTCCTTCAGAATACGTTTGGTTGATGATTTTCGCCTTCACCTGCTTGGCAACTATGGTGGGTAAACGTCCAATAAAAACAGTCGTTGGCGTGATCATTGGTCTACTTTTCGCGACAGTTGGCATTGATTCTGGTACCGGTATTTTGCGCTTCACTATGGGTATACCAAACTTATTTGATGGCGTGGATTTTCTGGTAGTTGTGATCGGAATGTTTGCCATTAGCGAAGTGCTCATCCTGCTAGAAAGCTGGGCACGTAATGATTTGAAACTCACGCCAGTAGGAAAAAGCTTTATTAGCTTTTCAGACATCATGGCGGTGAAATGGGTGATTTTGCGCTCAACTCTGTCTGGTTTCTTGATTGGTGTTTTACCGGGAACTGGCGCTTCTATTGCGAGTGCCGTTGCCTACGGCACTGAAAAACGTTTTGCTGAAGGAAAAGATGATCATTTTGGCGATGGCGATATTCGCGGCCTTGCTGCACCAGAAGCCGCAAACAATGCATCAGCAGCAGGCTCGATGGTGCCTATGTTGACATTAGGGATTCCAGGCAGCGGCACGACAGCCATCCTATTGGGTGCACTATTAATGTTTAACATCACACCTGGTCCGCTATTGTTTGAACAACAACCTAATATTGCTTGGGGTCTAATCGCTTCTATGTTCATTGGTAATATTGCCTTGTTAGTAATGAACTTACCGCTGATAGGCTTATTTGTTCGACTACTCTCTATCAAACAGTCTTACCTCGTGCCTATCATTGTGATGCTGACATTCGTCGGAATCTACTCCATTCATGGCGACACGTTTGACCTGTTCTTCATGATTGTATTAGGTGTGTTTGCCTTCATCTTACGCAAATTAGGCTTCTCTCTTGCACCGGTTATTTTGGGCTTGGTATTAGGAGAAGTATTAGAAGAGAACTTGCGTCGAGCATTGTCTATCAGTGGCGGTGATTGGTCTATCTTACTAAATGGCACCATGACTTATGTCTTGGCTTTCGCAACCGTTGCGGCACTAACTGCTCCTAGAATACTAAAAGCACTGAAGAAATGAACGTCATAGACTAACTCGTCTTAACAAAAAGCCTTCATGATCAATCTGGCCATGAAGGCTTTTTAGTTTTATACCACTCAGTTATAAAAGTTTAGTTTACTCAAGTTCACGAGCATTAATAAAAGCCCGCTCAGAGATTTCATGCCACGCTCTAACTTTAGTATTGAACTCTTTAAATGAGTTATAGACCTTTTGACTCATTGGATCCGCGGCAGCCACTTCATCTAATGTTTCAGCTGCGGCTTTTTTCAATGCTACCAACACCTCTTTTGGAAATGGTTTCAAAACCACGTGATGCTCATTTACTAAGGTTTCTAACGCGGCGTTGTTACGCGCGGTAAATTCATCCAACATATCAGCATTCACTTGGCGAGTTGCTGCTCGGACAATCAGCTGAAGATCGTTTGGCAAAGCTTCAAACGCTTCCTTATTGTAGATCGCTTCCATGGTCGAACCCGGCTCATGCCAACCAGGGTAGTAGTAGAATTTAGCTGCTTTGTACAAGCCAAATGCTAGGTCGTTGTATGGACCAACCCATTCTGTCGCATCAATGGTGCCGGTTTGAAGTGCGGTGAAGATTTCACTGCCTGGCAAGTTAACAGGCGTACCACCGACCTTTTTCAACACTTCACCACCTAAGCCAGGAAGACGCATTTTTAGGCCTTGGAAGTCAGCAAGGGAATTGATCTCTTTATTGAACCAACCTCCCATCTGTACCCCAGTATTACCTGCTGCCATCGGAATAAGATTAAAAGGTGCGTAAGTCTCTTCCCACAATTTCAGGCCGCCACCATAGTGGAGCCATGAGTTCATTTCCTGTGCGGTAAAGCCAAACGGTACGGCGGAGAAAAACTGTGCCGCTGGAGCTTTGCCTTTCCAGTAGAAAGCACCACCATGACCTACTTGAGCAGTGCCACGTGATACAGCATCAAACACTTCCAACGCGGGTACTAGTTCGCCTGCAGCGTACACTTTTACCACTAAACGCCCATTCGACATTGCGGTAATATTTTCCGCTAGATGTTCTGCCGCCGTACCTAAACCCGGAAAGTTTTTCGGCCATGTTGTGACCATTTTCCAATGAATGACATCCGCCGCTTTCTCAACCTTTGCCGTTGCTTTCTCTTCTGATTCACCACAAGCCACCAAGCTCGCCGCCGTCAAACCGACTAATGCCAGTTTTCCCCACATTTTTATTGTTCTCATTGTTTATCCCTAAAAGACTGAATGACTTTATTTTTATAAAAGCTTTGCTTGATGCTACAAACCAAGCAAAGGCGAGTCGACAACCAACTCTATAGCCATAGCTTATGCGCTAAGTGTTTTTGATAGTATTAATTGCAATATCAAGGCTCAAGACTTTTTTGGTTTTATTTTTAAGTAGTATTTATCAGTCGAATGAGTAAGTCCTATAAATAAAAAAGCTCCGTTATCTTTGATAACGGAGCTTTTAACTGTGCTAATCGACTATCAAGCAGAAACGTTTAGAAGCTTAATCGTCTGCGCGTGCATTAATGTAAGCGCGCTCAGAAATATCATGCCATTCACTCACAGGTGCTAAAAAGCTTTTGAAAGAGTCATAGACTTTTTGACTCTCAGGATCATTCGCAGCCACTTCTTCTAGAGTCTCAGTAGACGCTTTCTTAAGTGCTTCCAACAAGTCTCGAGGGAAAGGCTTAAGAATCACATGATGCTCATTTACCAAGGTTTGCAGCGCAGCATTATTAAGCGCAGTAAACTCGTTGATCATGTCTAAGTTAGCTTGTTGAACCGCAGAGCGTACAATGGCTTTTAAATCTTTTGGCAAGGCTTCAAAAGCGTCTTTATTAAAGATAGCTTCAACAGCAGAACCTGGCTCATGCCAGCCTGGATAATAATAATATTTCGCTGCTTTATACAAACCAAACGCAAGATCATTATAAGGCCCAACCCATTCTGTAGCATCGATTGTCCCAGTTTGAAGCGCGGTGAAAACTTCGCTAGCAGGTAAAGTAATAGGCGATGCACCGACTTTTTTCAGTACTTCTCCACCTAACCCTGGCATACGCATTTTCAAGCCTTGGAAATCGGCTAACGAGTTAATCTCTTTATTAAACCAACCGCCCATTTGCACGCCAGCATTACCAGCTACCATAGGAATTAAGTTAAACGGAGCGTAGATTTCTTCCCACAGCTGTAAACCACCGCCATAGGCAATCCAAGCGTTAAATTCTTGCGCGTTAAAACCAAAAGGAACCGTAGAGAAAAACTGCGCTGCTGGCACTTTTCCTTTCCAGTAATACGCAGTGCCGTGGCCCATTTGCGCTGTGCCACGAGATACCGCATCAAATACCTCTAATGCTGGAACAAGTTCACCTGCAGCATAGACTTTAATGTCCAAACGGCCGTTGGACATTTCTTTAATATTATTCGCCAGCGCTTGTGCACCTGTGCCCATTCCAGGCGTATTTTTCGGCCAAGTTGTTACCATTTTCCAATGAATGACATCAACTTTTTGCTCTACCTTTGCGGTTTCTTTTTCTTCAGATCCACCACAGGCAACCAAAGTAGCTGTTATTACACCGACAAGTGCTACTTTTGCCCATATTTTTATTTTGTTCATTCACTTTATCCATTAAGAGACGAATTACATTTATAACTAGCACTTTGCTCGATACGCTTTATCCAATACAACGAGCAAAACCAACGTGATAAATTAAGCCCTGTTACCAATCGATAGCAGGGCTTAATTGTATCGCTAGCTCTTTATTCCATTAATAACAAACTAATTAATCTGTAGCGCGAGCGTTAATAAATGCACGCTCAGAAATATCATGCCACTCACTAACAGACGTTAAGAAACTAGTGAAGGAGTCATAGACTTTTTGGCTCATAGGATCGTTAGCAGCCACTTCTTTTAGTGTTTCATCAGACGCTACACGCAATGCTTCCAAAAGGTCTTTTGGGAACTTTTTCAAAATAACATGATGTTCATCGACCAAAGTCTTCAAGGCAGCGTTGTTACGAGCTGTTAGTTCACTCAACATATTCAAATTAGCTTGTTGTGCAGCTGAACGAACAATCTCTTGTAGGTCTTCTGGTAATGCATTGAAAGCGTCTTTGTTAATAAGAGCCTCAACTGCAGAACCTGGCTCTTGCCAACCTGGGTAATAGTAGTATTTCGCTGCTTTGTACAAGCCAAACGCTAGGTCATTGTAAGGACCTACCCACTCAGTGGCATCGATAGTGCCAGTTTGAAGAGCGGTAAACATTTCACTGCCTGGAAGGTTAACCGTCACAGCACCAACTTTCTTCAGTACTTCGCCACCAAGACCTGGCATACGCATTTTTAAGCCTTGGAAATCAGCTAAAGAGTTAATCTCTTTATTGAACCAACCACCCATTTGCGCGCCTGTGTTACCAGCAGCCATCGGAATGATATTAAACGGTGCGTAAACTTCTTCCCACAGTTGTAAACCACCGCCATAAGTAATCCAAGAGTTAAACTCTTGTGCCGTCATACCAAAAGGCACAGACGAGAAAAATTGTACCGCTGGCGCTTTGCCTTTCCAATAATACGCAGAGCTGTGACCCATTTCTGCAGTGCCACGAGATACAGCATCAAACACTTCCAACGCAGGAACAAGCTCACCTGCGGCATAAACTTTAATATCCAAACGACCGTTAGACATTTTAGTAATATTTTTCGCTAGCTCTTCAGCACTTGTGCCCAAGCCAGGAAAGTTTTTGGGCCAAGTCGTGACCATTTTCCAGTGAATTGTTTCTACTTTCTTTTCTACTTTAGCCGTTTCTTCCGCTTTCTCTGATCCGCCACAAGCGACCAAAGACAAAGCAAACAAACCAGCAAACGCCAATTTGCCCAATACCATTAAATTACGCATTATTTTCCCTCAGAGAGCCAGTTACTTGATTACTATGAAACCCATGGTCTCAATAGAATCTATCTGTGATATGAAAATAGAGGCAATTAAAACATCGGTTAAATGCCACCTATTTCTGTATTTTTATAATAAATCAGACAGAAAATTGCCCTTAAAATGCATAAAACATTAAAAGGGCAAAAGATGATAAGAATTGTAGGAATCTTGCTCAACTCTTTTTTACAATTTCTCGCGACTAATTCACTTAACAGAGAAATTAGGCGTATAACCCCAAGACATACGCTGACCACTTTCAGCAGACTGCTCCGCCAAACAGATCAAGTAAATCAACTGACAAGCCTGCTCCATCGCAACCGGAGCCTCACCTTTACCCAGAATCGCATCGCGTAATTGCGCATAGAAAGCTGCATAATCGCCTTGTGTTGCAGCCTCTTGAATGCTTTCTATATCATCTTGAGAATGCGCGACAAAACGAGTAATTTTTTGCTGGGCGGCTTTCGAAGGAAACTCATCCTGCCATGGCATTTGCCCAGCTCGCAGCGCTTCTTCTTGAGGATCTAAACCCACACATTGCCAGCTGCCTTTAGTAAATCTTGCATTAAAGCGGCGCATGTCACCTGCTTCAAATGGCGTCGACGCTAAACGCACGCGTTTGTCATCATAGCCCAACTCCACTTCAAACCAATCATGCGTTTGGCTACCGTCGCGTAACTTATCGATACTTGCATGCAGCCACTTCGGCGGCCCAAATAAACTCAATGCCTGATCTAGAATATGCGGCCCTAAATCCCAAAAAATCCCCGTACCAACACCTGGCTCTTCGCGCCAACGGGCTTGTGCCGTCGGACGAAAACGGTCAAAGCGAGAATCTAAATGCTTCAACTCACCCAACTCAGCGCTTTCAATTAATGTTTTAAGACGCAAAAAATCGCCATCAAAACGACGATTCTGATAAACACAAAACACCAAGCCTTTTTGCTTCGCCAAAGCACACAACGCCTCTATCTGAGATAAACGAGTGACAGAGGGCTTTTCCAACAAAACATGCTTACCGTTTTCCAACGCCAGCTTTGCCTGATCAAAATGCAACGCGTTCGGCGTCGTGATCACCACCAAATCCACGTCCGGCGCCGCAAACACAGATTCAGCAGACGACACCACCGACACATCAGGCAGAACCGCCCTCACCTCATCCGCCTTCGAACTGCAAACATACGCCATCGTCATGCCAGGATCATTCATCACAAAAGGCGCATGAAACACCCGCCCAGACAAACCAAAACCAATCAAACCAACACGAATCGCCATGCCACACTCCTTTTCAACTAAATCATTACAACTCTAAACAGTTTACAACCAATTGAAAAAAATTGCCGCAATTAAAAACATTTACTAGATTACAATCGACCAAAACAGAGAAATGGGAAAAGCAGAACAATGGAATCTACAAAGCCAAACACTAAAGAGTGGCAGCAAACACTCGATGCTTTAGAGTCAGTCGCCAAAGGCAAGGTTATCGCAGCAAAAGAAGTACATGAATGGCTAAATAGCTGGGGAACAGGTAATGAACTTAAAGCCCCAACATTCAAAAAAGACGATGTTAGGACAACTATACAAAGGTAAGCTGAGTCTTATTCCTGCTGACGCACTAACCCGCTTTGCTACAGGCTAAGCAGTTTAATTTAAAGGACGCTGGTATTATTCCTGCTGACGCGCTGAGCTTGCGAAGCAGGCGCAAAGGAATAAGACTCAGCGTCCTTATTAGCAAATATCTACACCAAAGCTACAAAACTTCCAATTTAGCAAACGACAACACCAGCCACTTTGTGCCTTCGTCGTCGAAGTTGACCTGTACTCGTGCTTGTGGGCCTTGGCCTTCGTAATTGATCACTAAGCCTTCACCAAACACGGGGTGATTGACTCGATCGCCCATGTTGACGGTGATTTCTGGCGCTTTGTAATTGTTTAACACGCTGCTGTTTTGCAGTTTGTTCTTTTCAAAGTTGTAATCAGGGCGCTGCAAAGAAACAGGACGGCTTACTTGTGAGCGAAGACGCACTTCTTCCAAACATTCCGGTGGCAATTCTTTAATAAAGCGCGATGGACTGTTAAAAGACTCACTACCAAACAAACGACGAGATTCCGCGTAAGTAATGTAAAGCTTTTCCATTGCTCGAGTAATGCCCACGTAGCAAAGACGACGTTCTTCTGCGAGTCGTCCCGGTTCTTCGAAAGACATCTTGCTTGGAAAAATATTCTCTTCCACGCCCGTTAGGAACACCAATGGGAACTCTAGACCTTTCGCCGAGTGCAATGTCATCAACTGCACGGCGTCTTGGTACTCGTCGGCTTGAGCATCGCCAGCGTCCAATACAGCTTTATCCAAGAATGCCATCAGTGGAGAGCTAAACTCTTCGTCTTCATCGCTCCAGCTGAATCCGCCTGCCGCACCAACCAACTCTTTTAAGTTTTCGATACGTGCTTCGCCTTTCTCACCTTTCTCTTTTTCATGGAAAGGAATCAAGCCAGCTTCTTCAATGATCTGCTCGAAAATATCATTCAGGTTCAAATCTGGTTGCTGCACAGTGGTGCTCAAACCTTCAATAAGATGCAAAAACGACTTGATGGCATTGGTTGCTCGCCCCGCCATCAATGACTGACGCACGACTTCTTGCGCGGCTTGCCACATAGAACAGCCATTATCTCGCGCGATTTCACGTAATGTACCGATACTACGTTCGCCAATACCACGAGGTGGTACGTTGATGACTCGTTCCATGGCTCCGTCGTCATTTGGATCCAACGCCAAACGTGCGTAGGCCAAGGCATTTTTGATTTCAAGACGATCGTAGAATCTGTGCCCACCATAAATTCGATAAGCAATCTGTTCCCTAACAAGGCATTCCTCTATGACGCGTGACTGAGCATTGGAACGATAGAGAATCGCCATATCAGTCAGAGAGGTTCCCTTGTCGCGCCATTGTTTGATGATGCCAATGATAAAACGCGCTTCGTCTTGTTCGTTAAAGCCTGCGTACAGCGAGATTGGATCGCCTTCACCGCTATCCGTCCAAAGCTCTTTCCCCAAACGATCATCATTGTGTTTGATCAAGCCATTGGCTGCATTCAGGATATGACCAGTTGAGCGATAGTTTTGCTCCAAGCGAATGGTGCCAACGTCTTTAAAATCTTTGGTGAAGTTTTGGATGTTTTCAATTTTTGCGCCACGCCAACCGTAAATCGATTGGTCATCATCGCCCACGGCGGTAATCGTACCTTGGCTACCTACCATGATACGTAACCAGGCGTATTGGATAGTGTTGGTATCTTGGAACTCGTCCACCAGCACATGGCGGAAACGATCTTGGTAATGGCGTAACAAAGCAGGCGTACTGAGCATCAGCTCATGAGCACGCAATAGCAATTCGCCGAAGTCCAATAATCCACCACGTTCACAGGCTTCTTCGTAATGGTAGTAGAGCTCGCGCATGCCTTTGGAGAAAGGATCATGGCTATCTGGTACATGAGCCGCACGGCGGCCTTCGTCTTTTTGCGCGTTAATAAACCAAGACACTTGCTTTGGCGGCCAGCGAGTATCATCAATACTCAGCTCGCGCATAATACGTTTGATTAATCGCAGTTGATCATCGCTGTCCATTATCTGGAAGTTTTCTTTTAGTCCCGCATCACGCCAATGGGCACGCAAGAGTCGATGCGCCAAACCGTGGAAGGTGCCAACCCACATCCCTTGCGGCGGAACACCCACCAACTGTTCGATACGGCCTTGCATCTCGCGAGCAGCTTTATTGGTAAAGGTTACCGCCATCAGGCTGTAAGGCGACAACTCGTAAGCGTGCATCAGCCATGCGATCCGGTGCACTAGGACTCGGGTTTTTCCTGACCCAGCGCCAGCCAAAACAAGGCTATTCTGCAAAGGCGCTGCGACGGCTTCTCGCTGCTTGTCATTCAGTGAGTCGAGGATAAAAGAAACGTCCATTACATTCCGCCATAATAATTAATAAATTTGTAACAAAAAACGCGTAAAAATAAGTTGATTTTCATTCTATTTGGGTTTTTTATTAGCTTGAAATAAGTGATCTGTCTATTTTGACTTTTTTTAACTGTCGATGACAGCGATCTATGCACTTCAATGTCGTCGAACGTCCAAAAGGGTATAACGATGAGCGATTTTGCTGAAACACTAACTGAAGTAAAAACCGACATAATGCACGCTTCCATTAGCTTGGATAATGAAACAAAAGAACGGAATCAAAAGGAAGACGCGATACGTATGTTAAAAGCCAGACGTGCAATTGAACAGCATTTAGAAGAAAAACGTTTGCACCATGATATCTCTAACGGTTGGGACGATTAATTTCCCTGCTCATTAGTTGATACTTAAAGTGAACTAAATACGACCTAGCTATCTTGCTAGGTCAACGTTTTTTTACACTCAAAAACATCCCTCTCAGCAACCAACGTGTTGTGATATTACTCTATCGGCCTCAAAAAGCGGCTTTATTTAGAATAAGCCGCAATATTTCTACACAGTTAATTCTTGCCCTTTTCCGCCAACTTATAGCGGTTACTCACATGTTGGAGTACCATACGGTCTGATTTTTATATCTTCTAATCCATAATAAAAAAAGAAAATAACCCTCTTGGGGGAGTTACCATGTTTGAACATATCCAAGCTGCTCCGGCAGACCCAATTCTTGGCCTGAATGACGCTTACAGAAATGATCCAAATCCCAATAAAATTAACTTGGGCGTTGGTGTTTATAAAGATGAACAAGGCAATACACCTATTTTAAAATCAGTCAAACAAGCAGAAGAACGTTTGTTGGCTCAAGAAAAAACCAAAAGCTATTTAAGTATCGAAGGCGCACCCGCTTATCGATCTGCCGTGCAAACGCTTTTATTTGGTAAAGAACACAATATTATTACCAAACAGCTTGCTCAAACAGCCCATACCCCTGGCGGCACAGGCGCATTACGCGTCGCAGCAGAATTCATTAAAAAACATTTACCAGAAGCGACAATTTGGGTCAGTAATCCAACTTGGGCAAACCATCAGGCGGTCTTTCAATCCGTTGGTTTAGAAGTTGGCAGCTATGCTTACTACAATGCTGATAACAAATCTTTAGACTTTGAAGCCATGCTTGCGAGCTTGTCTCAAGTTCCTGAAGGCGATGTAGTATTGTTTCATGGCTGCTGCCACAACCCAACTGGCATAGATCCAACACCAGAACAGTGGTATCAATTGGCTAAGCTATGTAGCAAACAAGGCTTCTTGCCATTGTTTGACTTTGCTTATCAAGGCTTTGGCCAAGGCTTAAAGGAAGATGCTCAAGGCTTACGTACTTTCTTAGAGCACGTCCCTGAAATGCTGATTGCTAGTTCGTTCTCCAAGAACTTTGGTCTGTACAACGAACGTGTTGGCGCACTGACTATTTTGTGTGAAACCGCTGAACAAGCTGAAACAGCGTTCACACAAATCAAACGCTGTATTCGCACCAACTACTCAAATCCGCCATCTCATGGCTCAGCAGTTGTCGCCGAAATCCTTAATGATGCCGAGCTGTTCGCATTATGGGAAAGCGAAGTAAAAGCCATGCGTACTCGTATTCATGAAATGCGTAGCTTGTTTGTGAATACACTACGAATCAAAGGCGTTAGCCAAGATTTTTCGTTTATTTCACATCAGCAAGGTATGTTCTCTTTTTCTGGTCTAACACCAGATCAAGTTGCTCAGTTGCGTAAAGAGTACGGCATTTATATTGTTGGCTCAGGACGTATCAGTGTTGCAGGTATGACTCATGAAAACATGGGTCCACTTTGTGATGCTATTGCCGCGATTTTAAAGGGCTAGGCTAACATTTAGTCGCTACTGCGCAATTCTAAAAAACGGCTTCAAACTTTCATGTTGAAGCCGTTTTTTTATGTCGATTGTTTTTGTTTGTTGTTTTATCGCTAAAGAGGCTGTTACCTTATGGACTCGCTTTTTTCTATCTTCACAGGAGCCATCAATGACCGCCACACTGATTTACTGCTACGACCCTATGTGCAGCTGGTGTTGGGGATTCCGCCCTACTTGGACCAAGCTACAAAAATCCCTACAAGACTTAGTCGATGCAGATCAATTAACCATTCAACCCATGCTTGGAGGTCTTGCCATCGATTCTGATGTCGCTATGCCAGATGAAATGAAAAGCAAACTAGAAAGCACTTGGAAAAACATTCAAGCGTCATTAGGAACCAAGTTTAATTTTGATTTCTGGAAAACAGCTGCACCACGACGCTCGACTTACCCAGCATGCAGAGCCTGTTATGTCGCAAGAGACACAGGATTGGAAGAAGAAATGTATCACGCCATCCAAGAGGCGTATTACCTGAATGCTAAAAACCCATCAGACTTAGACATTCTCATTGAATGCGCTGAGCAAATAGGCATGAATGCAGACGGTTTTCAGAAAACCATGCAGCACGTTAAAAATGAACGTTTATTGGAAGAAGAAATAGAGCAAGCTCGACATCTTGGCTTAAATTCATTCCCTTCTTTAGCCTTGCTTATAGGCGATAAGCTCACGCCTATTCCACTAGACTACAAAGACCATTCAAGCATGTTAAATGCCATAAAAAAGGCGCTGTCTTAGCGCCTTAGTCACTTAAATCACATCAGTTCTATAAATATAAATCAACGAACTAAAATATAACTCTTCACTGTCCGAGCTATCGCAGCTGCTGAAACAACATATAGCAAAGGTAAAGCGAGCTTATAATCGTTGCCATCTACAAACACCATAATGCACGCAATAACTAGCAGACTCAGCGTAAATAGGTGCACATAGGCACACAAACCAAACTTCCATTTTGCTGTGATTATCACACCACCAACACCTAAAACCACACCCAATGCGCCACCAACTAAAACATCCATTGGCCAATGCACACCAATCAACACTCGACTCAAGGCAACCAATACCGCCAACAGGATAAACGTCGCTTTAGCATAAGCATTTTGAACGTAGCAAAAACACACACTTGCTAATAAGAATGCAGTTAAACTATGGCCAGAAGGAAAGCTACGTGCTTTATAGGCTCTGCCCAAAAGATTAAAGGTTTCAGGATCAAGCACTGCCGGTGGACGCGGCATCGCAAAATAATCCTTAAGTAAGTTAACTACGATGGCACCAAGTAATGTGGTGAATAGAACAGTCCAATGAAAACGAATATTGCGGCAAGAAAATAACAGCACTAGGGCCAACAAAAATACGCCATCTCCAAATACCGTCATATTTTCCAATAAGAAAGAAGGTATGTAGGTGCTAAAACTATTTATTTCCATAAAGCCAAAGTGATAACCACCAAGAACATTACCAATCATGGCAGTGCTTGCTAATACAACTGCAACCAAAAGCAAAATTTGAATACTAGATTGAGGAACAACAGCCTTGCTTGATCTCGCTTGATCTAGCAGCGATTTATAATTGGTCGACATTTTAGTTAAGTGACAACGCATAAAACCCTCATTTCTTTTGGCAAAAAGAGATATAACTTCGATTGCCACATTTTATGCACATTGAGTGAAAAATAAGTGAAATGCGAATTTAAGACATAAACAGAAATGAATAATTATGTATTTGTTTGTACTTTTATGTGAAATAAGTAAATAAAAGATAAAAGAAAGATTGATGATCATGATGAAATCCCCGTTAATAGGCGAATAATCACGAGCTATTTTTCCATCTAGATTTTTCTTATTTAGCCTTCTCTTAATCTAGGCTTTTTATCGAAGTAGCAAACAAGGTCAACAGGAATACATATCCCAAATGAAGCGTAACCACACTATTTTGTCCCGATTCACTTCGGGGCTATGTTCTTTCTTCAGACAGGGTTTTAGAACAAAACCTAGTACTTCAAGCTTTGTTATTTTGCTAACGCTACTAAATACAGCGCTATATAACTGGCCTTTGTTTTCTTTTTCGATAAAAAATCTAGATGGCTTTACGCTGAATAGCTTGCAAACTCTTATGACTGTTTTTGCCGCTATTTATCTAGTCACTACTCTTGTGCTTTATGTTTTGTTTATTTTATCTAGACGCTTAGGTAAAGCTGTGTGTGTGGTGTTTGCACTTGCAAACTCATTGGCAGTGTATTTCGTGGTGACCTATAACGTCATCTTAGACAGAACCATGATAGGCAATATTTTTAACACCCAATATTCAGAATCTGGACAATTTTTAAGCCCAAAGCTGGCCATTTATTTTATTCTGCTTGGCGTCTTACCAGCTTGGTTAATCCTTCGTACATCGGTTCAAAAAACCTCAAGAATACGATTATTCGCGCATCTCATTATCACCGTCATAGTCACGTCTACTTGGATTTGGCAGTCACAAAGTCATTGGCTATGGATTGATGATCATGCCAAACAATTAGGTGGCCGAATCATGCCATGGTCTTACGTAGGGAATACGATTCGCTATCAAAACCAGTTAGCGAAAGAAAATGTGGTACAAACGCTATTACCAGATGCGACTTTTGGTTCAAATGAAAAAACCGTTGTGGTGTTAGTCATTGGTGAATCAGCACGAGCGGAGAATTTTTCCCTATACGGCTATGACAAACCAACCAATCCTTTGCTAACCGCTTCTGAAAATGTCGTTACCTTAAAAAATGCGACCTCTTGCGCCACTTACACTACCGAATCGGTGAAATGCATTCTTTCACACAATAACCCAAGTGGTAGTTTCTCCGAGCAATTTGAACCTTTGCCAAGTTACCTGCAAAGACAAGGAGTTGACGTTTTTTGGCGCACCAAAAACTGGGGGGAGCCGCCAATTAAAGTAGCTAGCTATTTAAGTTCAGGGGATTTGAAAAAGAACTGTGAAGGCAGTGAATGCGACTATGATGGCGTGTTATTAAGCCATCTGGCTGAGCAAATTCAGGAATCGGATAAACAAAAAGTCTTTGTGGTTCTGCATCAAACAGGCAGTCATGGACCATCTTATTACAGTAAATATCCGAAGGAGTTTGAGGTTTTTAAACCTATTTGTCGTTCGGTCGAGCTTAGTAACTGCACGCAAGAGGAGCTAATTAACGCCTACGATAATACAATCTTATATAACGATCATTTCTTAGATCAGTTACGCAAAACTTTAGAAGGATTGAAAGACACCTCCAGCGCTTATCTTTATGTATCTGACCATGGCGAGTCACTTGGCGAAGGTGGTATTTATTTACATGGAACACCTTACTCCATTGCACCTGAGCAACAATTCAAAGTGCCGTTCTTTGTGTGGATGTCGCCATCTTTTATTGATCAGAGGCATATCTCTATCGATAAACTAAGAGCACGAGAACAAAGCACCCAAGCGAATATTTTCCATAGCGTCATGGGTGCCTTTGATATGAACAGCGAAATCTATAATAAAGACCTAGATATGTTCAGGGCTGCGCGCCAACAATAGCCATAGACTAGCGAACAAACAATAAAGGCCAGTAAATCTGGCCTTTATTGTTTTTGTCATTTTCTAGAAAACCTGACTCTTTTTGGGCTCTAACCAAAGTCGTGATTAATTAAATCCAACATCGGGTTATAAAGTGGTTCTGTTGTGGCATTACGAGACTTTTTAGCTTCCTTCTCAGGCTGCGCTAAATCGCTTTCTATCGCTTCGACAAGCTCTTCTGTCTGCTCGTTTGCTTCAACTAAGTACGTAGCCTCAAGAGGCTCTAAAACCTCTTCTTCAGTCTCTTCAATGATTAGTTCTACAGGATCAGTAATCAGCTCAACCTCATCAAAGACTAAATGCTCAGCCAAGGCTTTTGCCAATGGTTCCACATCGTCCAAGGTGACATTCACCGCCAACCAATGATTAGCGTCGGCTTCATGGCTAACCAAGGCTCCGGGCACAATCGCGTGGCGGAAACTGGCTAGCAAGGCAGTCATACTGGCAACATCTAATGGTTTCGATAAACGCATCCAAAGTGACATACCACCTTTGCTAGCAGCAAAACTAACATGCTCGCCGAGACGCGTTTCTAGGTGTGCTTTAACGCGCTCAGAATTCGCCCAAACCTCTCTCGCGCGTTTCATTAATGAGCGCTTACTATTTGGCTGTAATGCATCATTCAAGGCCATTTGTTGCGCATCGCTTAACGCCATATCAGCGCCTAAGAAAGCGCCCTCCAACAAGGCTTGATGTTTACCAGGCAAACACCAGCTAGCAGAGCGATCTACGCCTTTTGATTCCACGCCGCCGATATAAACAATATGATCAGACGAATCCAGTGACTTGTAGGTCATCATAGATCCAGCGCGATACGCCAAATGTGAGCACAAATCCCACTCAATCACTGGCAGCTTGGTTTCTTCAATAATTGCTAACCAGCGACGCAGACTTAAATTACTCACCAACTGGCCAGCAGGAAACGAGAACTGTCCCGGCAATACAATCAGACGAATGGATTTATCTCGTAAGCAACGAATCGCTAAATCTAAATCGACACCGCGTTCGCCAGCCGTCAAAGCAATCACTTGTCGTCCTAAGCTTTGCAATGTAGTAGTAATCCGCGGATCACAAGGCGTTAACACCAACACGCTATCGCCACGTTGAGTCAGTGTTTGTACGGTTTGAGTGAAGATTGCTAAAGGGGAACGCCCTAACCAAAGATGTGATGCATGAGCTTTGATACCAAGCCCTTTTAAATGCTCACTAACGGCTTCACGGGCCGCCAAATGACCTTTGCCCAATACAGGCAGATGGATTTCTTCCTGACGCACTGCAGGGCTTAAAAAAGTGTCGCTTTGATCAACCAAGGCCGCTCGATGCGCAAGACATGACCAAGCTGGCTTAGTACCGTCTTTGGCGAGTTCACGTAATTCTTCGCCAGCCAATAACAATGCCGGTTTTGTCTCGCTACGGTGACAAACAAAGTAACCAGATTTAGGACGAGACTCGATCCAACCGTCTTCACTCAATAACTCATAACCATGTATGACCGTATTTAAGCTCAGACCCAGTTGTTTCGATAAAGCTCGTAAGGACGGCATTTTATCACCGGGCACAATGGCCTCTTGTGACATCTGATCCAAGAACCAATCCACCACACCTTTATATAAAAAATCCGCCACCGTTTTGTACCTTTTCTAGTTTGTCATCTAGTATCTGTTATCAATCATTATAGTTGTCTTAAAAAAACGCAAGTAAAAGCCCAATAATTCACGATTTTGATGGGAGTTAAGGTACAATTTCACCAATTTAGCGCAGATTTCATGACTTTTGGTTCAGACTTTTAAGCCACTAGCATCACCAATTAAAATCCGCCCATTGTTAAAAACCAAAGTAGACAACCCTAAAGTAGAGTATTCATGGCTTTTGACCCCTCCTCGCTTCGTCACCTATTCCCAATTTTGGCGCAGTCAGCCTATGATCATCCGCTAACCTATTTAGATAATGCAGCGACGACGCAAAAGCCGTTGCCAGTATTGGATGCAATTCAGGACTATTACCGAAGCTTTAACGCCAATGTTCATCGTGGTGCGCACTTCCTTAGCGACCGAGCAACCAACCGTTTTGAGCAAGCCCGAGACACGATCGCAAGCTTTATTAATGCGCCAGAACAAAGCCATGTGATTTGGACAAAAGGCGCGACAGAAGCCATCAATACAGTCGCTTTTGGTTTAGAGCATCTGCTCGAAAAAGGCGATGAGATACTCATCACTAGTTTAGAACATCACGCCAACTTGGTGCCTTGGCAGCAATTGGCCTTTCGCACTGGCGCTCGATTACGCATTCTGCCATTAACATCCAATGGCGAATGGGAGCCGGAATTCAGCCACTACTTCACGGATCGCACGCGTATTTTTGCGGCGACGCAGATTTCCAATGCCATCGGCGTAAGCACACCGCTGCAAACAATGCTCGATCATGCCAAGCAACAAGGCGCTTTTACCCTTGTCGATGGCGCTCAAGCCGTGGCGCACTATCCTATTGATGTGCAAATATTAGACT
Organism: Marinomonas sp. ef1; assembly: GCF_002806845.1. Classification (NCBI taxonomy): domain Bacteria; kingdom Pseudomonadati; phylum Pseudomonadota; class Gammaproteobacteria; order Oceanospirillales; family Oceanospirillaceae; genus Marinomonas; species Marinomonas sp. ef1. The sequence continues at coordinate 163,287 of NZ_NHTT01000004.1, read as the reverse complement.
GTGACTTTTATGTCTTCTCTGGCCACAAGATGTATGGTCCAACAGGTATTGGCGTGTTATATGGTAAAAGCCTCGCTTTGGAAGTTCTGCTGCCCTACCAAACCGGTGGAGAAATGGTGCGTCATGTTTCGTATCAAGCCACAGAGTTCAATGTTTTACCTTATCGCTTGGAAGCAGGAACACCTCACATCGAAGGCGTTATTGGCTTGGCGGCGGCCTGTGATTTTCTTAACGCTCAGGATCGTCTGGCGTTATTAGCTTGGGAACAATCCCTCGCCATGCACGTATATTCACGTCTTCATAAAGAAGGTGGCATCGAAATTTATTCGCCCGAGAAAAACACTACTTTGGTTTCACTAAGTGTACCCAATATTCATATCTTGGATTTGAACGCTTACCTAGATAGCCAAGGTGTAGCGGTTCGAGCTGGCAGCCACTGTGCCCATCCGTTAATGGCACAACTTGGTGTTGCCGGAACCTTGCGTGCCTCTTTCGCCTGTTACAACACCATGGAAGAAGCCAATCGCTTCTGCGATGTTCTTCTAGAAGCCATAGACCTATTAAATGACGAGTAACAAGCAATGACAGACTCTTTAGGACAACAAAAGCCAGTAAACATAAAAGCCCTGCTGCAAGCTTGCCGTAGCAAAGAAGAAACCTTTAAGGCTTTGATGACGTTAAGCAAAACCTTACCGAGACTGTCCGCTGAAGAAAAAACCGAAGACAACAAGGTAAAAGGCTGCGAAAGCGCTGTTTGGCTCATCATGGAAGGAAACGATGGACTACGTCACTTCAAAGCCGACAGCGACGCCAAACTTATGCGCGGTGTATTAGTCGCCATATTGAGCTTAGTAGAAGGAAAAACGCTAGCGGATATTCAACAAATGGACCTCAAAGCAGAGCTAGCCGAGCTTAACTTATCAAGTTACCTAACCAGCTCTAGAACCAATGGTGTGTTAGCGATTTTGAACAAAATCAACACGGTATAAGGTTTAGATACCTTTTCTTTTACTTCACAATACCTGTTACTTAGCTTTTATTTACCAAGATCAATGACAATCCAAAGCCTATAAATATTCCGCCAGTTAATCGATGAAAAAGTCGGTTAATGTTCTCTCTCGCTAGATACTGACTAATTGATGTCGTTGCTAATGCATAAAGACCCAAGCCAACCATAGAACAACAGGCAAATGTCCCCGCTAATAAACAAAATTGCGGCAGGACGGCTTGATTCAAGTCGATAAACTGAGGGAATACGGCAGTGTAGAATGCAATGGCTTTAGGATTACTCATACCAACCACATAAGCTTCAGTAAAAAGCTTTTTACCTGTAGTTAAAGGTTTAGAATCCTTTTGTAGAGCAGGCTTAGTATATCGAGTATTCCAAGCTTTAACTCCAAGATACATTAAATATAAACCACCCAAGACTTTGATCAGGCTAAACAGTAAATCAGAAGCAAGAATAATGGCTCCCAACCCTGCAGCCGATAAACTGGCAAGGGTCATTACAGCCGCAACGTTGCCTGCAATCCCCTTCATGGATTGCCAAACACCAAAATTAGCGGAGTTCTTTATAGCGAGCAACACCGCTGGACCGGGGGAAAAAGTCGCTACCAAGCAGATCAGCAAAAACAACCAATAATCCATCTTCATTCTCCCTACTGATATCTGAATTAAAATTTTTCGTTATCTATTTGTTTTAGATTATTAATCTTAGGTTTCCCTAAAATTTTCAATAACACATTACGGCATGATCTTAATATTGGATACAAAATAGCAGCGACCTTTTTGGAGCTAAACAGCCAATAATTCAAGCGGTTAAACACGCCAGATCGCCGCTAGTGCATTGATAGATCCCCTTCCAATTACATTTGTAGCAACCAGATAATTAGTGATAGTAACTCTTCTTATTTCTGCATAACAACACAATCGTTATTAAACTCTCGCATTGTTTTAGCGACTTTTTGAATGCTCTGAGTAAAACTATATAAGGACTTATGTTGTCGAGCGTTTGTTGGATACGCCAGTCCATAAGGATAATAAATCGCAGGCTCAAAAGGACGAATTACTACACCATTTCCTTCCCACACTCGTGCCGCAAAAGGCTCTAAAACCGCCACAGCTAAACCAGCCGCAATCATGGCATAGCCAGTATGTGATGTGTCTATCATGATACGCTGTTTAATCTGTGATTTTACGGAGTTTAATACTCCACCTAACTCGCTCCAATAAACAGGCGAACTGTCGACCACAGTAAGTACGGTTTCACCGATCAAATCTTGCGCGCAAATCACTTCTTTTTTAGCTAACGGATGATTAGACCTTGCTGCAAAGACAAATCGAGCATTACCAATAAACTCTCGCTCGATGCCGATTAATTGAGGCAATTCCAACCCTATTGCTAAATCAACTGAGTTGGTTTGTAGTTTCATCACCAACTCAGCCATGCTGTCGGTATGAATGGTCACGCGTTCCTCTGGAAAGAACTTTTTATGTTCCTGCAAAGCAAGCGGTAATAGAGAGGTCGCAATAGCCGACGTACTGGCTATTTTTAACTCACTTGGTGTTCTTGTCCGAATTTTTGATGCTACCGATTCGAGCTTTTCTAGCCCTAAAAAACTTTCTTCTACGGAACGAAAAAACTCAGCAGCTTCATGAGTTGGATGCAGTCGTCCTTTACGGCGGTCGAACAAAGAAAAACCTAACGAATGCTCAAGATCACTGAGTAAACGACTCACAGCAGGCTGAGAGACATGCATTTCGGCCGCTGCAGCCGCTGTTGTTCCTCGCAGCATGATGTAACGAAACGCCTCTACTTGCCTGAATTTCATACAGCCTCCCCCTTATTCAATAACATTTGATTATCAAGCATACGATAATATAAGTGGAAGTCATCGTATTAAATAAACATTATGAAAGTAGGTAAAGAATAAGAACTTAAAAAAATAGCTTAGATAGTTTGCCAAACACTCACTTAAACAGGTTGTGATTAGACAAATAGAGCCTGGACCAAATGCATCTTGATAGTAAGGATTATTTAGTGACAGACATCTCATCCGCTCCAATACTGACCGTCGAAAATTTATCGGTGGAATTCGGTCAATCTCGCGTTATTGATGATCTTAATTTTTCTGTCATGGCTGGCCGAACACTCGCCATCGTTGGAGAGTCTGGATCAGGGAAATCTGTTACGTCTCAATCTATTATGCGCTTAGCTGAAAGTACCGGCGCTAGCTACCCAACTGGTCGCATACTCTTCTCCACTGAAAAAGGCGAAGTGGATCTGCTCTCGCTTTCGCAAAAAGAAATGCGCTCAATCCGTGGTAAAGACATTGCGATGATTTTTCAAGAACCAATGACCTCTCTAAATCCAGTTTTCACTATTGGCGATCAAATTTCAGAATCTCTGTCTTTGCACAAAAAAGTCACCAAAGACGAAGCCATTGAAGAAAGTATCAGGCTATTAAAAATGGTTCGTCTCCCTGACGCCGAAGATATGCTTAAACGTTACCCTCATCAGCTATCTGGCGGTATGCGCCAACGAGTTATGATCGCCATGGCGTTAGCTTGCCGTCCAAAAGTGTTGATTGCCGACGAGCCAACAACAGCACTTGATGTCACCATTCAAGCGCAAATCTTAACCATCCTTAATGACTTGCAAAAAGAGCTCGACATGGCGGTGATTTTTATCACTCATGATATGGGTGTCGTTGCCGAAATAGCGGACGACGTTGTCGTCATGTGGAAAGGTAAAAAAGTTGAGCAAGGCGCAGTGAAAGAGCTATTTGCCAACCCTCATCATCCTTATACCAAAGCCTTATTATCCGCGGTTCCAAAGCTAGGCAGTATGGCTGGCGAAGACTTTCCAAAACGCTTTCCAATTACCGTGATGGATGGCGAAAATCCACGCGTAATAGGTGAAGAAAAAATACAGGATACCGCTCGATATAATGACGGACCTCTGTTATCGGTACGAGATCTAGTAACTCGCTTTGATAGCAAGAAAGGCTTTTTTGGCGGCGTTACGCATCGTGTACATGCCGTAGAAAAAGTCAGCTTTGATATTTTTCGTGGCGAAACACTCGCTCTTGTCGGCGAGTCAGGTTCAGGCAAGTCAACAATAGGCCGAACCATTCAACAACTGCAAAAAGCCACCAGCGGTGATATTAGCTTTGAAGGCAATCCATTTGCCACAATGAGTAAAGCTGATAAGCAGCGTTTACGTCAGGAAATTCAATACATTTTCCAAGACCCGCTAGCGTCTCTTGATCCACGAAAAACCATTGGCTTCTCTATTGCTGAACCTATTAAAACCCACGACTTAATTCGCGGTGAAAAGAACATTCAGAAAAGAGTCCATGAGCTATTAGAGCGAGTTGGATTAACCGCCGAACACGCAAAACGCTATCCTCATCAGTTTTCAGGAGGTCAACGTCAGCGTATCTGTATTGCTCGAGCACTTGCCTCAAACCCTAAACTGATCATTGCTGATGAGGCGTTATCTGCTCTTGATGTATCTATCCAAGCACAGATCATCAACCTCTTTATGGAGCTACAAGAAGAACACGGCATCGCGTATTTGTTTATCAGTCACGATATGGCAGTAGTCGAAAAAATGAGCCATCGTGTCGCTGTACTGTATCTGGGACAAGTCGCTGAATTAGGCTCTCGCCAGCAAATTCTTGAAACTCCATCTCATCCCTACACACAACGTTTACTCAGCGCTGTGCCTATTGCTGACCCAACCATTAAGCGTGATTTAGGTCGCTTAAGTGGCGAAATTCCAAGCCCTGTTAGACGTGTAGGAGACGAGCCTCGCATCCTACCACACAAAGAAATCGCGCCAGGACATTTTGTGGCTGACGCTTCATAAAAATAACAATTTATCCAACTATCACAAAAGAACGGAGAGTTGAAAATGAACAGTAAAAAATCATTAGGGACGGTATTAAAAACCCTAGCTATTACCAGCAGCTTAACCGCTGCAAGTTTAAGCTTTGCCAATACATTAACCGTATCTTCACCACAAGATCCGGGAAGTTGGGACCCAATCGACACATTTTTAGTTAATTGGGCTTCCGTCGCAACCAATATCTATGATGGTTTAACCTATCGTGGTCCAGACCTAAAATTACAACCAGGACTTGCTACCTCTTGGAAGCAGTTGGATGACGGAAAGCGTATTCGTTTTACATTACGCCAAGGTGTTAAATTCCATGATGGCGAAGACTTTAATGCTGCAGCCGTGAAATTTACTTTTGATCGCTTAATGGGTGATGAAGGTAAAAAAGGCCCACAGCGTTCTAATTATTCCGCGATTGATTCAGTCGAAGTCATTGATGACTATACCGTCGACTTCCATCTAAAAGCGGCGGATCCTGTATTACTTACCAAGCTGGCAGGTTATGGTGCCATGATAGTGCCGCCAAAATACATTCAAGAAAAAGGTGAAGACTTTTTCAATACGCATCCGGTTGGTACTGGGCCATTTAAATTTGCTTCTTACGAGCCAAAAGTCGGTATCAAACTAGAGGCCTACACGGACCATTGGGGTGGCGCGCCGAAATTAACAAACCTCAATTATCGCTTTATCAGCGAACCGTCTACGGCGGTTGCCGAGCTGCAATCTGGACGCGTTGATTTGGTCATTCCGCCAACCATTCCAATTGGAATGATTACCACAATTGAAAAAGATCCAAATCTTAAAGTGGCTACCACCATCAGCCCTACGGTATACGCATTACGTTTCAATACTAAAAATGGCATTACCAAAGACGAAAAAGTCCGTAAAGCATTGATTTATGGTGTAGATCGTCAGGCAATCATTGATTCCATTTTAGGTGGCCAAGCAGCTCAAATTGCTAGTTTCCAAAGTGCTATTTCATTTGGTGACGATCCATCCATGAAGCCGCTGCCTTATGATCCAAACAAAGCCATGCAGCTTCTTAAAGAAGCAGGCATTAAACCTGGCACCAAGATTCAAATCGATATCCGTGGTAATGACGCCACATTTAATGAAGTCTCCCAAGCCGTTGCCAGCTATCTACAAATTGTCGGTCTAAACGCCACGATTAAACCTTATGAAACCAACGTGCTGCTCAATGACATTATTCCTGCAGGTAAGACAGGCGAAATGTTCCAACAATCTTGGGGTGGATGGACACTGGATTACGACAATACAGCGTATTTCATGTACCACACAGGCGAAAAGTGGAATCCATACGACAGCGATCCAACGCTAGACAAACAATTAGAGTCTCAACGTTCTATTACAGATCATGCTAAGCGAGAAGAGATACTGCAGTCTATTGCTAACTACACGGCAAACCGCGCCTTGGAAATGCCACTGTACAACTTAAATGCTATTTTCGGTGTGTCTAAAAGAGTGAAGAACTTTACTCCTGTACCCGATAGTCGTTTGCGCTTAACCGATGTAACTGTCGAATAAGCTCTTCTACTTAATCTTAGCTAACTAAAGTAAGCAGCATTGCTCAGTCGATTAATCGCTGAGTAATGCCCATTGTTTTTAAAAGGAAAAGTCATGGCGAACTTTTTAATGAAACGATTTCTGCAAGCAGTATTTGTACTACTTGCAGTCACCTTAATCGTTGCTTTTGCTATACGTTTAACAGGAGATCCAGCTTTGATGCTGACTCAAGGTGCAGGTAGTGTGACCGAAGCCGATCTGATGTTAATTCGAGAAGCACTAGGCATCAATAAGCCCTTTTTTGTTCAGTATTTTGAGTTTCTTAAAGGCTTATTTAGCTTCGATTTTGGTCGTAGTTTCATGGGTGGAACGCCAGTATCGGAACTTATCAGCAAATCCTTACCAGCAACGCTAATGCTTGCAGCATCCGTTATGTTTGTGTCTATCGCTATTTCCATTCCCCTAGGTATCAAAGCTGCTGTATCAAAAGGTAAATGGGCTGATCAAACCATACGCATCTTGTCATTAATTGGTCTGTCATTTCCAAACTTTTGGTTAGGACTTATGTTGGTCTTGGTATTTTCTATTTGGCTGCAGTGGTTACCACCAAGTGGTATGGATGGCTTTACTAGCTTCTTAATGCCAGCTATTACAATGGCGATTATTCTGACTGCAACCAATGTTCGTCTGGTTCGCTCGTCTATGCTTGAAACCCTTCAAGCACAATACATAATGGTCGCTAGAGCAAAAGGTCTTAGCGAAAACAAAGTGCTCTATAAACACGCTTTGCGTAATTGTGCGATTCCACTGATTACCTACTTTGGTCTGCAATTCGGTGGGCTATTAGGCGGGATAGTCATTATTGAACGCGTCTTCAATTGGCCAGGTCTTGGCACTCTTGCCTTCGATGCAGTAAGTGGCCGTGACTATCCAGTACTGCAAGCCGTTATCACCATCCTCTCCATGCTTATCGTGAGCGTTAACCTGTTGGTTGATATTGCGTATGGCTTGATCGATCCACGCATTCGTACGGAGTAATAACACTATGTCAGCGAATCGTTTTAGTGCCTCTTTTTCTCGCTATAAAAGCTTAGAGTTTATTCTCGGTATTTTACTGACCGGAAGTATTTGTTTTTTAGTCGTGTTTTCTGACTTTCTGTTTCACGGAGCCGATAAAATCAATTTATCTGCCCGCTTACTAGAGCCGTTTACTCATGTAGGCCATTTTTTTGGTACAGATCCTCTAGGTCGAGATGTTATGGCCCGAGTTGTGTCTGGTGGCAAGATTTCTCTTCAAGTCGGCTTTTTATCTGTCGCTGGCGCTGTAATATTCGGCGTTATTATGGGATTAGTCTCAGGCTACTATCGTGGTTTCTGGGATGTAATTGTCATGCGCTTTGCGGATGTTCAGCTTGCAATGCCATTTATTCTTTTGGCTATTACCTTTATCGCTATTGTCGGTGGTGGTTTAGCGAATATGATTTTTCTATTGATCATTTCCCAATGGGTTCAGTACGCAAGATTAGTACGCGGCTCGGTTCTATCTCTTCGTGATCGTGAGTTTATCCAGTCCGCACAAGCAATTGGCGTAAGTCACTTTAGTATTCTGTTCCGTCACTTACTGCCTAACCTTATTGGTCCCGTCATTGTTTTAATGACGCTTAATGTGGCAAACAACATCTTGCTAGAAAGTAGTTTGACCTTTCTAGGTCTTGGTGTTGATCCATTAACGCCAAGCTGGGGCGGTATGCTCGCTGATGGCCGTACTTATATTCAAAATGCTTGGTGGGTCAGCGTCTTCCCGGGCCTTGCTATCTTGTTAACCGTTCTAGGATTGAACCTTTTGGGAGATTGGCTTCGTGACAGCCTTGATCCAACCGGTAGGACTTCACGATGACTCATATTTTCTCCACTAACATTACGCAAACAACTCACAAGTTAGTCGAACAATTTGGCAAGCCTGAGTATCAAGGACAACTTATTGAAGCTTGGGTCTTTGCCGATCAAACACATCGCTTACAAGCTGAGGCAGCGCTATTAGATTGCGGAGTAAAAGCTAAACTACGCAGTGCCTATAAGCCGCTATTACACTTCTTTTTAGAAGACATTGATGTGTTATCAAGCCAAATCACACGTATTGAAGTGCATTATCCTACGCATGAAGCCGCTTCAGAGAAACGTTTTTTACTTGAGTCATATCCTCTTTCTACTCTAGTCGGTAAAGCAAACATTCATTTCATTGCCAATCCGAAATCAAGTGAATGTTATGAAGTCATTTTACGATCAGCGACGGGAGTACAAACACAGCATAAGGTTTTTGCTCCTAATCATCTGCACCTAGATCTTATCGGCCAAACTCATCTATCACCAACAGGTTGGCTAAAGGTAACGGATTCGGAAGGAAAACTAGCGTTTAACGAGCGCCTTGTTACCGATTATGAATCTTTGTTCTTAGAGGGTATGAGGGCTATTTCACAATACGCTTGGACAGGTTCCGAACCATATTTTGAAGAGCTTAATATCCAAGTATGTTTACCTTGGAAAGCGCAGAAACTGGAACACAAACAAGAAGTAATCAGCTTAAGTGAAGCCCTACATGAAGATTTTTATTTTTCATTGCAGGAATGGTTTAAAACCAAAGCAGGTTATCTTCCTAATGAAAGAGAGGGCAAACCAGGTCAGATCGTACCAGAGATAGGATATACAACTGAAAAAAACCTCACTATCAAAGTCGAAACACGACCTTATCAAATACAATATTCAACAGGACAGCAGACTCTAGAAGTTGCTGAAACTCCGATCAGTATGGAGCAAGTAGAAGTAGAGCTAGCAAAAATAACCGGTGATACTTTTACCGCCAACACAATTACAGGGAGAAAAGTCAGTGCTCGCTATCATAAAGGTACAGACTTCCCTGTCATGATCAGTGGCGGACAGCATGCCAATGAAACAACCGGTGTGGTTGGTACCCTACGTGCTGCTCAAATTCTTAATCATCAAAAAGACAGCCACTTTACTATCTCGCCATTAGAAAACCCTGATGGCTACGCTCTGCATCAGAGGTTGATCAAAGACAACCCTCATCATATGCATCATGCAGCTCGCTATACTGCGTTAGGGGATGATTTAGAGTATCGAGTAAAAGGGGAACTTTATGAAAAAGAGATCCGCCATAAAGCACGAGAAATAAGCCAAGCACAGTTGCATATCAACCTACATGGTTATCCATCTCACGAATGGACTCGCCCGCTTTCTGGCTACGTTCCTCATGGTTTTGATATGTGGACTATACCGAAAGGTTTTTTCTTAATCTTACGTCACAGCGCCGATAAAAAATGGGCAACTTATGCAGAAGAGTTCGCACACCTAGTCACTTTAAAGCTGATTAAAATCCCAGGTGTATTAGCTTTCAATAATGAACAGGTTGAGCTTTATAGAAAGCATGCAGGAGAAACTAACTTTCGCATAATAAACAGCTTCCCTTGCCTGATTTCTCAAGGTAAACAAGAAGACATTCCTATGCAGCTTATTACTGAATATCCCGATGAAACTATCTATGGAGAGCACTTCATTACCGGCCACGACGTACAAACGGCTACTGTTCTAGCGGCTTATGAAGTGCATCAGTTACTGTCAGCTAATCAATAACAAATATCTAGGCCGGACAAGCGTGACCTGTCCGGCCTAATGTCTAAAACCGTTCGTTACCATCTTGCTTCAAATTATTGATCTTCGTTTCACTAATTCGCCTTCTGCGCCAGTTTTTCCAATACTCGACTGACAGCCACAAAACCAAACGTGGCCGTGACAACCGTGCTAGCACCAAAACCAGTGTCGCAATTCATTTTGGTTTCTGTATCGCCTTTTAAACGTTGATGAGAAACCGTGCCGTCACCTTGCGGATAGCTTAATTGCTCGGTGGAATAGACACATTCAATGTCAAAGCGGCGTTTCGGATTGCGGGTAAAGTTGTAATAACGTCGCAGGAAGTTGCGTAGTTTGGCAGCAAGTGGATCTTTTTCGGTTTTAGCGAGATCGCCGATGAGTATTTTGGTTGGGTCCATTTGACCACCCGCACCACCGACTGTGATGACTTTACGCTTGTTACTCTTACTCCACGCCATCAGAGCGGCTTTTGGCTTGATGCTGTCAATGCAATCAATAATGTAATCAAACGGCGTAGAGAGCAGATCAGAGATGTTTTCAGGGGTAATAAAGTCTTCTATGCAGGTTACTTGGCAACTCGGATTAATCAACTTGATACGTTCTGCCATGACATCGACTTTCGATTGACCAATGTTGCCATCTAATGCGTGAATTTGGCGGTTGGTATTGGTGATGCAAACATCGTCCATATCGATCAACGTAATTTTACCAATACCTGAACGTGCCAAGGCTTCAGCCGCCCAAGAGCCAACGCCACCAATACCGATGACACAAACGTGTGCTTGAGTAAAAAACTCATACGCTGCATCGCCATATAAACGGCGAATGCCACCAAATCGTTGATCGTTTGTCACTTTTATCTCCTCGCAAAAGGTTCTACCCTGCGCTTTTTATGCCAATAAGTGTATTCTTTGAACCTAGCAAAGACGAATTACTTTCTATCAAAAACCTTTGCATGCAAAGATTTATATAAATAATCACCAGGTACTGTGAGCCCTATGATTCAGCAAGCTTTTGAAATGCTTGGTTTGACGCCAAGAGAAACTCAACTTTATCAAACTCTATTAAAGTTAGGCCCTTCTTCCATTCGAGATATTGCCGAACACAGCGGCATCAATCGCGGCACGGCATATGAGTCGCTAAAACAGTTACAAAGCAAAGGCATCGTTAGCTACTTTCCAAAAGGAAAACGCCGATTATTTACCGCTGAAAACCCAGATATTCTGCTAAATCTAGCGGAAGAAAAACGCAACCGCCTAGACAAAACTATTGAAAACCTGAAAAACACTATCATTCCTAATTTGCATCAGCAGCAGCCAGATTATCATCAAACCAATGTACGTTATTACGAAGGTGATGATGGCATAGAGTGGGTTTTGCGCGATATTTTAAACGTGGTATCGCAACAAGACCACAAAGAATATTGTGTGTTTTCTTCTAAACCTATTCGCCCTTTCTTGTATCGCCCTTTTCCCAACTACACAAAGCAACGCGTGAAGCTTGGTATTAATGTAAAAGTGATCGCGCTTGGAGATGGTGGTGAAGAAGCACAGTTGTCTGAACGTAAGTGGATTAAAACGGAAGGTTCGGTCGACGCCAGCTATATTGCTATCTATCCGCCCAAATGTGCGATTATTTCTTTAGCGAGTAACAACTTCCCTTCTGCCGTGGTATTGGAATCTAAAGACATCGCCAAAGCACAGCAGATCATCTTCGATACCTTATGGAAGATGCTCTAAAAAGCAACGTTCCACTCAAATAGCAGGCAATAAAAAAGCAGCCCTTAGGCTGCTTTTTTGACTTCAAACTCAACATTACCGCTTATTTGTGATCGCGGAACTGCTGAATAGTACGCAAGCGGGCCATAGCTTCTGCTAGTTCCACTGTCGCACGAGTGTAGTCGACGTCAGGTTTTTGGTTAGCCAAAAGCTCTTTAGCATGTTCCTGAGCTTTTAGTGCCGCCTCTTCGTCCAGATCTCTTGCACGAGTGGCTGTGTTAGCCAAGACGGTGACGCGGTGCGGTTGAACTTCTAGGAAGCCACCGGACACGAAGATTATCTCTTCGTCACCATTTTCTTTAACCACACGAACAGGACCTGGTTGCAGAGTAGTCAACAATGGCGCGTGACCAGGCATAATGCCCAAATCGCCATAGCTGCCTGCAGCCACAAGAGATTGTACCGTACCGGAAAAAATCTCTTGTTCAGCGCTTACGATATCGCAGTGTACTGTGATAGCCATAAGTTGCCTCTCTTAGTCATACTTAGCAAAAGCGTTTTACAACGCTTTTGCTACGCGTGATGGTTAAAGTTTCTTAGCTTTCTCGACAGCTTCGTCGATGCTACCAATCATGTAGAACGCTTGCTCTGGAAGATCATCGAACTCACCATCCAAGATGCCTTTAAAGCCACGAATCGTGTCTTTCAAAGAAACATACTTACCTGGAGAGCCAGTGAATACTTCTGCTACGAAGAAAGGCTGAGACAAGAAACGCTGGATTTTACGAGAACGGTTAACCGTTTGTTTATCTTCTTCAGATAACTCGTCCATACCCAAGATTGCGATAATGTCTTTCAATTCTTTGTAACGCTGCAATACCATTTGAACGCCACGTGCTACGTCGTAATGCTCTTGACCGATAACTAGTGGATCAAGCTGACGTGAAGTAGAGTCAAGAGGATCGATCGCTGGGTAGATACCCAAAGATGCGATGTCACGAGACAATACAACGGTTGCGTCCAAGTGAGAGAACGTTGTTGCTGGAGACGGGTCAGTCAAGTCATCCGCAGGTACGTATACCGCTTGAACAGACGTGATAGAACCAGTCTTAGTAGAGGTGATGCGTTCTTGAAGAACACCCATCTCTTCAGCAAGTGTAGGCTGGTAACCTACCGCAGATGGCATACGACCTAGCAATGCAGATACTTCTGTACCCGCAAGCGTGTAACGGTAGATGTTATCTACGAAGAAAAGTACGTCACGACCTTCGTCACGGAACTTCTCAGCCATAGTCAAACCAGTCAAAGCAACACGTAGACGGTTACCTGGTGGCTCGTTCATTTGGCCATATACTAGAGATACTTTATCGATTACGTTCGAGTCAGTCATCTCGTGGTAGAAGTCGTTACCTTCACGAGTACGCTCACCAACACCAGCAAATACAGAGTAACCGCTGTGCTCGATTGCGATGTTACGGATAAGTTCCATCATGTTTACGGTTTTACCTACACCGGCACCACCAAACAGACCAACTTTACCACCTTTCGCGAAAGGACAAACAAGGTCGATAACCTTGATACCCGTTTCTAGCAATTCGTTGCTAGAAGACTGCTCAGCATAAGAAGGAGCTGCGCGGTGAATTGACCAACGCTCTTCTTCGCCGATTGGGCCTTTTTCGTCAATCGGATTACCTAGAACGTCCATAATACGTCCTAGTGTTTTAGTACCAACTGGCACAGAAACTGGTTTGTTTGTATTTTCTACAACCAAGCCACGTTTAATACCGTCAGTGGAACCCATTGCGATGGTACGAACAATACCGTCGCCTAGTTGTTGTTGAACTTCCAACACCAACTGTTTACCCTCAATGGTCAGGGCATCATATACTTTTGGCACGCTATCACGTGGGAATTCCACGTCCATAACCGCGCCAATAACCTGTACGATGTGTCCGCTACTCATGTTCGGATCCTCTTAAATACCTAAATACCTTAAACCGCTGCCGCGCCGCTGACTATCTCAGAAATTTCCTGAGTAATCGCTGCTTGACGAGCCTTGTTGTACACCAACTGCAATTCATCAATGATATCGCCGGCGTTGTCTGTTGCGTTTTTCATCGCAAGCATACGAGCTGCTTGTTCACACGCAATATTCTCAACCACTGACTGATATACTTGAGATTCAATATAGCGAACCAATAATTCGTTCAAAATTTCAACGGCTTCCGGTTCATAAATGTAATCCCAGTGGTGCTTTAACTCTGTATTCTCTTCCGCTTTTAATGGCAAAAGTTGTTCAACCGTCGGGTTTTGAGTCATGGTATTCACGAACTCATTTGAAACCACATAAAGACGATCAATACGACCTTCATCAAATGCGTCTAGCATCACCTTTACGCTACCGACTAAGTCGTCAGCTTTTGGTGCATCACCTAAACCGGTGAAGGCTGCTGTTACATTTCCGCCGTAGTTACGAAAGAATGAAACGGCTTTGCCACCAATCGCACAGATGTCTATTTCAACACCAGTATCAGCAAACTGTTTCATATCTCTAATGGCTTTTTTGAACACGTTAACGTTCAAACCACCACATAAACCACGATCAGAAGAGATTACGATATAACCAACACGCTTCGCCTCACGTTCGGTAAGGTAACGGTGTTTATACTCAGGATTCGCGTTGGCCAAATGACCAACTACTTGGCGAATTCGTTCCGCATACGGACGAGAAGCGGCCATACGATCCTGAGCTTTACGCGTTTTACTTGCAGCTACTTTTTCCATAGCACGAGTAATTTTACGCGTATTGTTAATGCTCGAAATCTGAGTACGTATCTCTTTTCCGACTGCCATAATAGAACTGCCCTTGTGAGAATGTTATTTCACAAACTGCAAGAAAGTGGTGACAAGCTTTAATCGCTTGTCACCAAACTCATTACCAAGTTTGCGTCGCTTTAAACTTCTCGATTGCCGCTTTAAAGGTCGCTTCAATCTCGCCGTTAAAATTACCAGTTTTGTTAATGTCAGCCATAAGATCAGTGTGTTCACTGTTCATGTAGCTCAACAAAGCAGTTTCAAAACTACCAATTTTGCTTGTTTCAACATCTTCAAGGAAGCCATCATTAGCAGCGTAAAGAACTACGCCCATATCAGCTACAGACATAGGAGAGAACTGCTTTTGTTTCATCAGTTCAGTAACCTGTTTACCGTGCTCTAACTGCTTACGAGTCGCTTCGTCTAGGTCAGATGCGAACTGAGCGAAAGCCGCCAATTCACGGTACTGAGCCAATGCAAGACGAATACCACCGCCAAGTTTCTTGACGATCTTAGTTTGTGCTGCACCACCTACACGAGATACCGAAATACCTGCGTTCATCGCTGGACGAATACCGGCGTTAAACGAGCTCGTTTCCAAGAATATCTGACCATCTGTGATGGAGATAACGTTGGTTGGTACGAATGCAGATACGTCACCACCTTGAGTCTCGATGATTGGCAATGCGGTCAAAGAACCCGTTTTGCCTTTCACTTCACCATTAGTGAATTTCTCTACGTAATCAACGTTTACACGTGATGCACGCTCAAGAAGACGAGAGTGAAGATAGAATACGTCACCTGGGTAGGCTTCACGACCTGGCGGACGACGTAGAAGCAAAGAGATCTGACGGTAAGCCCAAGCTTGCTTGGTCAAATCATCATAAATGATCAATGCGTCTTCACCGCGGTCACGGAAATATTCACCCATAGTACAGCCAGTGTATGGCGCTATGTAAAGCATTGCTGCTGGATCAGATGCGCCAGCTGCTACTACTGTGGTGTATTCCATTGCGCCAGCTTCTTCAAGCTTACGCACGACGTTAGCAATTGTAGATTGTTTCTGACCGATCGCTACGTACACACACTTAATGCCAGAATCTTTCTGAGCAATAATGGTGTCAATTGCTAATGCAGTCTTACCAATCTGACGGTCACCGATGATCAACTCACGTTGACCACGACCAATTGGCACCATAGCGTCAATTGCTTTGTAACCTGTTTGAATCGGTTGATCAACTGACTGACGTTCGATAACGCCTGGCGCCACTTTTTCAACTTTATCAGTTAGTTTTGCATTGATAGCGCCTTTGCCGTCGATTGGGTTACCCAATGCGTCAACAACACGACCAAGCAATTCAGGACCGATTGGAACTTCCAATATACGACCTGTACATTTAACTTTTTGACCTTCTACAAGGTCTTGGTATTTACCAAGTACTACTGCACCGACAGAGTCACGCTCTAGGTTCAAAGCAATACCGTAAATACCACCAGGGAATTCAATCATTTCCCCGTACATAACATCTGCCAAGCCGTGGATCAGAACGATACCGTCTGCCACGCTGACAATTGTGCCCTCATTTTGGGCATCAGAAGATACATCGAGGTTCTCGATGCGCTTCTTGATAATCTCGCTGATCTCAGATGGATTCAGTTGCTGCATGCTAAATTCCTCAACCCTGGTTTCGATTTAACGAAACGCTAGGAGTTTATCGCCTCGGCCAGTTTCGCTAATTTACCGCGTACTGAACCGTCGATGATTAAGTCACCTGTACGAATAACCACGCCACCAATTAGGCTTGCGTCTGTTTCACTGGTTAAGTTGACTGTACGGTCCAACTTTTTAGCCAGTGAAGCGGCTAATGCTTGTGTTTGTTCTGCTGTTAATTCAAATGCAGACGTAAATTGAACATTTACGGCTTTTTCGAAATTCAGTTTGAACTGTAAAAATAACTCAGAAATAGCAGGAAGAAGCGATAAACGCTTATTCACAGCAAGAGCTAGCAAAAATGCTTTGCCTTGTTCTGTTGTTACTTCTGCACAAACGTCCGCTAGAGCGTTTGCCTTCTCTTCCGCACTAAAAGCTGGATTCCCAAGTGCTTTTTTAAGCTTAGGTTCAACAGTCACAGCAGCTAATATGTTTAACATATCTGCCCACTCTGAAATATGACCTTGCTCTCTAGCAACTTCGAAAACCGCTTTAGCGTACGGTCGCGCGACTGTTTTTAATTCAGCCATTAGACCCTCGCTTAAAGCTCTTTGGCGAGCTGTTCAACGATCTCGCTATGTGCTTTTTCGTCAATGGTGGCTCCCAAAATCTTCTCGGCACCAGCAAATGCAAGAACGGAAACTTGAGCACGCAATGCTTCTTTAGCACGCATAACGTCTTGTTCGATCTCTGCTTGAGCTGCTTCGCGCAGACGCTTGCCATCGGCAATCACCTGCTCTTTTGCCTCGTCGACCATTTGGTTCGCACGTTTGTTGGCTTGTTCAATAATCTCGGCCGCGTTCTCTTTGCTTTCACGTAATATTTGAGAGGCTTGTTCTTGTGCCAACTCAAGGTCACGTGAAGCACGGTTCGCTGCTTCCAAACCGTCTGCAATTTTTTTGCTACGCTCTTCGAGCGCAGCAATAACTGGTGGCCACACATATTTCATGCAGAACCAGACAAAAATAGCAAACGAGATAGCTTGGCCTAGAAGTGTGAGATTTAAGTTCACGCTAATACCCTCGCTTTTAGTCGTTTAAAAATCATTCCCGCAAAGTTTTGCAGAATATTAACCAGCGACCAAAGCAACAAAAGGATTCGCAAAAGTGAAGAACAATGCGATACCTACACCGATCATAGTTACGGCATCTAGAAGACCCGCTACGATGAACATTTTAACTTGCAGCATTGGAACCATTTCTGGTTGACGCGCAGCGCCTTCCAAGAATTTTCCACCCAAAATACCAAAACCAATCGCAGTACCTAGGGCACCTAGACCGATTAGAAGGGCTACAGCGATCGCAGTAAGACCAACTACAGTTTCCATTTTAACTCCTACATTTTCACAGTTTTAGATAAGGTTTAAAAAATTATTACTTTAAAGAACACACTATTAATGATCTTCGTGCGCCATACTTAAGTAGACGATAGTCAACATCATAAAGATGAAGGCTTGAAGCACGATGATCAAAATATGGAAGATCGCCCATGGCACAGACAGAGCCCATTGTAGGCCCCAAGGCAATATAGCAATCAAAATAAAGATCAATTCACCAGCATACAAGTTACCGAACAATCGCAATGCTAATGAAACAGGTTTCGCAAGTAGACCAACACCTTCAAGTAATAAGTTGAAAGGGATCATCCATTTGCCAAATGGCTGTAACGTCAGTTCACCAACAAAACCACTTATGCCTTTCACTTTGATGCTGTAGAAAACAATCAAAGCAAAAACAGAAAGTGACATGCCTAATGTGGCATTAATATCTGTTGTTGGAACAAATTTGAAATACACATGATTAGGATCAGCGCCAAACACTGAAGTACCAATCATTTGAGCTACAGCAGGCAAGAAATCAACAGGAATTAAATCCATGAAGTTCATCAAGAAAACCCAAACAAAGATAGTAAGTGCTAAAGGCGCAATGACCTTACTCTTACCATGAAAGGTTTCTTTAACACTGCCATCAACAAACTCAACCATAAGTTCTACAAAGTTTTGTAGTCCAGTCGGTGTATCTGTCGAAATTTTCTTTGCGGCCTTACGGAACAACCATAAAAACAAGAAACCCAAAGCAATCGAAATTGCCATAGTGTCTACATGAATTGCCCAGAATCCCATATCTGCTGCTTCTTTAGCATCATGGGCAAGACCCCATGTTCCATCAGGATGTTGACCATAGGTCAAATTCTGAAGGTGATGCTTTATATATGAAGAAGCTGTTGGACTTTCAATACCCATACTTATATCCACGCTCTCTCAATGATTAAAATCCTATTGCCTACCGTACTAGGTATTTCTTAGCACGATAGGACTGAGCCAATGGCTCAAAATTGCACCGCCAAAACCTGCAAAGAAAGCCCCTGCAGCTAATGGTTTTATCAGAAGAAAAACCAGCGACAATAAAACCACTGTCATAGCCAACTTACCGGCTTCTCCTCGATAGAATGATCTAACGACATCTTTTGCTGGACGAGTCCCTTTGTAACCAAAGATTCGCCAAGCCATATAAACACTCGGCAATATGCTGGTTAAAGCGCCCAATATAAACGAGTACCCATACAGACCACCAGCAACGTAAAAAATTCCCAAAGAAACTAAAAAAGTGAGCAATAATTGTAATAAAAGGAAACGAAATATAGCCTTCTTTTTAGCGCTAATAATTGCACTCGCGCTTAGTGGCTTTTTTGTCTCCATTACCCAACTCTCTTTTCGCACTATAAAAGTGCAATCAATGTGATGATTTACAAAATTCGAGGCATTATATGGGTAATAGCTGCCTTGTTCAACTTAAACCGATTCACACGATCACTTTCAAGGCATCTTGTCTAGATAGAAAAACGTACTTGTCACGAATTGCTTCATTTCCCTGCAAGCAGTTCGCTAATCAAGAGTTCTAGGTGTTCTGGGTTACGGTACTCAATAACCAACTTACCTTTTCCTTTGGCTGAAGGTTGTATTTTTACCGCCGCATTAATTTTTTGACTAATGCGTTCTGCTTCTGCACTTAAATCTGGCAGGATAGGTTTGCTATCTTCATTTTTTTCAATAACTTGGAAGTTTTTCACCAATCTTTCTGTCTCACGGACAGACAAGGATTTAGTGACAACTTGTGACGCCGCTTGAATTTGTTTGTCATGCTCTAAAGGTAATAAAGCTCGCGCATGGCCCATTTCAATATCACCATGTTCTAACAAACGACGAACTTCAGGCGTCAATCCTAACAAACGCAATAGATTCGCTACAGTTGAACGAGATTTACCAACGGTATCTGCAACTTCTTGTTGAGTAAGGTGAAAATCTTCAACTAGACGTTGTAGAGCTAATGCTTCTTCTACTGGGTTTAGGTCTTCACGTTGAATATTTTCAATCAAAGCAAGAACCACGGCATCCGCATCTTCAACATGACGAACGATGACAGGAACCTGCTTTAAATCGGCCAATTTGGCAGCTCGCCAGCGGCGTTCACCCGCGATAATTTCATATTGATTGTGGCCACTTGGTCGTACAACAATAGGCTGCATAATACCTTGATTACGAATTGAAGCCGCGAGATCTTCTAATTGCGCAGGGTTCATATCACGACGAGGTTGAAATTTACCTTTAGAAAGCCAATCCACAGGTAAATAAGTTAGGCCTTTTATTTGCTCACTATTAGAGCCACTATCAGCCTCATTGGTTGGAGTTGATTGTGGTGCTAATAATGCATCTAAGCCACGACCTAGACCTCTTTTTTTCATCGTCATTTCATTAACCCTAATTGGTATTAAAGTACGCTTATAAAACAGTAATTATGCGACAGATTTTCGAATAAACTCACCCGCTAAGGCGAGGTAAGCGATAGCTCCACGAGACTGTTTCTCATAATGCAAAACAGGTAAACCGTAACTTGGTGATTCCGCCAAACGAATATTTCGAGGGATCACGGTATCATAAACCTTGCTGCCAAAATGCTTATGAAGTTGACTAGATACATCATGCGTTAAGCTGGGGCGAGGATCATACATGGTTCGTAAAATACCTTCGACCTCTAGAGACGGATTTAACGCTTGAGTAATACGATTGATCGTTTGCAATAACGCTGTTAACCCTTCTAACGCGTAATATTCACATTGCACCGGAATCAATACACCTTGAGAAGCGGCTAAAGCATTTACCGTCAGCATATTCAATGCAGGTGGACAGTCTAGTAAGATGTAATCGAAGTCACTGTCGACTTCGTACAGGCCAGCACGCAGACGGGTTTCTTTACTCGGTAAATCAAGTAAAACCACTTCTGCACCAGTTAAATCACCGTTTGCAGGCAATACCCAATAATCTCCAGGCATGCTTTTTTTCATGACTTCTTTTACGCCATGAGAACCAATCAATACGTCGTAAACGCTAGTGTCTAACTCTTCTTTAGTAAAGCCACTTCCAGTGGTCGCATTACCTTGCGGATCTAAATCGATTAATAATACTCGGCGCTTCATTGCCGCCAGTGATGCCGCTAAATTGACACAGGTGGTGGTTTTGCCCACACCACCTTTTTGGTTGGTAACTGCGATGATTCTTGCCATGATTTATCCTTTACGCGTCATCACTACCATGTGACGCTCCGCCTGAATATTTGGCACATTAAGAGGCTCTACAGATACTAAACCAACCTCTTTTGGTAGCGCCGCTATTTCTTCACTAGGGTAAACCCCTTTCATGGCTAGAAAATTACCTGTCTCTTTTGGAAGAGGTAAAGTCCAATTAATCATATCTTGTAATGAAGCAAAAGCTCGAGAAATAACGTGATCGTATTCCCCTTGGTGACTGTGTTTTTCAACCCGTTCATTTGCCACCGTGGCGTTATGAATGCCCAATTCCATCTTAACTTGCGTCAAGAAACGTGTTTTTTTGCCGTTACTATCAAGCAAGGTGAAACGTTTTTCAGGGTAACATATAGCAAGCACCATACCAGGTAAGCCAGGTCCAGTACCAACATCTATAATATTGTCCCCTGTTATAAAGGGTAAAGTCGCCAAACTGTCTAATAAGTGCAAAGAGATCATTTGCTCAACATCACGAATAGCAGTCAGGTTATAAGCCTTGTTCCACTTTTCTAGCATGGCTAGGTATTTTACAAGAGTCTGAATCGTTTCATCAGATAAAGCAGCGCCCATTTGTTGGGCGCCTTTTTGAATAGTGTCAAAGTGTGTCACAGTCGATCCATTTCTATAAAGATAGCAATTAGGGATTATCGGCTGATGATTCTAGGCACTTTTGCGCGCAATCGCACGTTTTTTCAAGTGAATTAATAGTAAGGATACCGCAGCAGGCGTTACACCTTGGATTCGAGAAGCCGCAGCAAGCGTGGCTGGACGCAACTGAGTCAACTTTTGTTTGATCTCATTTGATAAGCCTTCCATCTTGGAATAATCCAAATCATCAGGCAATGCCGTATTTTCCTGACGACGTAAACGCTCAATATCTTCTGCTTGACGAGTGATATAACCCGCGTATTTTACCGCAATTTGAACTTGCTCAGAAACTTGCTCATCTACCGGCTCATCAAGACCGTTTTTCAAATTCGCAATATCGGAATAAACAATATTCGGACGTTTAAGCAAATCTAATAAACTGTACTCATGAGTAATCGGTGTTTCTAGTTTTGGATTAATGCTATCCGCTTCAGGCGTATTTGGCACAATCCAGCTAGATTTAAGCCGCTGTGTTTCTAACTCAATCGCTTCGCGTTTTTTGCAGAAGGCAGCCCAACGTTCATCAGATACCAAGCCAAGTTCACGGCCCTTCTCTGTTAAACGCATGTCGGCGTTATCTTCACGTAAAATCAAACGATATTCCGCACGACTAGTGAACATACGGTATGGTTCTTTTGTACCCATACTGATCAAATCATCGACTAGTACACCTAGATATGCTTCATCACGTCGAGGTGTCCAAGCATCTTTATCTTGTGCAAGCAAAGCTGCGTTTAAACCAGCAAGTAAGCCTTGAGCACCCGCTTCTTCGTAGCCTGTTGTACCATTGATTTGTCCAGCAAAAAACAAACCAGGCATATGTTTGGTTTCTAAGGAATATTTCAAATCTTGCGGATTAAAATAATCGTATTCAATAGCATAGCCCGGACGAATGATATGAGCATTTTCCATGCCTTTCATCGAACGAACTAGCTCAATTTGTACATCAAATGGCAAAGAAGTCGAAATACCATTTGGATAAAGTTCGTGTGTCGTTAAACCTTCTGGCTCAATAAAAATTTGATGTGAGTTTTTATCGGCGAAACGTACGATTTTATCTTCAATAGAAGGGCAATAACGTGGACCAACACCTTCAATCACACCAGTGTACATAGGTGATCTATCCATTCCCGCACGAATAATATCGTGTGTACGTTCGTTGGTATGAGTAATAAAGCACTCAATTTGACGAGGGTGCATTGCGCGATTGCCCATGTAAGACATGACCGGATCAATATCATCACCAGGCTGAGCTTGCATTTTTGAGAAATCAACCGTTCGAGCATCAATTCGAGGTGGTGTACCCGTTTTTAAGCGATCAACACGAAATGGCAAAGCACGTAGTTTTTGTGCCAAGCCAATGGATGGTGGATCTCCAGCTCTACCACCTGAATGGTTTTGTAAGCCAATGTGAATAACACCACCTAAAAAAGTACCTGCTGTTAAAACAACTGTTTTACTACTAAAACGTATACCCGTTTGAGTAATGACACCACGAGCGGCACCATCTTCAACAATAAGATCTTCTACTGATTGTTGAAAAAGCCATAGATTTTCTTGGTTTTCTAATTTATGACGAATAGCCGCTTTATATAATATACGGTCTGCTT
Source organism: Marinomonas sp. ef1 (assembly GCF_002806845.1). Lineage (NCBI taxonomy): Bacteria > Pseudomonadati > Pseudomonadota > Gammaproteobacteria > Oceanospirillales > Oceanospirillaceae > Marinomonas > Marinomonas sp. ef1. The sequence goes on along the minus strand of NZ_NHTT01000004.1, from coordinate 140,112 downwards.
GAGCACGAGTAGCTCGAACAGCAGGACCTTTGCGAGAATTCAAAGTACGAAATTGAATACCAGCTTGATCCGTTGCTAATGCCATAGCGCCGTCTAAAGCATCTATTTCTTTTACAAGATGGGACTTCCCAATGCCACCAATGGCAGGGTTACAGGACATTTGTCCTAAAGTTTCAATGTTGTGAGAAAGTAACAAAGTTTTAACGCCCATACGTGCTGCAGCTAAAGCCGCTTCTGTACCGGCATGTCCGCCACCAACCACAATCACATCAAAGCGACTTGGGAAATCCACAGGAACCTCGGTATTACTAATAAATAGAAAAATGAATAAAAAACGATCAACCATCGATTGAGGCCGCTTAGTATATAGGCAAATTTCCAAAAAGAAAGAGATCGAAACCCACTTACCCCGGTCATCAATATTAATATATTTAAGTAAGTATATAAGTTCTTTTATGTTTGTTATGTTTATATAGCAAGCAAATATCTGTGCATAAGAATAAAAAAACTATATTTATTAAATATTTACAAAGATAACATCTTGTTAAGACAAGGCTGGTTATCTTGTGGTGTGGATAACCTGAACCTGTGTATAAAACAGCTACTTATACAGAGTCGATTTTTAAGGCCAAAGTTGTTAAAAACTGTGCAAAACTTCTTATCAACCTATCACCACACTTATCAACAGGCGTTTTTTTGTATTGTTAATACATTAAAGTGTTGTTTAAAAAGGATTTATCAGTTTTTTAACACAAAATTCAGCATTTTTTTTTAAAATTTAATCCACAAGCAAATAAATAAAAAAAACCATTTAGGCGTATTTTTTTTATATCACTAATGTGAATAATTACGCTAGACCCTGCTTTTTGCTGGTGTGTGAGTCATTGTGGAGAAAGAAAGACAATTCATAAAATATCCACCTGTGAGTAACTATTTTGCTTTTGTAGTAATCTTTATCAGATCAAACGACAAAGATGAGGATTACTATGATTGGGCGAGCGACTTGGATTCAATCACCTAAAGCGATATTGGCATCCAATGCGGATGATGGTGTGGTGATTCGTGATGGAAAAATTTGTGAGTTGGTTGCAGCTGGGAAAACACCCACCAGCCACTATGATGTTATTTTTGATGCTTCTAATCATGTTGTCTTACCTGGTTTAATCAATACGCATCATCATTTTTATCAGACGCTTACTCGGGCTTTTCCAGATGCTCTTAATAAAGCGTTATTTCCTTGGTTACAGACTCTTTATCCGCTTTGGGCTGAATTAGAGCCGGAGATGCTTGCTAGCGCGACCAAGCTTGCCATGGTGGAATTAATGGAATCCGGTTGTACTCTTGCTGCAGATCATCATTACTTATTCCCCGCCGGTATGGAAAATGCCATCGATGTGCAAGTTGATGTTGCTAAGTCTCTTGGTATGCGCGCAATGTTTACTCGTGGTTCCATGAGTTTGGGAGAAAAAGATGGCGGCTTGCCGCCTCAATCTACTGTTCAGGATGAAAAAACCATTATTGATGACAGTGCGCGATTGATTAAAGCTCATCATCAACGAGGTGAAGGCGCGATGATTCAAATCGCCTTAGCACCTTGTTCGCCTTTTTCCGTCACCACAGACATTATGAAAAGCAGCGCGGAATTAGCAAAAACCGAAAATGTACGATTACACACTCATCTTGCCGAAACCCTAGATGAAGAAGATTTTTGTCTAAAGCGCTTTGGTATGCGTACGGTCGATTATTTAGAAAGTGTCGGTTGGTTACATGATAGGACCTGGTTAGCACATGGTATTCACTTTGATGAGGATGAAATTAGCCGATTAGGTAAAGCCAAAGTGGGAATTTGCCATTGTCCAACCTCAAACATGATGCTGGGTTCGGGTATTGCACGAAATAATGAACTAGAAGCAGCTGGCGCCTTGGTTGGACTCGGTGTTGATGGTTCCGCGTCAAATGACGGCTCAAATATGATTATGGAAGTTCGCCAAGCTTTATATATTCAACGATTACGCTATGGTTCCGCCAATGTTTCTCACTTCGATGCTTATCGTTGGGCGACCAAAGGTTCCGCAGCGGTACTTGGACGTGAAGACATTGGCGAAATCGCCGTTGGAAAGCAAGCTGATCTGGCGCTTTTTAAACTTGATGAACTGCGTTTTTCAGGCAGTCATGATCCTTTAGCGGCGCTTCTATTATGTGGCGCACAAAAAGCCGATCGAGTGATGATCGCGGGAAAATGGACGGTAGAAAATGGTCATGCGATTGGGATTGATAGACAACAATTGATGGCTGAACATTCAGCTCATGCGCTGCGTTTAGCGAATAAGTTATTAGCTAAAAAGTAACGTAATTGCTCTCTAACTCTCTAACTCTCTAAATAGAGAAGAATAGAAATAGAGCAAAAAAAGCGCCTATCAAAGGCGCTTTTTAACTATCAACCTATTTTAAGATAACAAAAAATAGCTATAAAGCTCGATTAAGCTTCTTCTTTCAAGCTTTTCATATCAATGATGAAGCGGTATTTCACATCGCCTTTTTTCATACGCTGATAAGCTTGGTTAATATCTTGGATATTGATCATCTCAGCATCACACTCGATATTGTGTTCCGCACAGAATTCCAACATTTCTTGTGTTTCTGCGATACCACCGATCAAAGAACCAGTAAGAACACGACGTTTCATCACCAAATTCGCCGCATGAACCGCTGGTTCCATTGGTTCGATAAGACCGACTAAAATGTGCGTGCCATCGACTTTTAAGCAACCAAGGTACGGGTTCAAATCGTGTTGAACAGGAATGGTGTCTAACAAATAATCAAACGTCATCGCTGCCGCTTTCATTTGTTCTTCATCAGTCGACACAATAACGTGATCCGCGCCTTGTTTTTTCGCTTCCGCAATTTTGCTTTCAGAACGAGTGAAAATAGTCACTTCCGCACCAAAGGCTTTGGCGAATTTCACGCCCATATGGCCTAAGCCGCCCATGCCTAAAATACCAACTTTATCACCAGCTTTAATACCGTGATGACGAAGTGGAGAATACGTCGTGATACCAGCACACAATAAAGGTGCTGCTTTACTCAATTCCAAGGCTTCAGGAATGGATAAGACGAATTTTTCACGCACAACGATATGATCAGAATAACCGCCGTAAGTTAAGGTACCGTCGATTAAATCGTGAGCACCGTAAGTTCCAACTGGGCCATTATCACAATATTGCTCTAAGTCAGCTGCACAATGGGAACAATGCTGACAAGAGTCGACCATACAACCGACGCCGACAATATCGCCAACTTTGTATTTAGATACTTTACTGCCAACTTCTGTCACTTTACCGACAATTTCATGGCCTGGAACGATTGGGTAATTACTTGGGCCCCAATCACTTTCCGCTGTATGAATATCAGAATGACAAACACCACAATAAAGAATATCGATGTTTACATCGTCTTCACGAAGAGCGCGGCGTTCAAATGAAAATGGTGCTAAAGGGGTTGTTGCAGATAGTGCAGCATAGGATTTTGCTTGGCTCATAAATTGTTACTCCAGTGTTTGAACATGAAATACGTGACACCTAGTGTAGAGTAAAATCCTTTATTTTGTGTTGTGCATTCTTGCTATTGTTTTGCCTATTTCTCCAAATTAGTGAAACTTAACTTTTCCTACACAATCTTGTATGCATAATAACCTCATTGATTTTTATAGATGGGTGGATCAAAGATGAGCGATAGAAATTTAGTAGATTTGATCAAACCTCTAGTGAACGAGGATGGCTTCTGCGATACATTGATTGCTAATGTCCGTCTAATGAAGTGCGCAAAATCATTACCTCGAATGCCTCTTATTTACCGGCCAGGACTCACTATTATTGTTCAGGGCCAAAAAATAGGCTACTTAGGCGACCGTGAAATTCACTACAATTCTGGTCACTACTTGGTTCAAACGCTGCCTCTGCCTTTCGAATGCGAAACCTTTGCAAGCCAACAAGAACCGCTTTTAGGCGTCTCTATCGATGTAGACCCTGTTTTATTATCCGAGTTAGTTTCTGTTTCTTCTGAAGAGATGTTAAACCCATCTGTATCTCATTTTCCTATGTCATCCGTCCCAATGAGTGATGACATGATTGAATCTGTTTCTCGCTTAATCAAAGCGTTACATGATCCGTATACCGCAAAAATAATGGGACAAAGTCGAGTTAGAGAGGTCATTTTTGAAGCCTTACAAAGTCCACAAGGTGATGCTTTACGCGCCTTGGTGTTAAACCAAGGGCGCTTTTCATTGATAGTGAATTCTCTCAAGCAGTTACATCAGCAGCTGGATCAAGAAGTTCGGGTGGAGCAACTTGCAGAAGAAGCCAACATGAGTGTTTCCAGTTTTCACCATCACTTTAAAAATATAGCAGGATCTTCTCCTCTGCAGTATTTGAAGCGTCTACGTCTTTTAAAAGCACAAATGCTGTTAAACCAAGGTCATCTAAATGTCAGTCAGATTTCTTTAGAAGTTGGCTATAAAAGCGTGCATCAATTTAGTCGAGACTATAAGCGCTACTTCGGCGCGCCACCGACAAAAGATAAGTTAAGAGAAGATGCCGTGATATAAGACTTTTACGTTCTTCAATTCACGTTATTGAATTAACTTTCTTGAATTTAATAGACGAGTGGTCTAAATTGATACCTATCGTATTTTATTGCCTAGGTATAATCACTTGCTCCCTGTCCTTGATGAACTAAATGCCACTGTCAACTTGCCTAATAAACCTCGTCGTGGTCGACCTAAAAAGCAGCCTGTAGACGCTTTAGATACGCGCGAAGCTTTATTACGCGCAGGTATGTTGATATTGACGGAATCTGGTTTTACCCGCAGTGGTATTGATCCGATTTTAAAATCGATTGGTGTGCCAAAGGGCTCTTTCTATCATTACTTTTCCAGTAAAGAAGCCTTTGGTTTGGCCGTTTTAGAACGTTATCGCCGTTATTTTGAAGCTAAGTTAGATGATTTTTTGCTCGATGAGGTATTTTCTCCGTTAGAGCGATTACAGCGTTTCGCTCAAGACGCCCAAGACGGCATTGTCCGTCATGAGTTTAAGCGTGGCTGTTTAGTTGGCAATTTGGAACAAGAATCTAGCCTGTTATCCGAAGCATTTCGAGAGCAATTACAAGCGACCTATCAAAGCTGGCAAGCTCGGGTTGCGACCTGTTTATTAGAAAGCCAAAAACAAGGTGAAATTGATCTACAAGGCAGTATTGAAGAGACTTCTCAGGCATTTTGGATTGGCTGGGAAGGCGCGGTTCATCGAGCTAGATTAGTAAAAAGCACTCAGCCATTAAGCTTGTTTATGAGATTTTTTACCCAAGCGATTCAAAGTAAAACCCATTAACAATAAACCAGGCAGCAAAGCCTGAGTTTTTAGCTATTTAACTAGACGAGCGGTCTAAAGTGGAGGATTTATGTTTAAAGGCTTATTGATCACCCAAGAAGATAAAAAAAGTACAGCATCTGTGGTTGAACTGCAGGAAGATCAGCTACCCGAAGGCGATGTGCTCGTCGAAGTACATTACAGCACGTTAAATTACAAAGACGGCTTAGCCATCACTGGTAAGTCTCCTGTTGTGCGTTCTTTTCCTATGGTGCCGGGAATCGATTTAGTCGGTAAAGTTTTACAAAGCGACTCTGATCGCTTCTCTGAAGGCGATTTCGTCATACTGAATGGTTTTGGTGTGGGTGAAATGCATTGGGGTGGGCTTGCACAAAAAGCTCGACTCAAAAGCGATTGGCTTATTCCGCTGCCAAAAGGTATAGACGCTAAGCAATCTATGGCAATAGGTACAGCGGGTTATACCGCCATGTTGTCGGTACTTGCGCTTGAAAAACAAGGTGTTACGCCCGACTCTGGTGAAATTCTAGTCACTGGCGCCAATGGTGGTGTTGGTAGCTTTGCCATTCGACTACTGAATCGTCTTGGTTATCAGGTGGTTTCCTCCACTGGACGAATGGAAGAAAGCGACTATTTGAAAAGTCTTGGCGCGAGCGACATCATCGACCGAAAGTCACTTTCCGAGCCAGGTAAACCTTTGCAGAAAGAGCGTTGGGCTGGGGTCATCGATTGTGTCGGTAGTCACACTTTAGCCAATGCTTGTGCGAGTACAAAATACGGTGGCGTAGTGACCGCCTGTGGCTTAGCACAAGGTATGGACTTCCCTGCTTCTGTCGCACCCTTCATTTTGCGCGGCGTCAAACTTATCGGCATTGACAGCGTCATGCGACCCTTAGCAGACCGTATTGAAGCGTGGCAACGCTTAAGCGAACTGTTGCAACCAGAAGACTTTGACAGCATCTGTGAAGAAATTGGCTTGGAAGACGTAGTAGAAACGGCCTATAAATTGCTTGATGGAAAGGTACGTGGTCGAGTATTGGTGAATGTAAAAGCTCAATAACCCGCTTTTCCTGTTTTATCGACGAGACTGTTTTTACCAGCAGCAAGGATTGACTATGAAGATTGTGATTGCACCGGATTCCTTTAAAGAAAGTTTAACCGCGCTGGAAGTAGCGAATGCGATTGAAGCGGGCTTTCGTCAGGTATTTGCTGAGGCGGAATATATCAAAGTCCCGATGGCGGATGGCGGTGAAGGCACGGTGCAGTCTATGGTTGATGCGACTCAAGGTCATTTAGTTGACCTTGAAGTGACCGGTCCGTTGGGTAATAGAGTCATGGCGCAATACGGTATTTTAGGGGCTGTAGATGGTCAAACATCGTCCACCGCGGTGATCGAAATGGCCTCTGCTTCAGGGTTACATTTGGTGCCACGAGATCAGCGTGATCCACTTTACACCACAAGCTTCGGAACCGGTGAATTGATCAAAGATGCTTTAGATCGAGGCATTAAACACATTGTTTTGGGATTAGGTGGCAGTGCAACCAATGACGCGGGCGTCGGTTTGGCACAAGCATTGGGCATTCAATTTCAAGGCGATAACCATCAAGAACTGCCCTTTGGCGGCATGGCACTCGCACAATTGAGTCAGGTTGATGTGAGCCAAGCGCACCCTCTTCTAGCGGAATGCCGCTTCGATGTTGCCTGTGATGTTGATAATCCTTTATGTGGCGAACGTGGTGCTTCCGCTATTTTCGGTCCACAAAAAGGTGCAACGCCAGAAATGGTGACCTTGTTAGATAAAACACTCGAGCACTTTGCGGATCTCTTAGTGCAGAATGGTTTTGCTGACCATCGACTCGATCCTGGCGCTGGTGCGGCTGGTGGCATGGGCTTGGGGGCGAAAGTGTTTCTTAATGCGACTTTAAAGCCCGGCATCGAGATTGTCATGGAAACGGTTGGTCTGGCTGACAAGCTGAAAAATGCCGATTTAGTCATTACTGGTGAAGGCCGAATAGATGGCCAAACTGTCTTTGGCAAAACACCCATGGGCGTGTTGAAACAAGCCAACGCAAACGGGGTTCCAACCATTGGTATTGCTGGTAGCTTGGGTAAAGATGCCGAGGCTATTTTGGTGCACGGCATGTTGGCGATATTCCCCATTATTCCGGCGCTCGATAGTTTGGATAATGTTTTGGCTCAAGCCCAAAGCAATCTAATCAACTCATCACGAAACATCGCCGCCGCAATTCAATTAGGTCGTTTGATCAGCTAATTAATGTGGCGGTCCAATTAATGCGATGGCCAATAAAAACGTTACGTTTTTTTTACGCGCCAATCTCTGCGCCCTTTGCTACAGTCTTGCTTGTGCTCTTCCTTACTTAAAAGGCGTTGACAAGCGACACCATGAAAATGAAAACACCAACAATCCCCTCTCACTATTTAGCGGTACTGGCTGTTAGCACGGCTTTGCTGATCAGCTATGGATTGGATATTTGGCTAGGATCAAATATTGCCGTTTTGTTGATTTTGCAACTGGCCGTGGTGGTAGTCGCTTTATCCTGTCGTTCTCGTTGGGTGTATGGCGTGGCGCTGTTTGAAGCGCTTTGCTTCAACTTCCTGTTTACCGTTCCGCGTTATTCGTTCGAGATGTTTAATGGCGATGACATAGTGAATTTACTGGTATTTCTGCTGGTGGCGGTAATCACCAGTAAGCTGGCAGAGTTATATCAACATCAGCAAAACCAATTAAAACAAGAGCAGCTTCGTAACAGTATTTTATTGTCGGTTTCTCATGATTTACGTACGCCGCTGGCGACCATTATTGGTACTTTGAGCACCTTAAAAGAATACATGGATAAGCTCTCGGAGCAGGAAAAGCAAGAGTTGCTAGACAGCGCCACCATCGAAAGTCATCGTCTTCATCAATACATAGAGAACCTACTGCAAGCGACAAAACTGCACCATGGCGTGGTGGTTCCAAGAGTGTCTGAGCAATCTGCCGTTGCCATTATTCATCTTGTATTGGATCGTTTTAGTCAGCAAAAATCTCGTTTAATTCTGCAAATAGATGACAAGCTGCCACTGATTTCGGTGAGTGCTTCACTTATTCAGCAGGCAATTTTTAACGTTATCGATAATGCCTTGCGATACTCACCAATAGATAAACCTGTCACCATTTCTATAAAATTATTGGATACAGATAATAAGCATCCTCAGGTGGTTATTGATGTGCGAGATCAAGGGGTTGGTATCAGCTCTGCCCAGTCTGAAACCATCTTTGAGCTGTTTTATTCGGTCGACTCTTTCAAACGTAATGACAGCGGCACAGGTTTAGGTTTGGCGGTATCAAAAGGCATTATTGCTGCTCACCATGGTTCTATTCAATCTGTTCCCGTCGAGCAAGGCTGCCTAATTCGTATCTGTTTACCTGCATGCGTTGAACCGTCCATTAATGAAAAAGGTAATGCATCATGACCCCTTATAAAATCTTGGTGGTCGACGACGAGCCTCAAATCCATACCTTCATTCGAATTTCATTAGCAGCAGAAGGTTTTGAGTATCTTGGTGCGGAATCCATCGCCGCTGCAAAACAGGTGATTGAACAAGATTCACCGCATTTGTTGATCTTGGATTTAGGCTTGCCAGACGGTGATGGCATGGATTTGGTCAACTATGTGCGAGCTACCAGCAACACACCTATTTTGATTCTGACTGCTCGGGATGAAGAAGATGAAAAGATTCGCCTGCTTGAAGCTGGCGCTAATGATTACCTGAGCAAACCCTTCGGCATTCGCGAATTAATTGCCCGAGTGAAAGTTTTACTACGGGATTTAGTGAATACCCACTCATCGGCAGATGTCCTAGAAATCCAAGATATTAAGCTAGAAATCAGCACCAATCAGGCTTGGTTACAAGGTTCCCCCTTGGCGTTAACCAAGAAGGAATTTGCCTTTTTACGCATGCTGATGACCACGCCAGACAAACTGGTGATGCAAGAAGAGTTGCTGGCTAAAATTTGGGGCGTGACCCATACCCGAGACTCGCATTACTTGCGAATTTTAGTTAGCCAGCTGCGAAAAAAACTCAACGATAATGCCAATGATCAGCGCGTTATCAAAACGGAACCTGGTCTGGGTTATCGATTGTTATCTGATCGTTAAATTATCGAAAGACTCTTCAAAAATACGAACAAAAGGTAATCAATATGGCGCATTTTACAGTGATTGGTTTAGGGCGTTTTGGGGTTTCGGCAAGCATGGAGCTAATTTATTTAGGTCATACGGTAACGGGTGTAGATCGAGACGCAAAAATTGCGGAAAAGTACGTTGATGACTTCACTCAAGTGATGATTTGCGATTCCACAGATGAAAACGCGTTAAAAGAGCTCGACCTAATTAACAGCGATGCTGTGCTGGTGGCCATTGGTGAAGACATGGAATCCAGCCTGTTGTGCATCTTGGCACTGAAAAAGCTCGGCGTAAAAGAAATCTGGGTCAAAGCCAGTAGCCGCACACATCATACCATTGTTTCTAAACTAGGCGTGGCACGTATCATTCATCCAGAAGAAGAAATGGGTGTGCGAGTAGCGCAAGCACTGAATTACCCGATGGTGAACGATTATTTGTCTATAGGTCATGGTTTGTACGTGGTGGAGATTCACATCAAACCACAGCTAGACGGACGTCCTCTTGGTGATGTTTTAGACCCCGCAAAGGGAAAAGTCGATGCGGTGATGGTTAAACGTGAGCAAGAGACGTTTTTGCAGTTAGACAAAACCTTTGTTCTAAAAGAGAAAGATATCTTGTTGCTGTGTGGCCCTCGCAGTGAACTTAAACATATTGCACCAAGGCTGGCTTGAGATGGTGAATTGGGATCCTGCGGTTACCGCCATAGAGCGTCATCCAAAAGCGGCGAAAAAAATCATGGCGGCGCCACCTTTGATTTTATGTGGTGGTTTCTTATTGTTGATTATTATCGGTACCTTGCTGCTTAAATTACCGATTGCCACCACACAACCGATTTCTTGGTTACACAGTGTTTTTACCGCAACGTCTGCCGTCACTGTGACGGGCTTAGTGGTAGAAGACACAGGCACTGCTTTTACCACGTTTGGGCAAGTTGTGATTGCGATTTTGATTCAATGTGGCGGTCTTGGCTTAATGACCTTCGCTATCGTTACTCTCGTCGCGTTGGGCGGCCGTATTGGCTTTTTACAGCGTACGGTAGCCATTGAAGCATTCAATCAAACTGATGCCTCTAGCATCGTTTCTACCGCAAAGTCAGTATTGCTGTTTTCCTTGATTGTAGAAGTCATCGGTATATTAATTCTCGCGATACATTGGAGTGAAACCTTGGGTTGGAAAACCAGTTTGTTTCATGGTTTTTTCTACACCATCAGCGCCTTTAATAACGCCGGTTTTGCGCTCTCCTCAGCGAGCTTAATGCCCTACGTGGCCGATCCTATTGTGAACTTTACTATTAGCGGTTTGTTCATCATTGGTGGTTTGGGTTTTTCTGTATGGATCGATCTAATGAAAAATCGCCGTTGGGCGCGACTTTCTCCTTACAGCAAAATGATGATTACCGGCACCATTGTCATCAATTTGGTGGCTTTGCTTGCGATTTATTTCATTGAATACAGCAATCCAAACACGCTTGGTCCACTGAACGAAACAGGCAAATGGCTGGCGTCTTGGTTTCAAGCAGTTACCCCACGTACTGCGGGTTTTAATACTCTTGCCATTGAAGAACTAAGAGACGCCACGACCGCGCTGATGTTGGTGCTGATGTTTATTGGTGGTGGGTCCTTGAGTACCGCCAGCGGAATCAAGGTCGTGACTTTTATGTTGTTGGTCTTAGCTACTTACGCTTATCTGCGCCGCGATGAAGAAGTAAACGTTTTTAAGCGCGAGATTCCTAAGGAAGTGATCAGCAAAGCGCTGGCCTTGAGTATGATTTCCATCGGTGTCACTTGGTTAGCAATATTCGTATTATTGGTGAGTGAAAAACACGCGCAAATGATCGATGTGGTGTTCGAAGCTGTATCGGCATTGGGCACCGTTGGCCTTTCTCGTGGCTTAACCGGATCATTGAGTAACACAGGGGAAGGCATCATCATCTTCTTGATGTTTATCGGCCGCCTTGGGCCACTGACGCTCGCCTACTTCCTCGCCAGCCCAAGAAGCAAAAAAGTCCGCTACCCGAAAGTCAAAATGACCGTGGGTTAAGAGGCTTTTTCGAGCTCTAAACCTTATGGTTTAGAGCTCGAATGCTTTTTTACTTGTTTATCACTTCCCAATACAAAACGAGCCGAAGATACGTCCTAGCAGGTCATCGCTGGTGAAAGCGCCGGTGATTTCGCTAAGAGCTTGTTGGGCTTCTTTGAGATCTTCAGCCAGCAATTCCCCTGCGCCGTAGCCGTGGAGTTGTTCGTTGCCTGCGTCTAAGAAGCGGTTGGCTTTGTTAAGTGCTTCGATATGGCGACGACGAGCGATAAAACCACCTTCAGTCGTGCTGTCGAAGCCCATGACGGCTTTTAGGTGTTCAGTTAAATCAGTAACGCCCTCGCCTGTTTTTGCCGATAGAGAGACAACAGGGACGCCTGAAATCATTTCAATACCCGTGCCTTCTTTGGTTAAGTCGACTTTGTTACGCACCAAAGTTAGGTGTTTGGTATCGCCGAGTTTTTCCATGAATTCTGGCCAGATTTCGCTTGGGTCTTTTGAATCTATCGATTGGCTGTCAACCATCATTAGAATGCGATCGGCTTTGCTGATTTCGTCCCATGCGCGCTGAATACCAATGCGCTCTACTTCGTCTGGGCTATCGCGTAAACCGGCTGTGTCGATAATGTGCAGCGGCATGCCATCTAAGTGAATGTGTTCGCGCAACACGTCACGAGTAGTTCCTTCGATATTGGTGACAATAGCGGATTCTTTGCCAGACAAAGCGTTTAACAAGCTGGATTTACCAGCATTTGGGCGCCCTGCAATAACCACGTTCATACCTTCGCGAATCAAGGCGCCTTGGTTGGCTTCTTTGAGTACTTCTGCCAGTTTAATTTGAATGCCAGCCAGTTCCGCGGCGACTTTGCCGTCACCGATGAAGTCGATTTCTTCTTCTGGGAAGTCAATCGCGGCTTCCACGTAAATACGTAGGTGAATCAAGGCTTCAACCAGCTCGTCAACACGTTTCGAGAAAGCGCCTTGTAAGGAGCGTAACGCGCATTTAGCTGCTTGCTCTGACGTACTGTCGATCAAGTCAGCAATGGCTTCTGCTTGGGTTAAGTCCATTTTGTCGTTCATGAAAGCACGTTCGGAGAATTCCCCCGGACGAGCTAAACGTGCGCCAAGTGCCACACAATGGCTAAGCAGCATGTCCATAATCACTGGGCCGCCATGGCCTTGTAGTTCGAAGACGTCTTCGCCAGTGAAGGAGTTCGGGCCTGGAAAATATAAGGCAATGCCTTCATCAAGCTGTTCTTGATCCGTCGTTTTGAAAGGCACGTAATGGGCATAACGTGGTTTAGGTTCGAAGCCGACAATTTGCTTGGCGATGGCAAGGCTTTTTGGGCCGGATAAACGAATGATCCCCACGCCACCTCGGCCAGGAGCGGTGGCTTGTGCGGCAATCGTGTCTTGGTCTGTGGCGTATTGGAAGTCGGTCATAATCAAACTCTGTGCGATAAAAGAAAATAAATAGCGGTTGCTGTCATTGTCCGTTAGCAAGACAAGCATGGCAATCTAAACGTAAAAAAGGCCTCCCAATGGGAAGCCTTTTTAATCGAAACCTAAGCCTGTTTAGTATCAGACTTCTCCTTCGATGCGTTTTGTAATCACATACTGCTGCAATATCGATAAGGTGTTGTTCGTTACCCAATATAGAACCAAACCAGCTGGGAACCACAAGAAGAAGATGGAGAATGCCACTGGCATAATCTTCATGATTCGAGCTTGCATTGGATCTGGAGGCGTTGGGTTAAGTGATTGTTGAACAAACATACTAATACCCATCAAAATTGGCAGGATAAAGAATGGGTCCATCACTGATAAATCGTGAATCCATAGGAAGAATGGCGCATGGCGCAATTCAACGGATTCCATCAATACCCAGTACAACGAAAGGAAAACCGGCATCTGAACCAAGATAGGCAAACAACCACCCAAGGGGTTAATTTTCTCTTTCTTGTAAAGCGCCATCATTTCTTGCGACATTTTCTGACGGTCGTCACCATGCTTTTCTTTTAGCTTGGCAATTTCAGGCCCGAATTTACGCATTTTCGCCATTGAACGGTAGCTTGCCGCTGATAACTTGAAGAAAACAGCTTTTACACAAACCACGATCAAGATAATCGCAATACCCCAGTTGATAACGAAAGACTGGATCAGTGTTAGCAACCAGAAAAGCGGTTTAGCCAACCACCATAACCAGCCGTAATCAACGGTTAGATCAAGGTTTTCTGCTGTGCTTTCTAGGTGATCTTGTAATTTTGGACCAACATAGAAAGTTGAGCTCAACGTACCTTGTTTACCCGGTGCTATTTCAACTGGCGTGCCAGTAAAACCGATGATGTTAAAGTCACCATTAGTGCGAGCTTGCAAGGTTACTTTTTGGCCCTGTTCTGGAATCCAAGCAGAAACGAAGTAATGCTGAAGTACCGCAACCCAACCTTTGGTAGTGGTTGTTTTGATAGGATCTTCTTTCATGTCAGAGAAAGAAACCTTGGTGTATTTCGTTTGCTCATCAGAAATCGCGCCACCTAGGTAAGGCTGTAAGCCCATGCTAGTCGCTTTGCTTGGATCTGGTGTGTTGTCACGTTTGATCTGCGCAAATAAGTTACCGCGCCAAGTGCTTGATGACGTATTGTCTACCGTGATCAATTGGCGAATACGGTACTTGCCTTTCATAAAGCGGAAGGTTTTCGTGTATTTCACGCCTTTTGCATCAGTGTAGTACAGATTCACATCAAGAGAATCTTCACCATCAGCTAAGGTGTAAGCCGTTTTTTCAGATTGGTAAACTGGACGACCTTCAGGAGAAGCGTCTGGACCATCTTGACCAACTAAACCACTTTGAGTCACATAAGTGCGCTCGCTGCCATCTTCTAAGATGACAAATGGATCAGGCTGGCCTAATTCTTTTTTGTATTGAAGAAGAGCGGCTTCAACTAAGTCACCACCGACAGGATTGATCGCAACGCGAAGGGTATCGGTTGTTACTTCAATCAATTTTCCTGGTGCGATTTTTGTCACACTTTGCGGAATTTCGGCATTGGCTTCGCTTGTGCTTTGAGTCGCCATAGGCAAATCATCGCTCATTTGAGAGTTTGTCTCAGATTGAGACTGTGTGCTTTGAGCTACGCTTTGAGTGGACTGAGGGCCATAATCTTGGCTCCACTGTAAAAACAGCAGGTAGCCACTGATAGAAAGCGCACCCCATAAAAAGTAACGTCTGAAATCCATGCTATTCAACTAATTTGTTTGGTTGGACAATAGGTTCACAGAACCCTTATAAAAATCACGCGCTATTAAACCAGCCTTTGGCAGTTTTTTCAGCCTATTTCTGTCTAGATTGATCGCGTTTTTTATTTTGAGCGGGTTTTAGAGCTTTTTTTGCCAACTGATCCCATGCTTTATCGAGTCTGTTGTGCAAATCTGCGTTTTCCAGTTCCTTAATACCTTGTCGTGCTAAGAAGACAATATCAAGACCAGAAAGAGGTATTTTGTGGTGACGAAAGGAATCACGCACCAAACGTTTGATACGATTCCTGCCTACCGCGCGTTTATCCGTTTTCTTGGACACAATAAGACCCAACCGAGTTTGGTCATCATCTCGTTTTCGTGCCAATAAAAGGAATTCGCCTGCGAAGACTTTGGAGGAGGTGTCGTTAAAGACAGATTGATAATCCCCGGCATTCAGAAGTCTGACATGCCGAGGAAAACAATATTCGGTCATCAGCGTACTTATGCGCTTAGAACCTTACGGCCGCGAGCACGACGACGAGCGATAACTTGACGTCCGCCTTTAGTAGCCATACGAGCACGGAAACCGTGGTTACGTTTGCGTTTTAGAACGCTAGGTTGGAAAGTTCTTTTCATCTTAATTCTCTCACTGAATGCAGTGTTTGAGTTTTGAGGGTTAGCGACCGCCAAGCCTCTACATTTGATTGGTCAAATCAGGGCGCGGATTTTAGAGCCTTTCCTTAGTAAATTCAATGCTTAGCACAGCTTAATTAATAAAAAAATAGCTACACAATCCATTAAACACTTACACACAGACTTCTACCTCACTGGTGGATAAAGAATATTTTATAAAATTATCTTATCCACAAGAGCGGTTTTTTATTAATTTATGTGTATAAAAATCAAAATGATAAAAACTTTTCCACTTGTGGGTAAGGTTAAAATAAACCGCCATCAACATGTGTATAAGTAATGTTGTTATGCACATAATATTTTTTTATCTACCGCTGTGCATAACCTCATGTGTTATTAACATTTCTACTATTAACCTATGAGTTACGTTTTTTTCTAATTATGTGTGGATAACTTTAAGGGCCCGATGTAAAATCCGCTCCTTGTCTGTCACTCAACCAGGGAGTACGTCTACAGTGTCTTTGGAGCATTGGAATCTTTGTCTGCAGCGCTTGCAGGGTGAGTTTTCCACATCTCAGTTCAACACCTGGATTCGTCCATTGCAGGCTGAAATGATGCCGAATGGAGAATTGTGCCTAAGTGCACCAAACCGTTTTGTGTTGGATTGGGTGAGTAACAAATATCAAACGCGCATAAAGGAATTATTGTCTGAATTTGCTGGCGATGATCTTGCACCTGCTTTAAAGCTAGCGGTGAAAGCTCAAAATTTTGCCCAAGCGAATCAGATGTCTCCTCCACCTCCTCCGGTCTCAAGTGAACCGGCTATTAACCCTTTAAATAATGAAGTGGCTAGAGAATCTGGCTATCGTCCGGGTTTTGGCTTAATGGATGACGAAGAAGGCAGCCCAAATGCTGACCTTGAATTTGAAGCACCATTAACTTTGTCGGGTACTGGATTGCGTGGCGAGCTTGAACCTTATGAACAGGGCCAACTGCCATTAACGGCACCCAAACGTAAAGTACAAGTAGAGGGTGGTATTAACCACGGCGCGAATCTAAATAATTCGTTTACCTTTGATAACTTCATCGAAGGTAAATCCAACCAGCTCGCTCATGCTGCGGCATTGCAAGTCGCTGAGAATCCAGGCGGTGCTTACAACCCTCTCTTTATATATGGTGGGGTTGGCTTGGGTAAAACTCACTTAATGCAAGCCGTTGGTACTGAAATGATGCGTCATAATCCGAATGCTAAGGTGGTTTACCTGCATTCTGAGCGTTTCGTTGCCGACATGGTAAAAGCCCTACAGTTGAACGCGATTAACGATTTCAAACGTTATTATCGTTCTGTGGATGCTTTATTAATCGATGATATTCAATTTTTTGCCGGTAAAGATCGTACGCAAGAAGAGTTTTTCCACACCTTTAATGCTTTGTTAGAAGGTGGTCAGCAGATGATTTTGACCTGCGACCGCTATCCAAAAGAGATCCAAGGTTTGGAAGATCGTCTTAAATCGCGTTTTGGTTGGGGTTTAACTGTTGCGATTGAACCGCCGGAATTAGAAACACGTGTCGCCATTTTGATGCGTAAAGCAGATGAAAGTGGCATCAAGTTATCTTATGATTCTGCATTCTTTATCGCTCAGAAAATACGTTCAAACGTACGTGAGTTAGAAGGAGCGCTAAAACGTGTTATCGCTAACTCGCACTTTACTGGACGAGCAATTACGCCAGATTTTGTCCGCGAGTCTTTAAAAGACCTTTTGGCCTTGCAAGATAAGCTGGTAAACATCGATAATATCCAGCGAATTGTGGCGGAATACTACAAAATTAAGATCAGTGATCTGCTGTCGAAACGTCGTAGCCGGTCTGTTGCTCGTCCTCGCCAAGTGGCGATGTCATTAGCAAAAGAATTGACCAATCATAGCTTGCCTGAAATTGGCGATGCATTTGGTGGCCGCGATCATACGACAGCCTTGCATGCGATTCGCAAGATTAAAGAACTGCAAGATACGGATTCTGATATTCGTGAAGACTACAAACAATTGATGCGAATTCTGACCACCTGATGGTCTAAGACTTTGAGTTTACGAGGAAAATAATGAAATTTTCAGTCGTCCGCGAGACACTTCTTAAGCCACTTCAACTAGTGGCAGGCGTTGTAGAGCGCAAACAAACCATGCCGGTCTTGGCCAATGTGTTGGTAGAAGTAAAAGACCAACTATTAACGCTTACCGGTTCTGACTTAGAGGTTGAATTGGTAGGTCATGTGCCATTAGATGAGTGCGAAGAAGGCCGTATTACCGTGCCAGCCCGTAAACTAATGGACATTTGCAAAAGCTTACCTGACAGTGCGGTAATTGAATTCACCTTGGATGACCAAAAAGCGGTTATTCGTTCAGGTCGTTCACGTTTTAGCTTGTCTACTTTGCCAGCAGATGAATTCCCGAATATCCAAGATATGCAAGGCGATTTAACGGTTTCTATCGCACAAAATAGCGTACGTCGTTTGATCGACCGTACGGGTTTTGCGATGGCGAACCAAGATGTGCGTTATTACCTTAACGGTATGTTGTTAGAAGTGGCTGACGGTCAGTTACGAGTTGTAGCAACTGATGGACACCGTTTAGCGACTGCTGTTGAAGATGCTCAAGTGAGCGGTGATTTAACGCAAGTTATCGTGCCTCGCAAAGGTGTTTTGGAACTAAACCGCTTACTAAATGATACAGATGAAGTAGTTGAGCTAACGATAGGTACAAACCATATTCGCGCGAAAGTAGCAGAATATGTTTTTACCTCTAAATTAGTTGATGGCAAATTCCCTGATTATCATCGTGTTATTCCTCGTAATAATGAAAAAATTGTCATTGCCGATCGTTTGGAATTACGTCAAGTATTTCTACGTGCATCGATTCTTTCCAACGAGAAATACCGTGGTGTGCGTTTGATTTTGTCTAACGGCATGTTGCAAGTGTTTGCCAATAACCCAGAGCAAGAAGAAGCCGAAGAATCCGTATTGGTGCAATACCAAGGCGACAATATGGAAGTGGGCTTCAACGTGGGTTACTTGTTAGACGTATTGGGTGTCGTAGACTCTCAAGAAGTACGTTTATCATTGAACGACTCGAACAGCAGTGCCTTGATCGAAGAAGCACAAAGTCACGCAGCACAATACGTTGTGATGCCGATGCGTCTATAATCATCGCTTAGATGATAGACCTATCACCCGCTTGGTGATTTAGTTTTCTAAAATGCCAAGTGGGTTGTCTTCCCTCCCCCAATTAAGGTTTAAGAGTTATGCCGCTGGTGCGTTTGGACATCTCTCATGTTCGCAACCTTTCTAGTGTGCGCTTTGAACCTTCGCCCCAAGTAAATGTGATTGTTGGCAAAAATGGCAGTGGTAAAACCTCTGTTTTAGAAGCCATTCACCTATTGTCGTTTGGTCGCTCCTTTCGTAGTCACAAGCACAAGACCTATATTCAACACGAAAACGAGGCTTGTATTGTCTTTGCGCAGCTTCAACAAACGCACGGTAGTCCGATCCGTGTCGGTTTACAGCGCTATCGTGATGGTCAAATAGATGTCCGCATTCAAGGACAGCGTGCGCAATCTGTTATTGAGCTTGCAGAACGTCTTCCAGTACAGCTCATTAACCCTGATGCATTTCGATTATTAGAGGGTTCTCCGAGCATTCGTCGCCAATTTATTGACTGGGGGGCGTTTCATTTCGATAAAGACTTCATTCAAGCATGGCGAGGCTGGCAAAAAGCATTAAAACAGCGGAATACCTTGCTCAGACGTGGTAAAATATCCCTCAGTTTATTGGCGGCATTTGATCAGGAATTGATCCGACTGGGTGAGCAAGTCAATCAATCTCGCAAAGCATATGTGGAAAAATTAACACCGCATTTTGTGAAGGTTTTATCGCTATTAACCACAGAGCTTTCGGTGAATTTGCAGTTCTTTCAAGGCTGGGATGCACAGAAAAATTTAGCCATGGCGGTTGAAGCGGGACGTGAGCGAGACATCGAGTTAGGTTATACGCACACAGGCCCTCAAAGAGCAGATTTACGTGTGAAAACGGCGACGGGAGATGCGTTAGATACGCTGTCACGTGGCCAACAAAAACTTGTCGTTTCCGCGTTAAAGATTGCTCAAGGACAGCTACTGATTGATATGGGTCGCCCTCTGGTATTTTTAGTGGATGATTTACCAGCAGAGTTGGACGCTAACCACAGACAGAAACTTTGTCAGTTGTTGGAGTCATTAAACAGCCAAATTTTTATTACCAGTGTCGAGCCTGACACAACGGATTTTACTTGGGCCGACACCACAGACGTTCGTCAATTTTCTATGACTAATGGCGAATTGTCTTTATTGAGCAAAGGTTTGCAGGAGAGTTAAATGAGTGAAAATAAATACGATTCGTCCAGTATCAAGGTGCTCAAAGGGCTAGATGCCGTACGTAAACGCCCTGGCATGTACATTGGCGATACTGACGATGGCACCGGTTTGCATCACATGGTGTTTGAAGTCGTGGATAACTCCATCGATGAAGCCCTTGCTGGTCACTGTGACACGATCACGGTACTGATTCATCCAGATGAATCGATTTCTGTTTCGGATAACGGCCGTGGTATTCCGGTTGATATACACGAAGAAGAAGGCGTTTCTGCCGCTGAAGTTATCATGACAGTACTTCACGCTGGTGGTAAGTTTGACGATAACTCATACAAAGTTTCCGGTGGTCTTCATGGTGTAGGTGTTTCGGTTGTAAACGCCCTATCTGAAGCGCTTACTTTGACCATCCGAAAAAATGGCAAAGTATACGAACAGCTTTATGTACATGGTGTTCCACAAGCACCATTGGCCATTGTTGGCGACTCTGATGGCAAGGGAACAACAGTTCATTTTAAACCTTCTCCTGCTACTTTTAACAATATCTTATTTGTTTATGACATCTTGGCTAAGCGCCTACGTGAATTGTCATTCTTGAACTCGGGCGTTGCGATTAGACTCAAAGATGAGCGCTCTGGCAAAGAAGATTTCTTTAACTACACCGGTGGTTTGCGTTCTTTTGTTGAGCATTTGAATACTAACAAAACACCAATCAACGATATTTTCCACTTCATCTGCCAGCGTGATGACCTAGAAGACGGTATCGCCGTAGAAGTCGCATTGCAGTGGAACGAAGGCTTCCAAGAAAACATCTACTGTTACACCAATAACATCCCACAACGCGACGGTGGTACTCACCTTGCTGGTTTCCGTGGTGCTTTGACTCGTACTCTAAACACTTTTATTGAGAAAGAAGGTCTAGCGAAGAAGCAAAAAGTGGCGACAACAGGCGATGACTGCCGTGAAGGCTTGACTGCTATCGTATCGGTGAAAGTGCCAGATCCTAAATTCTCTTCTCAGACCAAAGACAAACTTGTGTCTTCTGAAGTAAAAACTGCCGTAGAACAAGAGATGACCAAGCGCTTCTCTGAGTTCCTGCTAGAGAAACCAAACGAAGCCAAAATAATCGTTAACAAAATGATCGATGCGGCTCGTGCGCGTGAAGCAGCGCGTCGTGCTCGTGATATGACGCGTCGTAAAGGTGCGTTAGACATCGCTGGTTTGCCAGGTAAATTGGCCGATTGTCAGGAAAAAGACCCAGCGCTTTCTGAAATCTACCTAGTGGAGGGTGACTCTGCAGGTGGCTCGGCAAAACAAGGTCGTGATCGTCGTACGCAAGCCATTTTGCCTCTTAAAGGTAAAATCTTGAACGTCGAAAAAGCCCGTTTTGACAAAATGCTGGCGTCTGTTGAAGTTGGCACCCTGATTACTGCATTAGGTTGTGGTATCGGTCGTGACGAATTCAACGCCGACAAATTACGTTACCACAGCATCGTTATCATGACCGATGCCGACGTCGATGGATCGCACATTCGTACCTTGCTTTTGACCTTCTTCTTCCGTCAAATGCCAGAAATCATCGAACGTGGTCACATCTTTATTGCACAACCGCCTTTGTTTAAAATCAAACGTGGCAAGCAAGAACAATACATCAAAGACGAAGCTGCGATGGACCAACATCTAATCGAAGTGGCGCTAGATGGTGCTCATATGCACGTCAACGAAGATGCTCCAGGCATCCAAGGTGAGCATTTGGCGAAATTAGTACGTGATTACATTCACATTGAAGCCGATGTTGAACGTTTGTCTCGTGTGTATCCAAAAGATGTAATGGGTAAACTTCTGTACTGCAAAGCGCTAACACAAGAAGATTTGACCAAAGAAGCAGCGGTTATGGAATGGGTTGAAGCTATTCGTAGCCAAATGCCACAAGATGCTCGTACTGGTTTCCGTTTTGACTTCTCTGTAGAGAAAGACGATGAACGTAATATCTACTTACCAGTAGTCGATATCATGTCTCATGGTGTATCGAACCGTTACCGTTTTGAAGGCACTTTCTTCAACTCACCAGAGTACAAACGTATTGTTGCTATGTCTGAAACCGTAGCGGAATTGTTTGGTGAAGAGTCTTATATTCAACGTGGTGAACGTCGTGAAGCAGTGCACACCATTAGCGACATGAAAGCGTGGTTGATGAAAGAAGCGTCTCGTGGCATGACTATCCAGCGTTATAAAGGTCTGGGTGAGATGAACCCTGAGCAACTTTGGGAAACCACTATGGACCCAGAAGCGCGCCGCATGCTTCGCGTTACCATCGATGATGCTGTTGCCGCTGACCAAATGTTCACAACCTTGATGGGTGACGAAGTAGAACCACGTCGTAACTTCATCCAAGAAAACGCCTTGAACGTAGCGAACCTAGACATTTAAGTCTTAGTTTGCTCAATAAAAAAGCGGTTAGAGTGAAAGCTCTAACCGCTTTTTTTATACTTAATTTTTTATACCCAAATTTAGGTGTACAAACTTACAACGCCGCCTTGATGCTGTCTTCAATGGACGTCGTAGGACGGCCAATTAGCGTTGATAAGTCTTTGCTGTCACTGAACAAGCCGCCTTTGGCTGCGCCAGCTTCTGAATCTGCAAGAACCGCTGCAAAGCCCTCTGGAAGGCCAACACTTACAAGAATCTTGGTGAACTCTGTTTCAGGAACATTTTGGTACGCAACGGTTTTGCCTGATACTTTGCTAATCGCTGCAGCGTATTCGCTTAGTGTGAAGGAGTTGTCACCCGCTAGTTCGTATACTTTGCCAGCTTGTCCGTCTTTAACCAGTACCGCGGCAGCGGCAGCGGCATAGTCTGCACGTGCTGCAGTAGACAGTTTTCCATCTTCAGCACAACCCACAACACCATGCTCTAGTGCACCTGCTACGCCCATTGTGTAGTTTTCTGAGTACCAGCCATTGCGAAGTAGTACATAAGGTACGCCAGATTTCGCTAACAGATTTTCTGTTTCTACGTGTTCTTTTGCCAAAATAAGAGGCGATTTGTCCGCGTTTAAGATACTGGTGTAAGCAATCAAAGCGACGCTAGCTTGTTTAGCTGCATTGATTACGTTGCTGTGCTGAGCAGTACGTTGACCCACTTCACTTGAAGAAACTAATAGTACTTTTTCCACGCCTTGCATGGCTGCAACAAGAGAATCAAGGTCGCTATAATCCGCTTTGCGAACTTGAATGCCCTTTTCTGCTAAATCGACGACTTTCTCTGGGTTACGAACCGCTGCCACGATTTGGTTTGCTGGTGTGGTGTTTAAAAGGTTATCTATAACTAAACGGCCAAGTTGGCCAGATGCGCCAGTAACTAAAATCATAATATTCTCCTTTGAGTTTTAAGTTGATGGAAGTAGAATATATCACTAACAAACTTTTAGTAAGTACGTACAAAAAGGTAAGTATGGAAAATAATTTACAAACTTCACAGAACGGCATGTCGCGCTTATTTGATAAAGGCGATGTGTTTTCAGACAAATGCCCTTCACGTGATATTTTGAAACATGTCACCAGTCGTTGGGGTGTGTTGGTGTTGGTTGCTCTTAAAGATGGTGACACACAGCGCTTTAGTGAATTGCGTCGTAAGATTGTGGGTGTCAGTGAAAAGATGCTCGCGCAAACTCTTCAAGCCTTGGAATTAGATGGCTTTGTGTTACGTACTTCTTATCCTGTGGTACCGCCTCATGTGGAATATAGTTTGACGGATTTAGGGCTAGAAGTGTCCGTTCGAGTGGCTAGTTTGGCTGATTGGATTGAAGACAATATTACCGATATTTTGGCTATACAATCCCAACGAAATGAAGAGTTAGCTTCTTAAATTTATATTTATTAGGCTTTAAATTGAGAGTGAGTACTTACACTAAATTACTTATTTATAATAATCACTTACCTTTATCACCGTTGATTAATTGTATTTTGCTGTTTTTGTTTGGCGCTTTTTGTGTGCAGTCTTGGGCAGTTTGTACAGAGCTCTCCGCCGTCACGGCGAAAGTGCAAGCAGCAAGTATGACGCACAAAAACAGGTGTTTCTGTTTCTTGCTGACTTAGACCAGCAAGAGGTTTTAATGGCAAATTCATCCCTTGCGCCCAAAGTTGAAAATCCGTTTCTAGGTTGTATTTTTGCTCATCGGGCAACAAATTATTTATAGCAATTAACGCACTCATTAACTGATCAGCAAGCAAACCTTGATAAAGTGCAGGTCTTCCACCAAAGGCATCAACATGGGTTGTTTCAAAGGATTGGAACATCGTATTGAGCTGTTCACTGGCTGTTTTTATCAGCGTCTTGTGACTTCCCTCTTGCCACATTCCATCGGGTAAAAAATACCCAGCGACCATCTCGCCACTTTGCTTTTGTTCTATTTCTTGCAAGCGCAACGGCACAGCTTTGAGCTGATAAACGCAAATCATAGCCAGATAGATTGGTTGCCAGCAAGCCAACCCCCAACATCGAATACGCCAATAAGGCGCACCCGTTTCTGGGTGCGCCTCTTGTAGTGTTTCATGTAAAACAAGCAATGCTTGCTCTGGCTCTTTGGCTGATAAGTTGGTTGTGCTTTGTTTTTTATCAGACAAACTTTCTTGCCCATCCAGCACAGCAATGTAAGATCTTGCAATGTTGAAAAGACGATCTATAGGCCTTTCGATTTTTCTATACCTCTAGTATTGCTGCTAAGTTGTGCTATGAAATGTTTAGAACTCATATCGTGCACTGACTTCGAAGGCTCTTTCATCTCCGAACCAGCAGTTGGATTCGTCGTAGCAGCTGTAATAGGTTTCATCAAATACGTTGCTCATCGAAAACCTGACACTGGCTCCTTGCCATTGCGCAGACAGCATTGATAAGTCGTAACCTATGGATAAATCGACCAATGTAAAAGACGGTACGGTATTAGAATTTGCTGCGTCGAGCTGCATTTGGCCAACATAACGTACGCCTGCACCGAGTGATGTACCGGCTAATCTTCCTTCGGTTGGCGTATAAGTTAGCCAAGTATTAAATTGCTTTTTGGGTACCCAAACCGGCGTATTACCTTCTATGCCGCTGTTGTCTTTGGTGACTTCAACGTCTTGAAGTGTATAGGCGGCTTTTACGGTGACATCAGGTGTAATCGCTTGTTGTAACTCAAGTTCGATACCACGAGATCGCATTTCCCCCACTTGGACTTTTTGGCTGTAGTCTGTGCTGTCTGGATCGCGGGTAAGTACATTACGTTTAGTGATCTCAAAGGCGGTCGCACTGGCGGTAATATCTCGTTTTTTGTATTTTAGGCCGGCTTCCCATTGATCTGCGGTGGAAGTATCAAAGGTCTTTCCTTTGCTGTCTGAGCCTGTGACAGGCTCGAAGCTTTGGGCATAGCTAATGAATGGCGCTAGGCCATTATCAAATTCATACAGTGCGCCGGCTCGACCACTAAATTGGCTCTGATCGACTTTGGTGTTTGTTATATTTCCGTATTTACGACCCTTTTCAGTTGCTTTAAATTGATCGTAGCGGCCACCGGCAATAAAGACCCACTGATCAAGGCGTATTTGATCTTGCAGATACACGCCCGTTTGTTCTTTGTCGATAGTGAAATCGCTGCTGTAACCAGACCCAGCAAAATCAAGGTTATCTCTAATAATCTGGTCGTGATTTGGGTTATATAGATCGATGCTAGGCGCTACAGCATCTTCGTATATAACGTCAGATTTGAGCTTGAGGTAATCCACGCCGACCAAGACATTATGTTCGGCATTGCCAATATCAAAAACGCCTGAAAATTGGTTGTCTATATTGATGCCTTCCGATTTTTCATCAGTCAGGTAAGCACGACGATTTAGAGTTCTTTCATCACTGTCTAAAGAGGAAGAGTAAGTGTTCTCTTGGTAAACTTTTGCTGTAGTGAAACGAGCATTTTGAAGAAAGCTCCAAGTATTATTTATTTTATGGTCGAGTTTATAGCCAAGTAAAAGTACATCTCTGTCGTAGGTTTCCCAGTTTGTGTCGCCCGCATAAGCATCTGCAGACAGTTTTCCATTGGTGCTGCTATAGACGGTTCCTTTTGATGGCAAGGTAGAATAAATACCCATGCTTGGATCTTTCTGATAATACAGATTGAGGTTAAGCATAGTGTCATCACTGATTTTCCAATCAATAGATGGCGCTATCATGATGCGTTCTTCTTCTGATGTTACAGCTTGTCCGTCTTTTTTACGAAATAGACCGACGACGCGATAGTTCATTGTGTCGTTAATCGCTCCAGTACTATCGATTTGTGTTTCGCGTTTATTATCGCTACCTAATGTTACTTCCACACTATGTTGGCTTTCAGATTGAGGCGTTTTACTGATGAGGTTCACCATGCCCCCAGGAGGCATAGCGCCATAAAGTGTTGAGGTCGGGCCTTTAAATACTTCAACTTGTTCTACCGCTGCCATATCGATTTGTGGTTGTAGGTTCCAATCGTTATAGAGTAATTGCAGTCCGTCATAATAG
Source organism: Marinomonas sp. ef1 (assembly GCF_002806845.1). Classification (NCBI taxonomy): domain Bacteria; kingdom Pseudomonadati; phylum Pseudomonadota; class Gammaproteobacteria; order Oceanospirillales; family Oceanospirillaceae; genus Marinomonas; species Marinomonas sp. ef1. The sequence continues at coordinate 113,716 of NZ_NHTT01000004.1, read as the reverse complement.
GCTTTGTCATTTTCAAACCCTCGGATATTAAAAAAATCCAATCGTGTTACCGCTCCGCCACGTAATTCAGTGTTAATACCTGAGGTGTATCGAACAGCTTCCGCAACGGTTTCCGTGCCTCTTTGTTGTAGTGAGCTTTGTTCAATCACTGAAATAGCTTGGGGTGTTTCTTCTGGATCTAATTGGGTTTTTGTCGCTGTATTTCGATAAGTCTGCCCCTTTACCACTAATGCGCTTAATTGATCTTCTGAGCTTGTATCTGTTGCTTCTGACGTATCAGCTGCGAGAGAGTAAGACGGCACTGAGGTAATTGCTAAAGCAAGCAAAGTGAGTTGGAAATGCACAGACGGTTTCATGTTAACTCCGGAAATAGAATAAAACAATATTGATAATGAATATCATTCTACTTTTATTGGAAATATAAAACTTAACTTTTTGGTGCATCTTCAGTAAGAGGAAGAGAGAGGAAGAAATCATTGGATTAGATTATATAAAAGCTATCTTGGCTTGATCGGAAGCCAATATTCCATATAGCTCTGAGGACTGTTTGGATCGTAATCTGGCTCGTAAACTTCTAATTCGTAACCTTGTACTCCGTAATAATTGGACTCAGGTAACCATTGGTAGATAAACCACTCTAGTGCTTTTTCAACTGCCGAAGATTTTCCATAAACGGGAATGACGGCGTATTCTTGAAGTGGAACCTTCACCGTATCTAGTAGAATGGTATTAAATGGGTTGGCGCCACTAAAAATGGTTGGGGATGATGTTTTTATTGGCTCTAAGTACCCGGCCCAATAAAGCATTTGATCTGGATGTTGGGCATGGTCCTGAGTGTCTATTATGCCAATTGGACGATAGCCTTTTGTAACTGTCTTTACTTCTGAAATAACTTGAGACCAAAGCCGTGGAACGCGTTCTGAAAAATTCGGAGAAGCTGAAAATAGTCCCCGAATCCAATCGTATCTGCCTTGAATGTGAAAACCATCGCGACTTTCAATACGTATTTGAGTGAATGTTTTTGGCGTCTCTGTCTGGGCTTTATTAGGGCATCTATATTGTAGTGGCGTACGTAATCCATGACGTTTTCCACGTTGTCGATAATCCCTAGGGGTACAGTTGAACATTTGTTTAAAGGCGCGGGAGAAGCTTATTTCCGAATCAAAACCACATTGCATCGCAATATCTACATGCCTATTTTTACTTGATAGTAACAGTTCTGCAGCTTTGCTTAAGCGTAATTCCCGAATGTATTGAGCAACGCTAAGACCAGTTGCTTGACCAAATACTCGTTGAAACTGCCAGCGCGACCAGCAGCTTTTTTCCGCCAAGCTAGTGACATGAATAGGTTCATCCAGATTTTCGTGGATGTAGTCTAAAACCTTTTCTATACGAGTAAGTCTGTCTTGGTTAGCCATAAGTCGATTTAGGAAAAATAATAATCATTATTATCTATTTTATTTTTAATGCCAATCGATTCTATGGTCGTTAGAGATTTTGTTATTGGTGGCTATTAATTAATCAAGTTGCGTGATTAAATCAAAATCATCTTTATACCATTCAAAAATAATATTTAAAATGGATGTTGCCCGATGAAGGAATTAACTCGAACTGCGCTGTATTGTGCCATGTTTATTGCTGTCGGCGCGGTCGCGGGCTTGCTAGGACCGAGTTTAATTTACTTGGCCGACTTAATTGATGCCTCTGTTGCTGAAATCTCAATTGTTTTTACTGCGCGTGCCATAGGTAATATTCTCGGCGCTTTGTTGGCGGGGAGGATGTTTGATCGCTGGCAAGGTCATCATTACCTTATCGTAATGCTGCTCTGCATGATTACCGGATTGGTGCTGGTGCCGTTCTCGACTGGATTGTCGATGCTGGTGGTGTTGTTTTTCTTGCTAGGCGCGACAGAAGTATCGGCTAATGCGGGTGGCAATATGATGATGCTGTGGCTGCATAAAGAAAAAGTTGGCTCTTATGTCACCATTTTACATTTGTGTCACAGTGCTGGATCTATGCTTGCACCCTTGATTTTGGTGTTCGCTCAGTGGACGGGTCATGGTTATGGCGCAGGTTATTGGATGGTGGCGCTTTACGCTTTGCTTCTGCCGTTGTTGTTATGGCGACAACCGAGTCCAACCTTCGAAGTCCGAGCCAGTGAAGTAGTGCCAGCGACAAAACAAAAAGCGACTTTTTTGGCATTTCTAACTGTCATTTTCTTATATGTGGGTTTTGAAATAACTATCGCTGGTTGGATCAGTACTTATGCTGTTCTGTCTGGTGAAGATCAAAATACCGCGGCTATTTTGGTTACTTGGTTCTTTGTGAGTTTGTCGTTGGGTCGTTTGTTCTCGGTATTTTTGTTGCGTTGGATTACGCCCCGACAAGGTATCTATGGTTTGCTGGTGGTGAGTTTCAGCGGAAGTTTGATGATGATTTTTTCCGATGCTTCGTTAGTGGTGATTGCCTTGTGGTTGGGTTTGGGATGTTCGGCATTTTTTCCAATGTTGTTCTCCTATGCCAACAGCATTATGGCGCTCAATGGCAAACGTACGGGGTACGTTTTTGTGTGTTGTGGATTAGGTGCTTTGGTGGCACCGTCGTTAACTGGGCCAATTATCGAGGTCTTTAGTGCCGCAGCGTTTCCGTATCTTTTATTGGTTCTAGCGTTATTAATGGTGTTTAGTTGGCAGAGATTGGCTGGGATGACGCGAGGCAGTTAGCTGTTGCATTCGAATACCTTGTTAGTGAATGTCCACTAACAAGGTATTTTTTTAGATTGTAAACTCTCTAAATCCGGTTAGCTGTATTTGTGCAGTGTCGCAATGGTGAATGCGGCAAGATCTGTGTAGACGCTGAATGGGAAGTCTATCGTCTTGTACTGCGTTTCACGGCCCTTTCCTGTTAAAACCAATACTGGTGAACAACCACGAGCATTTCCTGCCTGAAGATCTCGTAGAGAGTCTCCGACCATAATGGCTGGGTTGTCTTCGAATGATAAGCCTAGTTCTGCTTCAATCGCTTCAATCATACCGCTTTTGGGTTTGCGGCAGTTGCAGTCATCATCTGGGCCATGAGGGCAGTATTGAATGCCATCCACTTTACCGCCTTCTGCTTTGACTAGCGCGGTCATTTTATCGTGCATGGCATGCAGTGTGGCTTCGTCATAATAGCCACGAGCAATGCCTGATTGGTTAGTTACCACAAAGACTTTAAAGCCTGCTTTGGACAATGCCGCAATGGATTTAATGCTGCCAGAGATAGGCTGCCACTCATCGACAGATTTTACATAAGCGTCTGAGTCTTGGTTAATGACGCCGTCTCGGTCTAATAGAATGATGGGTTTAATTTGCGCCATAGGAATGCCTTTTTTGAATTACGTTGTTTGTTTCGTTACTATTTCATCATGGTGTTGAGCGTTATTTTACTTCACCAATCGCTGCGAAGATGGCGTTACGACAGGTGCGGCTAAGATCATTTGGCGCTAGGCCGATATCCAGTCCTCGTTGTCCGCCGCTGACATAGATTTTTTCAAACGTCTGTGCACTTTGGTCAATACAAGTGATGAGGCTTTTCTTTTGCCCTACTGGGCTGATACCGCCAACCAAATAACCAGTAAGTCGCTCGGCATCTTTCACGTCTGTCATGTGTAATTTTTTAACGCCTAGCGCACTGGCAGCTCGTTTTAAATTTAAGGTACCAGTCACTGGCACAATGGTGACGAAGGTATTTTTGTCGTCGGTGACTAATAGAGTCTTGAACACACAAGAAGGATCGAGATTGAGTTTCTCTGCGGCCTCTTCGCCAAAATTAGAACAATGTGGATCGTGTTCATATTCGTGAATACTAAACGCAATCTTCAGTTTTCTAAGTTGGTTAATCGCCGGTGTCACTGTCTTGATCCTTATGCGTTATCTAATTTTAGCGCTTTCTATTTTTGCCAGAACATTGGCGTGAACAACACCAATAAAGTAAATACTTCCAAACGACCCAACAACATAGAAAAACACAGCATCCATTTTGCAGGGTCGCTGACGCTGGTAAAACTGGAAGCTACGTCGCCCAAACCTGGCCCCAAGTTATTTAATGTCGCAGCAACGGCAGACCAAGCCGTTACCTGATCTAATCCTGTTGCCATTAGGCCAATCATTAGCACCACGTAAACTAATAAGTAGGCTGAGAAGAATCCCCATACCGCAGACACAACTCGTTCATTGATGGCTTTGCCGCCCACCTTAACCGGAATAACAGCGTTTGGGTGAATCAAGCGTTTGATCTCTCGCATACCTTGCTTGAGGATCAGAAGTATACGAATAACCTTCATACCACCACCGGTCGAACTGGCACAGCCACCGACAAACGAGGTGACGATCAATAAGAAGGGTAAAAAATGCGGCCAGCTAGCAAAGTCTGATGTACTGAAACCGGACGTTGTCGCAATTGATACACTCTCGAATACAGCATAGCGTATTGAGGTACTCCAGTCGTAAGTCGACGTCATAGCAAGTACGAGAATTGCCAAAATAACTGTGCTGGAAAGTATCAATAAAAAGAAACGTGCTTCCGGATCTTTAAAATAATGCCACACGCTTTTGTGACGCCAAGCGTAGAAATGCAGTGCGAAGTTGAACGCCGATACAATCATAAAGAAGGTACAAATCATCTCAATAGCGACACTATTGAAATAACCAATACTCTCATCATGAGTCGAGAAACCACCAATAGCCACCGTTGAGAAACTATGACAAATCGCATCAAATAAACTCATTCCGGCGATCCAATAACCCAAGGCACAAACGCTGGTTAAGGTCGCATAAATGTACCAAAGTGCTTTCGCAGTTTCGGCAATTCGTGGTGTGAGTTTAGTGTCTTTTACGGGCCCCGGTGTTTCAGCGCGATACAGCTGCATACCACCGATGCCCAACATCGGCATGATGGCAACGGCCAATACGATGATACCCATGCCACCTAACCAAGTAAGTAACTGGCGATAAAACAGAATTGATTGAGGTAAAGCATCAATGCCAGTGAGTATGGTTGCCCCTGTTGTAGTGAGTCCTGAGATAGATTCGAACAAGGCATCTGTGAAAGTTAAGTCTGGTGTTTCGGCTAAGAAGAAAGGCACCGAACCGAACAAGCCTAGTACTGTCCAGAACAACACAGTGACTAAGAAGCCATCACGAATTTTTAACTCCCCACGTTCATTCCGAACTGGGAACCATAGAAGAAAGCCGCCTAATAAATTCACGCCCAATGCATAAAGAAACGCATTGAGTGCGCCATCAGAATAAATCAAAGAAACGATAATGGGTGGAATCAGCGACACACTGAACACCATTACCAATAATCCGATGACACGTAAAATAACACTAAAATGCATACTTGCTTCCTAGACCCCGACGTCATTCTTGTGCCGGGTCAATGTTAAAAATCAGGTGAAGCCAATTGAGTCAGGCTTCTATTTTTTGCTAAAAAGCATTCAAATTAAAAGAAGCTTAAACCCACTTGGAATAGCTGCTCTACCGCTGGAATTTGTTTTTTGTTGGTCACGAAAATGATGACGTGATCTTCTGCTTGGATCACCAATTCGCTGGTGGCAACAATCAAATCGTCTTCACGAACGATGGCGCCAATGGTTGCGCCTTCAGGCAAATTCAAATTGGCAATACTGCGGCCAACCACTTTTGAAGAACGATAATCACCGTGTGCGACCGCTTCTAATGCTTCCGCAGCACCTTTGCGCATCGAGTGAACGTTCACCACGTCACCGCGTCGAATATAACTTAGTAGCGAACTGATGGTAGTTTGTTGCGGCGAAATCGCAATGTCGATCATGCCTTCTTGAACGATATCGACGTACGCAGGGTTATTGATGATGGTCATAACTGTGCGAACGCCGAGTACTTTTGCCAGCATGGAAGACATGATATTGGCTTCATCGTTATTGGTTAATGCACAGAATACGTCAGTGGATTCTATATTTTCTTCAAGCAGTAATTCCTGCTTAGACGCATCGCCGTTTAGTACTATGGTGTTGTCCAAAGTTTCAGACAAATAACGACAGCGCTCAGGATCACGTTCGATGATTTTAACGCGGTATTCTTTTTCTAAACTCTGTGCCAAACGCTCACCAATGTTACCGCCGCCAGCGATGATAATGCGTCGATAAGGAACATCCAAAGGACGCAGTTCACTCATTACATCTAATACGTCACGTTGAGCGGTTAGAAAGAAGACTTCGTCGTTGGCGCGAATGTGTGTGTTGCCGTCAGGAGAAATAGATTTGCCGTCACGATAAATTGCTGCGATACGAGTTTGGATTGACGGCATGTGTTCTTTCAAAAAGCTGATTGGTTGATCGATCAGTGGACCACCCTTTTCCGCTTTGACTACAACTAACTGTACTTTGCCTTCCGCAAATTCCATAACCTGCAACGCGCCTGGATAACGAATCAAGCGGCTTAAATGTTTAGTCACTTCTTTTTCTGGGCTGATACGAACATCCATTGGAATAGCTGAATCAACAAAGAGTTCTGGATAATTTGCATAAGCGCTAGAACGGACACGACCGATTTTAGTCGGTGTTTTAAATAAGGTGTGAGCAATCTGACAGGCGATCATATTGGTTTCGTCTTGGTTGCTCACCGCAATGAGCATGTCAGCATCGTTGCAACCGGCTTGATCTAATACAGCTGGGTGTGAGCCACTGCCCTCAACTGTTTGAATGTCGAGACGATCTTGCAGTTCTCTAAGGCGGGTTAAATCTGTATCAATGACGGTAATATCGTTATCTTCACTTGCCAAGTTTTCCGCAAGCGTGGCGCCAACCTGCCCCGCGCCTATAATGATGATTTTCATAGTCTGCCTTAGAGCGTGATTTTTTCGGCTCTTTGTTTAGTGTATTAATTCAAATGTCAAAATTGAGTTGTTTGGTTGATCGAGCGTGCATATTTTTTGCTCGAATCAAGTAGAGCAAGTTTACCCACATAAGGACAATTATTTAACTTGAACTTGATAAATACTCGTAATTATTTTGGATGATCATGTAATGAGATTTCTTTTGTTACTTATCCAGTGTTGAAACTGAGAGGCAAGTTCGCTATCAGCATGGACTAATATTAATTGAACTCAAAAAAATGCCCAACAAACTGTGTTTCATGTGAAACAATTTGTCGGGCCTTTTTATAAAACGACCTATTTTTCAGTCGTTTGCTTGAGATGATCTGTGCCTGTTTTTTATTTCTACTTACTAGACCTAGACGGCTTAAGCTTTTTGTAGAAGACAGTAGTAGAAACCATCATGAGCGTCTGCTTGCGGAAATAATTGCCTACCATGGCTGACAGGAATCCCCCACTCCATCGCAAAGTCAGGCGCTAAAGAATTGATCGCGACTTCTTTCGCGTCTTCTTGGTTTGCTAAGAAGTGTTGGATTTGTTGTTCGTTTTCTTCTGGCATCAAGGAACAAGTTGCGTACAACATGAAGCCACCAGATTTTAACGTTGTCCAAACCTTGTTAAGAATCTCTCGCTGGATGATAACGAGATCATCAATGTCAGCTGGTTTTCGATTGATCTTAATGTCTGGGTTACGACGAATAACACCTGTTGCCGTACAAGGAACGTCGAGTAGGATTTTATCGAAATGCTCGCCATCCCACCATGCATCAAGATCACTCGCATCTGCACAGATCAACTGCGCCGAATAGCCAAGGCGTGCCAAATTGGATTCGATTTTTTCCATGCGCCAAGGCTCTAGTTCAACCGCAGTGAGTTCCATTGAACTTAGTCCAGCAGAGTTGGCTTTCTCTAATAAGTGCCCTGTTTTTCCACCAGGTGCTGCACAGGCATCCAATACTTTTTCGCCGTTTTTGGGCGATAAAATATGAGCTGAAAGCTGAGCGGCTTCATCTTGAACGCTGACAAAACCTGCATCAAAACCTGGTAACTCTCCAACACGAACAGCATTTCTTAGGTACAAAGCTGAATCTGAAAATTCGCCATCTTCAGAGTCTATACCCAGATCAGCAAGTTGCTCCTTGTATGTTTCACGTGAAACCAGACTGTCATTTACGCGAATGCACATTGGCGGATGCGTGTTACTTGCTTCGATAATGTCTTCAAGATACTCTGGCCAATGCTTATTAAAACGCTTCACCAGCCATTTCGGCATGTTGAATTCTACGGAAGGTTGAGCTTCTAGAATCTCAACTATTTCGTCGGCTTCTCTTTGGTAACGACGTAGCACTGCATTCATTAACTTGGTTGCCCAGTCTTTTTTCAAGATCCGGCACGCTTCTACTGTTTCATTTACTGCCGCATGATCTGGGGTGTTCATGTAGGTTAATTGATACAAACCTAAAAGTAAGACAGCGTATAAATCTGTGTCCTTTTCTTCAAAAGGATGCGCCAATAAATGTAAGGCAATGCTGTTTAGTCTTGGGTACTGACGACATACACCAAAGCATAATTCTTTAAGCATTGGTGCATGTTCGCTTGCAACATCTATTTGATGGCGAGCAAGTTGCGTACTAAGTGAACCCTGTTGAAGCAGGATATTAGTGATGACTGTAACCGCCACTTGGCGAGCACTTTGCTGGCTAGTTTTAGATGGGAAGCTTTCGTCGTATTGGTTCATGCTGTTTGCCCACTCTTGTTTTCACTTTCATTAACGCCAAGACGCTGACCAATTTCTAGGGCGGCTTTGTTTTTACCATTTAAGGCGTCTTGCACTTTCATGCGCTTGCCGCCCGCAAATTGGATCTCAGTAATAAGGATAGAACCTTGCCCAGTGGCAACGATAATACCCTCTTTGCTAACCACCAAAATATCGCCTGGTGTGGAAGCTTCATCGCTTACGCTGGCAATGTGTGCCGCATGGATTTTCATTACACCAGCAAGGCTGTTGGTGTAAGCAACAGGCCAAGGAGATAAACCGCGAATTTGACGCTCGATCAATTCTGCCGAAGATGACCAGTTCACATCGCCCTCTTGCTTGGTTAGTTTGGCTGCGTAGCAAGTGAGGCTTTCATCTTGTTGCTCAGGAACCAATGTGCCGGCTTTGAATTTTTCTAGAGCTTCAATTAGTGCACTTCCGCCAAGAACCGCCAAGCGATCGTGCAACGTTTCTGAGGTGTCTGTTGGTTTGATATCACAGTATGCTTTTAACAACATGTCGCCAGTATCCAAGCCAACATCCATTTGCATTATGGTGATGCCGGTTTCGCCATCGCCAGCAATCAGCGAACGATGGATAGGAGCAGCACCGCGCCAGCGAGGAAGTAAAGAAGCGTGGACGTTGATGCAACCAAACTTAGGCGTATCCAATACCACTTTTGGCAGGATAATTCCGTACGCGGCGACAATCATAAGATCAGCCTCTAACGCTGCGAGTTGTGCCTTGTCTTCATCCTGTTTGAAATTCAATGGCTGATAAACTGGAATGTCGTTGGCGATAGCAAGTTGCTTAACAGGGCTCTGAACTAGCTTTTGACCACGGCCTGCTGGACGATCTGGCTGAGTATAAACGCCGACGATCTGATACTGGTTTTCAGCATTTGAATCTTTTGTGTTTGTTAAGAGTGCTTGCAGGCTGGCAGCTGCGAATTCAGGTGTGCCAGCAAAAACAATACGAAGTGGTGAGGTTGGCATAAAGGTTCCTTAACAAAAAATCAGGCCAAAGCCTGATTTTATAATACGAGTATCAATGATCTATTGGCTAAAAAGAGTCGTCTTCTTAACCTTGTTTTTGAGCTAGCTTATGGGCTTTTTCTAGTTTGCTCTTAATACGATTACGCTTTAGAGGCGTCAAATAATCGACCATAAGTTTGCCGTCTAGGTGATCAACTTCATGTTGAACACAAACCGCCATTAGCTCATCGACTTCCAAAGTGAATGGTTTGCCGTTGCGGTCTAATGCTTTGACTCTTACTTTCGCAGCACGATAAATGTGCTCGTAAAAACCAGGAACAGACAAACAGCCTTCTTGGAATTCATTTGGCTCGTCATCTAAAATTTCGAATTCTGGATTAATAAAAACGATAGGCTCGTTACGTTCTTCTGAAAAATCCATCACCACAAGACGGTGGTGATAATCCACTTGTGTCGCCGCCAAGCCCAAACCGTTCTCGTCATACATGGTATCAAGCATGTCGTCGATTTTGGTTTGCAGCTCATCAGTGAACTTGGTAATTGGCTTAGCAATTTTGCGTAAGCGTTTGTCTGGGTATTCAAGTACAGTTAAAACAGCCATGATCTTTTCCAACGATGTGTCTTTGTTCGTGAGCGGAGACGTTCTCTCCTACTCTTTTCATTGCGTCTATTGTAACGCAAGTCTGGCCGTTGAGCAGTCTTCTCATGGCGGTTTTTTGGCCAATATGATTGAATAGCCTACATAGCCAATGACTATTCGCTCTTGGTTTTGTATTTTAAGTACTCTTATTTTGTTTTTTAAGTAAACGTACGGGCAAGGAATGCCCATGTTCAACTCACAAGGAAGCTGCTTATCATGTCTACCTCTAATGCCTCTGGTTTGTCGAAAACAGATTGGTTATGCTTAAGTTTCTTATCGGGCATTGGCCCATCTCGACTCTCGCGTCTTTATACTTATCTCAGTCAACTTGATTATCATGCATCAATGGATAATGCTGAAAACTTACCCTTATTTAGTAAAGAAGAACTAAACGACGCGAGTTCCTCAGAGAAGATAACTTATGATTTGTTGATCGCGTTAAAGTGGCCAGAGATTACAGCGCGTCAGGCCATGGATTATTTTTCCAATGGCATACTCACTAAAGAACAAGAAGCCAAACGTGATGAATCATTAGCTTGGTTGGAAGAAGCCGATCACCACTTAGTACTGCAAGAAGACGAACACTATCCCGCGGCGTTAAAAGAGATCTCCGTCGCGCCGGCGTTTCTTTATGTAGAAGGTAACCGAGATGCCTTGTCATTGCCGAAAATCGGCATTGTGGGAGCGCGCAAATGTACGCGTTATGGAAGAGATGCCACCTTTCAATTTGCCGAGCAACTATCGGCTCGAGGCATTTGTGTGGTGAGTGGCGGCGCTATGGGTGTCGATACTGCGGCTCATCAAGGCGCTTTATATAACAAGACAACACCAACTATTGCGGTAATGGGAACTGGCTTGTTTCACCGCTACCCACACCATAATCGCCAGATGTTTAAAGAAATCCTAGAAAAAGGCGGCGCATTAATAAGTGAATACCCACTATCAACCAGTCCTCGCCCTCACCTGTTTCCACCGCGGAATCGAATTATCAGTGGTTTAAGTATGGGCGTGCTGGTATCAGAGGCTTCTATCAAAAGTGGTTCATTGATCAGTGCGAGTTATGCCATCCAACAGAACCGAGAAGTGTTCGCCTTGCCCGGTCGTTTGATTGACCCACAATCAGAAGGTTGTCATCAGTTACTTCGACAAGGTGCCACCTTGGTTCGTCATGTAGATGATATTTTAGCCGAGTGCTCAGAACTGTCCTGTGCTTCTATAACTAAAATAATTAAGACAGCTAAAAGCTCGACCGCTAACAAGAATAGTAAAAAACAATCATCTGAAAATAGAAATCAAACTGCTGGAAGCACACCTATTTTAGTGTCGAATCAGGTGCATGCTTTGCCGGAATCTACGTCCGATAGCGCAAAGGCAGTTATTGTCATTATGGAACAAGAAGCACAGCCTATGGATTTTGATGCCTTGATTCGCCAAAGCAAAATGGACGCAGGATTGATGATGCAGGTGTTAATGGAATTGGAATTGTATGGCTGTGTGGAGAATCGAGAAGGCCTTTATTGTCGTTGTTAAGTAGACGGCGCTGACCTTCTCTCTCTTTACTTATTATCTTGAGATATGTAATGCGTGATATTAGATCTAGATTACATGTCGCTAAAAATATCTTTCTTCAGCTGCTTAATATCACGACGCTCTTTTTTATTCGGCTTATGGTCAGACATAATTCGGCCACCAAAAGACTTGTTTTCGAGAGCGCGTTTTTCACGTTTTTCTATCGACTGTGGCGTTTCCTCATAAAGCAATTGTGCTTCAGGTGCGCCACGACGTTGGCCGCTGATGTCTTTGATTTCGACGACCTTTTCATCCCAACCAACACGTATGCCAATTAAGGCACCAATTTCCACATTACGGCTGGCTTTGCCTTTACTTCCGTTGTAAGACACCTTGCCGCCATCGATGGCGTCTTTACAAAGTGAACGAGTTTTAAAAAAACGTGCGGCCCAAAGCCACTTATCTAAACGAACGGCTTGTGGTGCCGACTGCTTTTCTGGTTTACTCATAAAGAATGCGTTGACCCTATTCTGTTGTCATATTTGAGGCTGTTATGCAGGACATTAGTAAACACCCAATTTTTCAAGCTCTTCAAAAAATAATACACGATGCCGCCGATGTGATCATGGATATTTATCAACGTGCAGATTTAGGCATTGAACAAAAACAGGATGATAGTCCTGTGACCGCTGCTGATCTCGCTGCGCACAAAGTGATTCTAGCAGGTTTGCAAGCACTTACACCCAATATTCCTGTTCTTTCAGAAGAGAGCTCTGAAGAAGGTCAGGTGACGTTTGAAGAGCGTTCTAAATGGCCTATGTTGTGGATCGTTGATCCGCTCGACGGTACAAAAGAATTCATTAAGCGTAATGGCGAATTCAGTATTAATATCGCCTTGGTTGAAAACGGTGCACCCATTCTAGGTGTGGTGTATTTACCGACCACAACCGAAGGCTATTTTGGTGTGACCAAAGCGTGGCAAAATTTGCCAGTAGGCGCGTTTAAATGGCAAGGCGATGAATACGAAAGCATCAACGTACGTGAACCTCGCGAACCTATTATTGCTATGACAAGTCGTAGCCATGGTCCTGCGCTTCCAGCCTCGCTGAAAAATAAATTAAAGCAAAGTTACGAGCAAGTAAGAGAGTTACCAAAGGGCAGCTCAATTAAAGGCTGTCGAATTGCTGAAGGGATTGCGGATCTGCATCTGCGTCGTGGCCCAACAAGTGAATGGGACACCGCTGCTCAGCAAGCCATCATCGAAGCCGCTGGCGGAATGCTAGTCACACCGGATGGAAAACCATTTCGTTACAACCAAAGAGAAACCCTGCTCAACGGCCACTTCTTTGTATCGGGTGCTGAACTCGCCCCGTATGTGATGAACTGGTATCTAGAAAACGAGGAAGAAGAGTAAGCGTTACTCTTCTTCCTCTTCCTCTTCCCTTCCTTTACCTTATCTGATTGTTTCACGTGAAATATTTTAAGTGGCAACAAGCCCTAAGGTAAAACGTTGAGCTTGTTGCCTATAAAATTTGTTACTTCGTGAAAAAAGCAAAACCATTTGCCCCCAATACTAGCTCTTTCCCTTCAACCTTAGTGTTACCAACTTTAATACATTGATTAAACTCAGTTGTATTTTGATAAGTAATCGACTGATTGCCTAAGTTAAAGATACATAGCATTGTGTCACCTCGAACGAATGCTAAAAGTGAATTATCATCGTTGATGAAGAGAGTGTTACCATTTCGTAGGATAGAATTTTGTTTACGAAACGCAAGCATCTCTCGATAAAAATTGAGTACAGACGATGGCTTATTCTGCTGGTCAGCAACATTTAATTGGCGTTGAGTTTCTTTAACTGGAAGCCATGGAGTTGAAGATGAAAAACCGGAAAACTTTGAGTTATCCCAGCTCATTGGAGTTCGGCAACCATCCCTTCCTTTGTCTTCAGGCCAAAACTCAATTCCTTGCGGGTCAACAAGTTCGTCATAGCTTAGATCTGTTTCTTGTTGGCCCAGTTCTTCACCTTGATACAAGCAAACAGAGCCTTCTAAACTTAGTAATAAAGCACAAGCCTGTTTAGCTAAAGCGGTTGGATCTTCAGCGTGTTTTTTCCAGCGGCTAACATGTCGAACAACATCATGATTGGAAAAGGCCCAGCAAGGCCATCCTTCTGGTGCTAGTCGGAAAAATTCGGTTATTTGTTTGGAAAAATGTTTGGGTGAAAACGAATTACCTAACATTTCAAATGAGTATGCCATATGCAATCGTTTATCTGTCGTATACTCCCCCATCATTTCTATTGGATGGTGGCTCTCACCTACTTCTCCAACTGATGTCGTGGCTCCATATTCATCTAGTAAAGCTCTAAACTTTTTAAGGAATACCAAATTCTCTGGTTGGTTTTTTGAAAATAAATGATATTGCATGTGGTAAGGATTCCAATCCGCTACAGATTTTTGACGAAAATCAGCGGCATCATCCCGTAGCAATTTATCATGAAAATAGTAGTTCACAGTATCTAGACGAAAACCATCCACTCCGCGTTCTAGCCAAAATCGTACAGTACTGAGAATCCATTCTTGAACATTTGGATTATGGAAATTTAAATCAGGCTGTTGGCGTAAAAAATTATGCATATAATACTGTTTACGACGAGAATCCCACTGCCAGCCAGTCCCTCCAAAAATCGATAACCAATTGTTTGGTGGTGAACCGTCAGGTTTTGCATCTGCCCATATGTACCAGTCGGCCTTATCATTGGTTTGATTTTGTCGGCTTTCTAAGAAATATGGGTGTTGATCACTGGTGTGTGAGAGCACTTGATCAATGATGACTTTAAGCCCCAAACTATGAGCCTTGGCTATCATTTCATCAAAATCTGATAGTGTTCCGAAAGACGGATCTATATCTATATAATTTGAAACATCATAACCCATATCTTTCATTGGTGATGTGAATATGGGAGACAGCCAAATAGCGTCAACACCAAAATCAGCCAAATAATCTAAACGGCTCGTGATGCCAGGAATATCCCCTATACCGTCACCGTTACTATCTAGGAAAGATCGTGGATAAATCTGATAGGTAACGCTACCTCGCCACCATTCTTGTTCAATAGTATTCATCTTAAATTGTCTCTCTGTTAGACGTTAAAGTGATAGGTAAACCATTGTTGTCAAATCGATGGAGGTGTTCTTCTAATGGACGTACATTAACTTGAGTACCTAAAGGAATCCGCTGCTGTCCATCCAAACGTACGACTAGAGGTTCTTTTATGCCCAAATCTAAGAATACAAAGAAATCTGCACCTAAGTTTTCTGTGTGTACCACTTCTCCACTCCATATACCGTCGAGATGATCGATAACAAGATGTTCAGGACGAATACCCAGAGTATGACAATGGTGTTTTTCGGCTATATCACCAGTGAGAAAGTTCATTTTTGGTGACCCAATAAAGCCGGCAACAAAAAGAGATTTCGGATGACTGTAGAGCTCTTCTGGTGTGCCAACCTGTTCGATATTACCGTCTCTTAGGACGCAAATTCGATCTGCTAGTGTCATTGCTTCCACTTGATCATGGGTAACGTAAACCATGGTTGTGTCTTTCATTTTTTGATGTAACTTAGCTATTTCTAGTCGCGTATCCACGCGCAATGATGCATCTAGGTTAGATAAAGGTTCGTCGAAGAGAAAAACCCTTGGGTCGCGGACAATGGCACGTCCAATCGCGACGCGTTGACGCTGTCCTCCAGATAGCTGTTTTGGCAGACGTTCTAGTAAGTGGTCGATTTGCAACATCTTGGCCGCTTCAAGTACTCTATTTTTCATTTCTTGTGGTGAGACGTTAGCTAGCTTTAGGCCAAAGGCCATATTTTTATATACAGACATGTGTGGATATAGGGCATAGGATTGGAAAACCATGGCGATACCACGTTCAGATGGCACCTTGTCATTCATGGATACGCCATCAAATAGTAGCTCTCCAGAGGTAATGTCTTCTAATCCACAAATAAGACGTAATAAAGTTGATTTGCCGCAACCGGAAGGGCCGACAAACACCATAAGTTCACCAGCATTAATGGTGAGATCGACGCCTCGAATAACATCTGTGCTACCAAAGGTTTTGATCAGATTTTTAAGTTCAATTTTAGCCATAATGAATACTCCTTAGCCTTTCACGCCACCAGCGGTTAGGCCGGATACAATTTTTCGCTGGAAAATAAGCACCAAGATCACCAACGGGATGGTGACCAAAACCGAGGCCGCCATAATGAGCCCCCAAGGTGTTTCGTATTGAGATGAGCCTGACAACATGGCAATGGCGACAGGCACAGTACGCATGGTCTCTGATGCAGTGAAAGTCAACGCGAATAAAAACTCGTTCCAAGCACCAATAAAAGCGAGCAATCCTGTGGTGACCAAGGCTGGCCAAAGTAAGGGCATAAAAATTTGTGTGATAATGACCCAAGGAGTGGCTCCATCCACTATGGCCGCCTCTTCTATTTCTACGGGTAAATCTCGCATAAAGGTGGTTAGCACCCAAACGGTAAATGGCAGCGTAAAAATGGTGTAGGACAGAATCATGGCCCAAGGTGTGTTGTAAATTCCAATAAAGCGAATTAGCTCAAATAAACCTGCTAAAACAGCAATCTGTGGAAACATCGAGATGGCTAAGATTGCCATAAGCAATAATCCTCGTCCTTTAAAACGTACACGAGCTAATGCGTATGACGCTGTAACAGCAAGAAACAAAGCGAATATAACCGTGGTGCTCGCAATGAAGACAGAGTTCAGCGTATTTCTAATAAACTGGCCATTATTCAATACATCTATGTAGTTGCTGAAATTAAACGAGGAAGGAAAATAGTTCACTTTGAATAAATCAGAACCTGTTTTAAGGCTTGTTAAAATCGCGTAATAAAACGGAAAAACCGAGATAAGTACGATGATAACTACGACAGAGTAAAAAGCGGCCTTTTTGAATAGTGCCTTGTTAGTCATGATTTTTCTCCACTAAGGTCAAGCTTACCAAGCCAAATATAGAGCGCTACAAACAGGGCAATAATGGCGAACAGTAAGGTGGATTGGGCTGAACCATAGGCAAACTTATCAAACTCAATTAGGTTCTCTCGGGAGATGATTGACATGGTTTTTGTGGCTTTTGAGTTAGGAGTAAGTACATACACCAAGTCAAACATCCGCAAAGCATCCAACGTACGAAAGATAACAGCGACCATGAGTGCGGGTTTTACCAAGGGGAGCGTCACTTGAAAGAACACTTTTATAGGGTGTACGCCGTCAATCTTGGCTGACTCATACATATCTCTTGGGATCATTTGTAAGCCTGCGAGGCAAAGCAGAGCCATGAATGGTGTGGTCTTCCAAATATCGACGATTAATACCGATAACATTGCGGTATCAATATTGGCGGTCCAAGCTATTTTGTGGTCAATTAAACCAACGCTTAATAGCATGTCATTGATGATGCCGAATTGATCATTGAACATCCATGCCCACATTTTTGCCGACACAATAGTTGGGATGGCCCACGGTATTAAGATAGCCGCGCGGACTAAACCACGGCCTTTAAATTCCGCATTCAATACTAAGGCCACCATTAAACCTATAATGGTTTCTAAAGAAACTGAGACCACTGCAAACCTTACGGTATTCCAGACTGCATTCCACCATGCAGGGTCGGCCAAAGTTCCCGAATAAATCGTGCGTCCTGATGAGAGGGTTTTCCACGTCAAATAGTTTTTAAAGCCAACCCATTCACCACCGTAAAGGTTGGTTAATGAAGTATTGGTAAATGAAAAGTAAATAGAACGAAGTAACGGCCAAGCTGCAACGCAAAACAACACCAGCAGCATGGGTGCGAGAAACCAGAATGCTGCGCGCAATTTTTGGCGCTGTAAGCTGGATACCTCAGGTGTTGTTAGGATGTGTTTTTTAAACATACAAGAGCTTCCTATATCTAAAGGAAGGACTCAAAAAAATGATATTGCTTTGAGTCCAGTCAATAGTCCGAATTACCAGTTATTTCCTTTTAACGTTTCAAGTTCGTATTCGAGTAATTCGAGGTTTTCTTCCGCTGAGCCACTGCCAGCAAGCGTGCTATGAACTGCGGAGAAAAATTTAGAAGACACTTCGTTGTATTTGATTTTTGTGGGTGCGGAAGGACGAGGAACAGCATGTAAAAACACATCTTTCCATTGCGCAATTATTGGCTGTTGTTCCTTTATATCTTTATCGTCATAGAGGGAAATAATGGTTGGTAAATTCGATGAATGGAGCGCCCGATACTTTTGTACTTCTTCAGATGCAAGGAATTTCACCAATGAAATAGACGCTTCTTTATGCTTAGAGTATTTAGAAACTGCTACATTCCATCCGCCCAGTGTTGCTGCTGATTTATTTGGACTTGCGCCACTTGGCAAAGGAGCGGCTCCAAATTTATCTTTTATAGCACTTTCTTCGGAGTTGCCCAGAGCATAGGCATAAGGCCAGTTACGCATAAAAACGGCATTACCTGTCTGCCAAACGCCTCGGGCATCCTCTTCCTGATAAGCTAGAACACCTGCTGGAGAAATATCACCTATCCAAGATTTTGCCATTTTAAGAGCTTCAACAGCTTTTGGATTATTTATTGAAATCGTACCATCAGCTTCAACTATTTGACCTCCACCAAAGGATTTCACCCATTCTAATGCATCACAAGTTAAGCCTTCATAAGCGTTACCTTGCCAAACGAACCCCCACATATCCGGGTTACCTGCTTCACGTTCTTTTGTTTGGATGTATTTGGCTGTCTCAGTTAGTTCTTCCCAAGTATTTGGCACCGTTTTATTATATTTTTTGAGTAGATCTTTACGGTAAAAAAGGGCTGGAGCGTCGGTGAAGATAGGTAGAGCAATTAGTTTTCCGTTGGTTGTTTGCGATTCAATAATGGAAGGGAAATGTTGGTCGACGATATCTTTAGTATAAGGAGTTAGATCAACAAAATTATTAGCGAGTTGAGGGGCCCAAATGACATCTGTTTGATACACATCGATATCAGCGTTCCCTGCTGCTAACCATAGACGATATTGGCCAAATTGGTCTGTGGTAGAAGCTGGCATAGGAAAGACAGTTAGTTTATTTCCAGTGCTTTTTTCCCAAGGTTTTACCACTTCCTTCAATACTTCAATATCTTTACCAACGGCTCCAGACACCAGCACTACTTCAGCTGCTTGTGCGAAATTGATCGCTGAGGCGACTATCGATATGGATAGCAAAGAAGGGTTTATAAATTTCCACGGATTTTTCATTGTCATCACTCCTATTTTTGTTTTTTTCGAGCTTTATGTTAAAACAGAAACGTAAACGTTTACTCTTTGTTTTTAAGCTAAAGTAAACCTTTACTCTAGTCAACAGAATATCTGATTTTTTGATTTTTTTTAAAATCATGGCGTTTGAAAGGAGAGTGTTTTGCTCTTAGTCGCTTGCAGGGTGAATTTGCGATATTCTTATCGATATTTTTAAAATCATTCAGAAGTGATCATATTCGCATGAGTAATAAGTCCGTTACGATTCATGAACTAGCCAGTTTAGCTGGTGTTTCTATAGCTTCGGTAAGTCGAGCATTAAATGGAAAACCTGGCATTAGTGAAGCGTTACGTGCGCGAATTATATCTTTGAGTGAAGAGATTAATTACAAACCGAATGTCATGGCTCGTCAGTTAATCTCTGGAAAAACCCCAGTTGTTGCACTATGTATGCCCCCTTCTCCTTATGAATTTTCTGATAGGCCTTACTTCGTTCATCTTTATCAAGCATTAACCTTATATTTACATCGAAAGGGTTTAGTGCCGGTTTTATTTGCTTACGAAAATATTGAGGAAGTGTTTTCACAGGCAAGCTCAGCGATTTTATTAGGCGCTACAGAAGATGATCGGCCTGAAATTTTTGATCGTCAAAAGTTCCCCTACGTTACTTTAGAAACAGGGGTGGGTGCTTCTGTTGTCATTGATGAGGCAAATGGCGTGTATAAACTTACACACTATTTGTTTAAAAAAGGTCGGAAAAATATGCTTTTTTTAGGGGAAAATATCGACATTTCAACAAGCCAAGGGCGATTACGTGGTTATCGAAAAGCGATTGGTGAACTAGGACTCCAAGAAAATTTTGATAATGTGCCTCGCCAAATTAGCTCTTCTCTAAGCGCTTATCGTCAGATGATGGAGCATTTTCAGTCATCTGAGCCTTTCCCTTACGACGCTGTGATTTGTGCAAATGATGAATTAGCGGTTGGTGTTATTCAAGCCGCAGAAGATGCTGGGTACAAAGTTCCTGAAGATATCTCTGTAACGGGCTTTGACGACCTTCCACGATTCTCTAATAAGATTACAACTATCCATCAAGATATTCCCAAGATTGCTGAGGCAGCTGTCAGTTTGCTGTCAGAGCAATTAGATGGGCTTCCTCCACGTGTTGTTGAAGTGATGACACGACTAGTTAGCCGAGAGAGCGCTTAACTCTTCTTTATCTAGCTATATCTTCCCTTATTCTTCGAAATTTTTTGTATTAAATTTTTCCAAAAAGGCTTTTATTTTTTTGAGTAAACGTTTAAGTTAATTACGTAAACGTTTACTTTATTTTGTTTTCCATCATCAAAAAAATAATATCTAGGAGAAAAAAATGACAATAAAAGTGACTGTGTGGGGGGAAAATGTCCATGAAAAAACCAATAAAGTGGTCGCTCGCATTTATCCTGATGGTATGCATAACTGCATTGCTGCAGGCTTGAATGAAGATCAGGATATTGAAGCAACTAGTGTTACTTTGCAGGATAAAGAGCATGGTCTTACCGAAGAAAAACTAGAAAACACAGATGTTTTGATTTGGTGGGGGCATGCTGCTCATGGTGATGTTGCGGATGAAATTGTTGATCGGGTTCAGAAGCGTGTACTTGAGGGAATGGGGTTATTAGTCCTTCACTCCGGTCATTATGCCAAAATATTTAAACGTTTAATGGGAACTACCTGTTCTCTAAAATGGCGTGAGGCTGGTGAACGTGAACGACTCTGGGTGGTCAACCCTGGTCATCCTATTGTTCAAGGCGTGGGAGACTATATTGAGTTACCTCATACTGAAATGTATGGCGAACCGTTTGCCGTACCAAATCCAGATGAAGTAATTTTCATCAGTGCATTTGAGGGGGGGGAAGTATTCCGTTCAGGTCTTGTCTATCGTCGTGGTAATGGCAAAATATTCTATTTCCGTCCGGGCCATGAAACCTATCCAATTTACTATGATGACAAGGTGAAACGTGTTCTAAAAAATGCGGTGAAATGGTCTCAGCCTGAGGGTAGCCGCTGGATCGACTCATGTCCTTGTGTCCCTGCTGATCAAGCTCCAAACCCTATTGAAGTTAAAGGCGAAGGTTTGCATAAGCCTGGTGAAGAGGGCTTCAAATAATGATTCGTATCGGCATTATTGGGACTGGCGGTATGGCGCGAGTTCACGCAGAAGAGTTTTCAAAAATAGCCAATTGCGAAGTGGTCGCGGCATGCGATCTAAATGCTTCGCGCCTTGCAAGCTTTGTTGAGGCTCATAATATTCCTTATGCCTTTGGATCGGTAGAGGCTCTACTAAGCAGCGGTCAGGTGGACGCAGTCTCTATTGTGACACCGGATCCATTTCACAAAAATCTATCGATTCAAGCACTTGAAGCTGGAATGCACGTGTTATGTGAAAAACCATTAGCTCTCAATGCATCGGATGCCAAAGAAATGGCTGACGCTGCGAAAAAAGCTAAGTGCATAAATATGGTTAATTTAAGTTATCGAAATGCTCATTCGTTACAAAAAGCACGGGAGCTTATTGCAATGGGACGTATCGGTAACATTCGTCATGTAGAAGCAAGTTATTTGCAGAGTTGGTTAGTATCCCCTAAATGGGGGGATTGGAAGACCGAAGATACTTGGTTGTGGCGGCTATCAAGTGCGCATGGCAGTAAAGGTGTACTAGGCGATGTAGGTGTTCACATACTCGACTTTGTTCGCTTTCCCGTTGGTGACTTTGCTAGTGTGAACTGTACTCTAACGACCTTCGACAAAGCTGAAAATAATCAGATAGGTGAATACCATCTCGATGCCAATGATAGCGCATTGATCACCGCTCGAATGCAAAATGGTTCCATGGCCTCTATTCATACTTCTCGTTGGGCAACAGGAAACCTCAATGACCTGCGGTTAGTTGTTCATGGTGACAAGGGGGCGGTGAAAGTCTCATTAAAGCTAGGCGAGGAATGGGATCGCTTAGAAGTATGTCTTGATGAGGATGTCATTGAGGGGATTTGGAAAGAAGTTAAATGCGAACAAACTCTCAATATATATCAGCGTTTTATTCAAAGTATTCTGTCGGGCGTACAGGACCAGCCTGACTTTGACGCTGGATTGCAGGTACAACGCGTGCTGGATGCCTGCGAACAATCCGATCAGTTGGGTCAGACAGTGCAACTTTAGGAGAGTATTGGATGGCTATATTGCATTGGGGAATGGTTGGTGGTGGAGATGGTGCGTTTATTGGCGATGTTCATCGCATGGCCGCTCGTCTGGATGGAGGCTACCAGCTTGTCGCTGGTTGCTTCTCTTCTAACTTTGAAAGAACAAAAGCATCCGCTAAATTACTAGGTGTGGAGACAGACCGCGCCTACTCTGACTTTAATGCCATGGCTGAGGTGGAAAGCCAACGAGAAGATGGCATTCAGGTGGTGAGTATTGTCACACCTAACTTTTTGCATTACGACAATGTTAAGGCTTTTTTAGATCGTGGGATTGCTGTTATTTGTGAAAAACCTCTCACTGTTTCATTGCTGCAAGCTCAAGAATTACAGGCTTTGGCAAAGGAGCGAAACACTTTTCTTGCTGTGACCTATAACTATGTTGAAAATCCTATGGTTAAAGTTGCACGAGAATTGGTCAAAAATGGAGAGTTAGGTGAGTTGTTAATGGTAGATGCCTATTATCTACAAGATTGGCTGGCCGCAGATATTGAAAATTCTGATCAAAAACAAGCCGCTTGGCGTACTGACCCTGCTAAGGCTGGACGTGCGGGATGTTTAGGTGACATAGCCATACATGCTTATAATTTGGTTAGTTATTTGATTGGTTATTCTGCATCGTCGGTAAATGCACGCTTGGCTACTTTTGTCGCAGGGAGAAGAGTTGATGACCATGCGGAAATTCAATTAGGTTACAGTGACAATATACTGCAAGGTCGGATATTGGCTTCACAAGTAATGACGGGGCATGAAAATGATCTTGGTTTTCGTTTAACCGGTCGTGAAGCAACGATTGAGTGGCGCCAAGAGGATCCTAATGTGCTGTGGTTTAAGCCAATGGGAGCACCGGCTCAACGATTGACTAGAAATGGCGCGGGTTACCCTGAGCGTTTAAACGCTTTGTGTCGTATTCCAGCAGGCCATCCAGAAGGTTACTTAGAAGCTTTTGCAAATGTATATAAGCATATACGGTTAGCATTATCGGAAAAGGACTTTTTGTATTACCCAAATGTCGATCAGGCGGTTAAGGATATGGGTTTTGTTGAAGCGTGTTTACAGTCCCATGACCAAGGTAATTGGTGTGAAGTTGAGTGCATAATTCAGGAATAACTGCAAAGCAGTAGCCTGTTTACTAGCCCGTTACAAAGTAACTAATTTTGTAACGGGCTAGTAGTGACTATCATGTTATTTTTCTTATGTTGCATTCTATTTCAAGCGAATAAAAGACATGCTCATTGCGCCAAATAGCCAATGTGAAACCAATCTCTTGATAAAACATCGGTTATTTCCTTTATCTCTACTGTTTGTGAAGTCCAAAATGTCCAGCGTGTTAGCAACCATTGCTCTGGATCTAGACTGCTGATATAGGCTACTAAACTGTTTTTAATGGGAGATAAGATATCAGTGTCTAACGCCCTTTCCTGTTCAATAATATCGGCAATATTTGAATCTCTAGAGATGTGAATGACTTCTTTTTTA
This sequence comes from Marinomonas sp. ef1, assembly GCF_002806845.1. NCBI lineage: Bacteria > Pseudomonadati > Pseudomonadota > Gammaproteobacteria > Oceanospirillales > Oceanospirillaceae > Marinomonas > Marinomonas sp. ef1. The sequence continues at coordinate 89,891 of NZ_NHTT01000004.1, read as the reverse complement.
AGGTATTTCGCACTTGTTAGACTTGTTTTATTTGAATAAGTAATTGGGATTCCATAACTTATTCTAGGCCTTCCAAAATCTTTCTCTAGCTGCTGATACCCTGGATTTGCTAGAAAAGAGATCATGCCTTCATTACTTTCCCAAAGATAAAAAGGCGCGTACTGATTTTCTTTAGGAGCGCCGAGTTCGTTATCGTCTTTAATTGAGTACAAGTAACCTTTAAAGATAAGTTGAGGAAAACCGTTTAATTTATGGCCGCTTTCTGTAATCCGATTACGGATAATTTGCATGTCGTAATTGGCCGGTAAAGTGAAACTGTATTGCATTACAATCATTGTTACTCTCCTTTCAAGGTAAGGTCGCCATTGCGCCGTTGCTAAATGACCATTCTTCAGTTTGATTTGTTGAAATAATGACCATGAGGTCTGCTTGATTAAGACCGACAGAAACTTGTAGTTTTGCTAATAGCGTTCGATAAAAAGCTTCTTTGGTTTTTGTGTCTCTAGGCTTTCCAGCTGTAATTTCAAATAATAACCAGTTTTTACTTCGAGCTTGGTTTACCTGACAAGCATAATCTTTGTCATAAACACGTTGTTTATCTGTGAGGCGGTTGATGATCTGGAAGCAGTCTTTTTGAGGTACTAAAAACGATTCAGTTAATGCCTCGTGAAGTGATTGAGAGACTTTTTTCACATAGCCATCAGGCTTGTCTGCTGAAATATAAATGTGTGTGAATGGCATTACTTCACCTCTTCTGTCTGTTTCTGTTGTTCTGTTGCGAGATGTTTTTTTAAGCTTGCAAGTCCTGTCGCTGCACAAGGCCAGCCTGCATAAAAGGCTAAATGTGTCATGGCTTCTGCAAGCTCTTCTACACTCAAACCATTCTCAATGGCTTTTTTCAGATGAAACGTTTGCTGTTCTGTTCGGTACAAAGCGGTTAATGCAGCAACCGTAATTAAGCTTCGCTCTCTTGAGCTGAGCTGTGGTCTTTGCCAGACTTGATCGAATAAAATCTCGTCTGTTACTAAGGCAAAGAACGGTGCTATATCTCCAAATGCTTTTTCTGCCTCTGTGGGTTTCATTATTTCTTTATCGAGATTCGATGATGATGTGTTCATGAATTCCCCCTCTAATTAATGCGCTAATGAGTTGATGTGTTGACGTTGGATAATGAGACTAAAGTTTTTCTTATGTTTAAAAAATCAAAATATATGGTAATAATAGTCCTGAAAATCAGGATCAATGTATTAGGAACTTGTCATGCGTAAACCGACGCTAGATTTGGAAGCACTTCGCAGTTTTGTATTAGGTGTTGAGTTGGGTAACTTTGCCGAAGCGGCTGAGCGCTTAAATCGTTCAACTTCTGCAGTTAGCGCTCACTTAAAGAAACTAGAAGCACAGCTTGAGCAACCCATCGTCAAACGATCTGGACGAAGTTTAGTACTGCTTCCGGCTGGCGAAGAGCTGCTTTCCTACGCTAAACGTTTGCTAGCTGTGAACGATGATGCGGTGATGGCATTACGACAACCTAAAGTATCCGGTATTGTTCGAATAGGACTACAAGAAGACTTTGGAGAAAGGTTTTTGACCGATATGCTGGCGCAGTTTAATCGGACGAATCCTGATGTTGTATTGGATGTGCAAGTTTCACGTAATAGAAATTTGATTGAAAGGTTTCAACAAGGAAAGTTGGATCTCGTTTTACTCTGGAATAATACGGAAAGCGTTATTAAGAATACTGAGGTAATTGGTCAATTTCCAATGCAATGGATTGGTGTTCCAGAGGCTCTTGCTGATCCACAAATGCCATTGTCGTTAGTATTATTTGAGAGCCCGTGTTTACTGCGCGAGAGCGCGATAAAAGCGTTAGATGCAAAAGAAATTCCTTGGCGGGTGGCTATGTCTAGTCATAGTTTATCGGGTGTGTGGTCTGCAACAGAAGCGGGTTTAGGCATTACGGTTCGTACTCCAGCCGGTCGTCCTGACTCATTGGTCGTTCTAGAAAAAGAATGGTTACCAAGGTTGCCAGATCTTATGCTTTGTCTTATGCAAGCAGACGGATTGAATACAGCAGCTCAGAGTTTGAAAGAAACCGTACTTACTGAACTTAAACAGGCATTCCCTCGCTGGGTTTATTAATGTGAGCCTGCTTCTAACCTTCCACTGGCACGCTATTTTTTAATCCGCTGTTAAGTCGATTGACGATGCGTTCTTGGGCGCGTTTTAAAAAGTCACTTTGCAGCGGTTGCGCAAAAGACCGTGCGATGGCGACGGTTCCCACTAAGGACACGACGGTCTCTTCTGCAAGTGCTTCGGCTTCTTGGCTACCACGTTTTTTTAGAATCCCTGCAAGACGGTCAACCAGACTGTCAAAACAAGCTTGATAGGCTTGGCGAACTTTCTCTTCTTTGTGTGCGGCATCGGTCACTAAAAACTCCAATGGCGATGGATGTTCTTTGTCGCTGCGACTCCAGCTTAGATAACGAGTAACCAATGCTCTTAGATGTGTTTCATTGTTTTCGGTTTGCTTGTCATTTCGTGCCCAAAAACCATTGGAGGTAGCGAATTGCATGGCGGCTTCGTACAGGCTGCTCTTACCGGAAAAATGCGCATAAAAGGCACCGTGTGTCATATTGGCTTTTTGCATGATTTGGTTAAGCGTGACGCGATCAAAGCCGTTCGAGCAAAATAGTTTTGCTGCGGCTTGTAATATCCGTTGTCTAGTTTGCTCTTTGTGTCTTGGTGTGTAAGACATAGTTAAAACCTCCTAGGTGAGCTCCTGTATATCCCATTGAGACTCCCAGTATAAATCGGAATCTAAATATTATCTTGATCATATATAGACTCACTTTAGCATGGTGGCTTTCTTTCTGCTGAAACTTAAGAGGGTTATCTCATGTCGCTTAAAGAACGTATTGTTATTACAGGTATGGGCTTGGTTTCACCACTTGGCTTAGGTGTGGCTTCTGTCTGGGATCGATTGGTTCGTGGTGAATCTGGCATTCGTTTGTTACCGACGACTTTGTCGGAAGGGCTAAGCACTCATATTGCGGGACAAGTTCCAAGTCATACGGAACAAGCTAATGGTTTGAATGAATCGGACTATCTGTCACCTAAAGATCGTAAACGTGTCGATCTGTTTACATTATTTGCTCTGGCTGCAGCCGAAGAAGCATTAACCCAAGCCGATTGGCGACCAACGACTGCTGAAGACCAAGAAGCAACCGCAACCATCATTGCAACGGGGATTGGCGGCTTACCGACCATTACTCATGCGCAATCTGTTTTAACAGAGCAAGGTGCTCGACGTTTGTCGCCTTTTACGGTTCCTGCCTTTCTTGCCAATCTTGCGGCAGGTAACGTTTCGATTAAATATGGATTTAAAGGACCGATTGGCACTCCGGTGACAGCTTGTGCGGCGGGCGTACAAGCTATTGGCGATGCAATGCGTCTATTGCGTACGGGAGAAGCAAAAGTGGCGTTGGCAGGAGGTACAGAAGCCTGCATCGATCCATTGTCTCTTGCTGGCTTTGGTGCCTTGAAGGCGCTTTCTACGCGAAATGATGCTCCAGCTAAAGCTTCTCGTCCTTTTGATAAAGATCGTGAAGGCTTTGTTATGGGCGAAGGTGCTGGCTTAGTGGTACTAGAAACCCTTGAGCATGCCTTGTCTCGAGGCGCGACACCATTGGCTGAAATCGTTGGTTACGGCACCAGTGCGGATGCTTATCATCTTACGTCTGGCCCAGAAAATGGCGAAGGTGCTGCTCGTGCTATGCAAACGGCTCTGACCATGGCGGGTATTTCAGTTGATCAAATTGGCTACGTGAATGCGCATGCGACATCTACACCGGTTGGTGATCGAGGTGAGATTAACGCCTTGCGTCGAGTGTTTGGTGAAAAAGTCACAGAGGTGGCGATCTCTTCAACTAAGTCCGCGACAGGTCATTTGTTGGGAGCTGCGGGTGGCGTAGAAACTATTTTCAGTGCGCAGGCGTTAATCACTGGCATTTTGCCTCCGACGTTAAACCTTGAGAATCCAGAAGACAGCATGGCCGACTTGGATCTTATCCCATTGGTTTCACGTGAAAAAAGTGTCGAGTACGTGTTGTGTAATGGCTTTGGTTTTGGTGGTGTAAACGCGGCTTTGATATTGAAGCGATATTGATTTATGAAAAGATCACCGTCCATACAAACAACAAAGCCAGTGTATTTCGCACTGGCTTTGTTCCTTTCTAATGATAATGAGCAACCGTTACGAATTAGATGAAAGTTATGAGTCCATTAATTGGCTAGGCAACCAAGTTACCAATTCTGGGAACATCATTACGATGATCAAGACGAAAAGTTTTAACAGCACAAATGGAAGGATAGATTTGTAAATATCCAACATGGTGATGCCCGGAGGTGCGATGCCTTTTAGGTAGAATAAGGCAAAACCATAAGGCGGCGTTTGTACGGCGATCTCAATGTTTAGAATCATCAAGATACCAAACCAAATTGGATCATAACCCAGCGATACAGCGATCGGCGTAAAGATGGGCGCACACATTAAGACGATGATAAATTCATCGATAATGAAGCCCAGCAACAGCATGATTAATTGGAACAACATGATGACGACGATTGGCGGTAAACCCAAATCTTGAGTGAAACCAGCCACCATGTTTTGCACGCCCATCAGCAAATGGAAGTTACTGAACACAGACGCACCAACAATAATCCACATCGCCACACTGACTAGCAACGCTGCTTGCATCCCCGCTTTTTGTACCATGCGCGGTTTGAAGCGTTTAAAGAAAATAGCTAGAACAATGGCACCAACTACACCGATAGCACCAGATTCTGTTGGTGTCGCGATCCCCATGATGATACTGCCAAGCACGGCAACAATCAGCAGCAGAGACAACAAGCCATCGCGAGCGGTTAGGAACTTTTCTTTTGGCGTTGGCTGTACTTCTGGCACCACATCCATCGGCGCGCGCTTTGGGTTTAACTTACACGAAATCACTACGTAAGCGATCAGCAAGACGATAGTGATAAGCGCTGGAATCAAGGCACCGATAAACATGCGCCCTACTGAGTTCTGCGTAGACGATGCAAACATGATCATCGGGATGCTAGGTGGAATCAAAATACCTAAGCCGCCACCCGCCATAATAACGCCCAATGCGAGACGTTTATCATAGCCACGTTCCAGCATCGGACGCAGTGCGATACTGCCTGACGTCATGATGCCTGCGCCAATGATACCCACCATGGCACCAATCATCGAACATACCACGATAACGCTTATGGCCAACGATCCACGTACTCGACCAATTAACATTTGGCTGGCGTTAAACATGGCATCGCCAATGCCAGATCGAGTGAGCAATTGACCCATGTAAATATACAAAGGGATGGCAAGTAGGATAAAACTAAAATGTGTGGATTCTAGCGTGGTAGGAATAACGTTAAATAACGCATCGCCCCAGGTCATATAACCTATGCCCATCGCGATACCGCCAAGCGCTAAACCAACCGGTGCGCCTAAGGCAAACGATGCTATGATGCAGGCGAATAAAATAGCCGTTAATAATTCGATACTAATCATTGTGCGGCTTCCTCTTGTTCTGCCGGTGCTTCTGGTAATAAGGGTTTACCAGTAATGGCTTGGTGTAATGAATCAATCCAATCGCTGGAAAGTTGCAGAATAAGTAGCACACTAGCGATTGCCATCATTAGCCAATAATGATGCATGTGAGGAGCCCATTCACTTTGACGACGGTAGTTAAACTCGAGTGCTTCTTCAAACTTACCTATGCTCATTTTGCAGACGATAACCATAAAGAACATGGCGAGTGCGAATGAAAATAGGTTAAATATGCTTTTCGTTCGAGCTGAGACTTTGTTGTAAAGGATATCGACATTGATGTGGGCACGTTGCTGTTGGGCATAAGCGCCGCCTAATGCCGCAATATAACCAAAGATAAATAACGAAGTGTCGTAGGCCCAAATGGTTGGGCTATCTAAGATGTAACGAGAGAAAACCTCGAAAGCAACGACAAATGCTAATACTGGCATAAGATAGGAAACGGAATTCCCAATGAAAGCCACCAACGCGTGGACTCCAAGACAATAGCGCCTAATCGCAGTCATTATCATTGTTTTGTACCTGTAAGGATGGATCGAAAAAGTAAAACGGCCTTCTTGGTGAAGGCCGTTTTAGTTATTACTGAGTAGATTATTTCTGCTCTTTACGAAGAACGTCAATCAACTCTTTGCTGTATTTGTCTGCAGCTGCGTACTCATCCCAAAGTTTAGAACCTGCATCTTTCCATGCTGCTTTATCTGCTGCACTTGGCTCAGGGCTCCACTGAAGGCCTTTCGCTTCCATGTCAGCAATTGCTTCAGATTCCCAAAGTCTAGACTTTGTCATTTGCTCTTGAGCGTGAACGGTTGTCGCCGCTTTAACAATGGCTTTTAGATCTGCTGGAAGTTTGTTCCAAGCACTTTGGTTAACGATAATAGGTAACACTTGTGCACCAGCTAGAGGAAGTGGGTACATGTATTTCGCTACTTCAACGTGGTTACCATCGCGGTGGTCGATCATGTTAGAACCGATAGAACCGTCGATTACGCCAGTTGAAAGACTTGTGTAGATCTCAGACCAAGCAAGAGAAACAGGAGAAGCGCCTAGGTTACGTAGGAACTTACCGTATGCGCCTGGCGCTCGGATTTTCAAGCCTTGGAAGTCTTCAATAGAATTGATTGGTTTCTTAGTGATAACGTAAACCGCTGGCTGAATGTAAGGGTCAAGCCAAACTAGACCTTGGTCGCCGTACGCTTTTTTAAGAATTGGCGCCCAGCCTTTTTCTTGGAACAAGGTAGTTAGCTCACCAACATCACTTGTGCCACCAGGTAGGCCAATCTCAACCAAACCAGCTGGAAGTTCGCCTGCGTTCAAAGATTGGAACGTCGCGCCCATAGTAATTAGGCCTGTTTTTACTGCACCAAAAATACCAGAAGAACCAACACCTTCACCGTCATAAAGAACTTGTACCTTGATGCGGCCGTCGGACATAGTCTCAATGTTTTTTGCTAAATCTTCATACACAGCACCGAAGGCAGAACCACGGCTGTATAGGTTAGCGAAGCGCCAGTTATAGTCTGCAGCGTTAGCAGAAGAAGCGACAGCGCCTAATCCAAGGGCCACCGCTAGAGAACTTACAACCAATCGTTTTTTTACTTTTAGTATCGCCTTAATCATTGAGCTACCTCGAGAGCAAAAGTGCATAAAAAAGTCACGCCTTTGTGGTTGTGACACCTTGTACTCGATACTTTCAAAAAGCCTAAGAGCAATAAAGCTCACAAAATCTATCTAAAGTTTTGTGAGCATCAAACAATCCAAAAAGCCAAAATTTGTTATAAATCATATAACTAACTGAAATTCAGTGCACAATAAAGAGGCTCAATGACCTAAAACGGTGCAAAAAATAGATTAGTTGAATGCACCAATAGTGTGAATATTATTGATCTATGATGTTGAAAACGTGCATTTTTTTTGCTTTTTTAAATATGCAGTCGAGTCTTTTGCTTGTAATTTATTACCGCCCCAAATTGGGGCTTCGTGATTTTTAGTGGAAGCCCTTTTCAAGGATTTTGACTGTTAAGCCACGTCAAAACCTTGGATTTGGTCGGCTAATTCTTTGGTTTGGTGGTGAACATTTTTATTTGCCATCTGAATAGATTGAGTGGCACTGTGGTTGTCTTTAATGTCATGGGCAATGATGTCCATGTCTTGTGCCATTTGTGCTGTCGTCAATGCGACCTCTTTAATGGCTTGGGTAATTTCTTGCGTATTGTTCATTGCCTCTAGGGTATTTTGCTCGACTTGATGAATCGTCAAGACAGCGTTTTCGCCTTGCTCTTTACTGCGGCCAACTTTACTTAGGCTCAACGTCATGGCATCAATGACAGCTTGAGTTTCCTTCTGAATGTTTTCGACTTTTTCGGTGATGCTGCCCGAAGCTTTGACTGTTTGCTCAGACAGTGTTTTGACCTCATCGGCCACCACGGCAAAACCTCGCCCTGCTTCCCCAGCGCGAGCCGCTTCTATTGCTGCATTAAGTGCTAATAAGCTCGTTTGCTCTGCCACACCGACGATGAGCTCGATAACCACGTCAATCTCTTTAGACAGCGTACCAAGACGAGCGACTCGTTCATTGGTGTCTTGAATAGTTTCCGCCACGTCGCTGATGCTAGTCATGGCATCACGCATCGCACTCACGCCACTGGTTGCGGATTCATAAGCCAGTTTTGCTGCGCTTTGAACGTTTTGTGTCATGGATTGCACCGTATCTGCGGTGGCGGATATTTCTTCTGTAGAGGCGGCCAGAGTGTTACTTCGATCACGAATACGCTCGCTGCCGCTGACAATGATTTGAATACCACTGTCCAACTCATCGGCTGTGAGCACCAGCTTTTCGTTGCTGTTTATTAAATGACTGATTAACAAGCGTAAACTGTCAGACATTTGGTTTGAGGCAATAAAAAGCTGCTGGAACTCATCTGGGTTGCTTGATTTGAGCGTTTGCTGACGTGAACGCAGTTTGCCTTGCGCTACTTCTTTTAATATCGCTAAAACGGCTTTTAGATTGCGATTTAAAGAGCGAATCACCGTCGACAAAATAAGACCGATCACAAGTGCAAGTAAGACACAAGCAATGACCAAAGAGCTGCGCGCTTGCTTGGCGGTTTCTGATGAGCGTATTTGCGCCTGAGCTAGTAAGGTGTTTTGCAGGTAATTAGCACTCTCATCCATGGCGTGGGTATATTGATTACTTAATGATGCGAGTTCGCTTTGCTGTTCTTTTAAGGTAATAGACAGGGTAATAACGGGCACCAATGCGTCCTCATAGGTTTGGATCATTGGGCCAAATACATCGCCAAACCCGATGTTATCGACATTATTTCTCAGTGCCTGAATAGCAGCCTGTAAATCGGCTTGATGTTCTGCATCGCTGTAAGCAAGAAAGTCTTTTTCTCTCGCTCTCACTTCTTTAAAGCTAGAGGCAAAGCTTGCTAATGATTTGAGTTGTTCAGCTAAGGCTTGTGCGGATTGGTTTAAACGCCCCAGCGCGCCAGTTTCGCCGCTTAACCCGAGGGTGGTTAAATTTTGCAGGTGACTTTCAAGTGCCGATAAATAATTAGGCTGTAAGGCTTGGCTATTCTCTAATAACGTCTTGCCTTCGGCATCGAGTAAATCTGCTCTGATGCTAAATCCAGCGGCGGTCTCGTTTTTTATTCTTACTAATGTTTGGCTGATAGCATCAACATTATCAGGTGAAAGCGTTGCCATTTCTCGTTCAAATTTTAGTAAAGCAATTTCAACGTCTTTGACTTCACTGGTTAGCCTGCTCAGCTCGGTGGCATCGTCGGACGCATTCGACATTTGCGACAAGTTATAAATGGAATAAGCGCCAAACCCCGCGTACCCAATACAAACCAAAACAACAATAGCAATTAGCTTTTGACGAACAGATAACGCAATGGACATATCAACCTCCTTTAGACCCTTTCTGAAAAGAAGGGAAGCAATCAAAATGACAAAAAAGGCCTGTTTATCAAGCAAGACAAACAGGCCAAAATAATGTGCTGGAAGAATGAAATGAAAGGCCAGAATTCGACGCTTTATTTCAGGGTTTAATCAAGCGGATACGAATCATCCTGAATGCATAAAACGTCATCATGAAGACATTTTGCTGCGGTAACCGACCTCTCTTACCTTAAAGAAGCAGAAAGGGGGATGAAAGTCGCATAAATCAATGTAAAGTTAGAGAATCAACGAACTAAATTGCGACGATCATTTATTATCTGCGGCCTGTGCTCGTCGTATCATAGCTATACCGCACATCGAACTAACTATTGTTTGGTTTGCACAGGCCTAGAATAATAAAATGTATGTCAGTACACATGGGGAGAGGCGATGAGTGTTAAAAATTACTCACTGGGGCAAGTCGGTGATTATGAGATCAAACAGCTAAAAGTCTTTAAAACCGTAGTCGATTGCGGAGGTTTTTCTGCTGCGGAAACCTCTCTGAATATTGGTCGATCTACCATCAGTCTGCATATCTCCAATCTAGAAGCGCGCCTGAACCTTGTCTTGTGTAAACGTGGACGAGGTGGATTTTCTCTCACGGAAGAAGGCGTTATCATCTATAAAATGACCGAGAATCTACTCGAATCATTAGATGCATTTCGAACCACTGTAAACAACCTAAATGCCAGCTTAACCGGCAAACTGCGTCTTGCCCTTTCCGATAAAGTGAGCCTTGATCCTCGTAGCCATTTCCCTGAAATGATCCAGCGATTTTCGACTGAAGCCCCAGAAGTCTTGATCACGACTAACGTGTCTTCTATGTCTAACATTGAGCGCATGATTTTGAATGATGAAGCCGATATAGGTTTTATTCCCTATCATCGCAAATTGGACGGTTTAAGTTACGTACATTTATACAGCGACGATTGTTACCTGTATTGCGGGAAGGATCATCCATTAGCCACTATGTCCGTTGAAGACCAAGATGAAAAAGTGGACAAATACCCTGCCACTCACGCGGGTTTGAAACCACATGAAGCGGTCAGCGAACAGATTTCCCAGATGAACCTCACGGCGATCTCGTATTTCTATGACAGCCGCTTAGCCTTGATCCTATCAGGTCGATACATAGGCTTCTTGCCTGAACGCTATGCTGAGTCATATGTTGAGTCCGGACAAATCGTTGCCGTAGCGCCAGAAAACCGTTCTTACACCTTAGGTGTTGCCGTGATTTGCAAGAAAACCACCCAACCTAATAAACCCCGCGAATTATTCCTGAAAGTGTTACATCAGACGGTAGAAGAGCTAATTTCTGCACCTTATTGATGTGTTCGTGCTAGCTGTGCGGTTGGGCAAAAAGATAACCATCGAAATCTGGTGCGTCTGTGTCTGAGAGTTTAAATAAGGTTTGTTTTACATTTTCTAAATGCTGCCACATGGCTTGGCGAGCGCCTTCTGCATTACGCTTACGAAGCTGAACCAATACCTTCTTATGATCTTCTAACCACTGATCATGGTAAGACGTGTCTTGTATTCGTGCATGGAGCTTTTTCCACATCGGGTTACCATCTCGCATATCCCATAAGCGTGTCGCGGTATCAAGCAACACTGTGTTTTGAGTCGCTTGTGCAATAGACAGGTGAAAGTCTCGGTCTGCATCGTTGGCTTTTTCTACCGTCTCTAATTCAGCGCTTTCGATGTCGAGTATGTCTTGCAGCTTTTGCAAATCTTGCTTGGTGATGACTGGAGCAGCACAAGCCGCTATAGAGCTTTCTATCTCTTGTCGTGCTTGTAATAGCTCAAACGGTCCAACATCGGACACCTTATGGCTTGTCTTCAAAGAGAGGTTATTTTTCAAATAACTGCCAGAGCCTTTTCTAACCTCTATCAGCTCTTCGATTTCCAGCATGATAAAAGCTTCCCTAACCAATGTTCTGCTAACTCCAAAGAGTTCGGCATAAACGCGTTCAGTCGGCAACTTATCACCAATTTTAAGCGGTGATTTTGCTATTTCTTGTTTAATGCTCTCGCCAATTTCTCTGTAGAGTCGTTCTGCCATAGGAATATTCTTAGTCGTTATATTGCTGATAATTTGGTATGCCATTTTCACGTAAAGACTATGAAAAGTCGATATTTTAATCAAAGGTAACGCGATAATTTGAATATTGGTATGCCAAAATGACGATTTTTACTTGTCCGTAGATGTTTTTTCAGCTACTTTTGTCGAATACATAGATATTTGGCATACCAAAAAAAATAATTAGGTATCGTAGTTTATGAAAATTCGATCAGCGAAAGTAATAGTGACTTGCCCTGGGCGTAATTTAGTCACGCTTAAAATAGAAACAGACGAAGGTTTTTACGGTATTGGTGATGCGACACTAAATGGCCGTGAAAAGTCTGTTGTCTCCTACCTTGAAGACCATGTCATTCCTACCCTTATTGGTAAAGACCCTCAGCGAATAGAAGACATTTGGCAGTATTTGTACCGCGGTGCTTATTGGCGCAGAGGACCTGTTGGTATGACGGCGATTGCCGCTGTTGATGTCGCTTTGTGGGATATCAAGGCAAAATTAGCTGGTATGCCTTTGTATCAATTGCTTGGCGGTAAAAGCCGTGAAAAAGTGATGGTTTATGGCCATGCAACTGGACTGGATATTGAGTCTTGTCTTGCTGAAGTCCGTAAACATGTTGAATTAGGCTATAAAGCCGTTCGAGTTCAATGTGGCATACCAGGCATACCAACCACCTACGGTGTTTCCAAAGAAGCCGGAAAACCTTATGAACCTGCAGACTCTGCTTTACCTGCAGAACATGTTTGGTCTACGGAAAAATACCTTAATCATGTACCTGAACTTTTTGCCGCTGTTCGCAAAGAGTTTGGTGAAGACTTACATATTCTGCATGATGTACATCATCGTCTCACGCCAATCCAAGCAGCGCGTTTAGGCAAAGAAGTCGAGAAGTTCCACTTATTCTGGTTAGAAGATTGTACGGCAGTAGAGAATCAGTCTTCCTATGAATTAATTCGTAAGCATACGACGACACCTCTAGCGATTGGCGAAGTATTCAATAGTTTGTCTGATTGCCAAGAGTTGATTCAAAATCAGCTAATAGATTACATCCGGGCAACAATCACCCATGCAGGCGGCATCACCAATGTACGTCGTATCGCTGATTTTGCCTCTGTCTATCATGTCAAAACAGGCTTCCACGGCGCGACGGACCTTTCTCCTATTTGTATGGGCGCTGCACTGCATTTTGATACTTGGGTGCCTAACTTTGGCATTCAAGAACATATGCCGCATACCAAGGAAACCGATTTAGTCTTTCCTCATGGCTATGAGTTCAAAGATGGTTTTTTTACACCCGGTGATGTTCCTGGCCATGGTGTTGATATAGATGAAGAGCTTGCCGCGAAATATCCCTATAAACCTGCTTATCTTCCGGTTAATCGTTTAGAAGATGGCACCTTGTGGAATTGGTAGAAAATTATGAAAGCGTTTCAAGTAGCTAATGTAAATGACTATGCCTTAATCGATACCCAACAGCCTGTCGCTGAGGCCGGAGAAGTCTTGATTAAAACCGCCTTTGCGGGAATTTGCGGATCTGATTTGCACATTATTCATGGACAAAATCCTTTTGTTCAGTTTCCTAGAATTACCGGCCATGAATTTTCAGGTGTTGTCGCCGCAGTTGGCGAAGGCGTCACGCATGTCAAGGTTGGCGATAAAGTGTGTGTTGATCCTGTTATTAGTTGTAGTGAGTGTTATGCCTGCCGTGCTGGTCGATTTAACGTTTGTGCGAAATTACAGGTTTTTGGTGTGCATCGTAACGGTGGTTTTGGTGAGTTCACCAGTGCGCCTGCCAGCAATGTTTTAGTCCTTCCTGACAATGTCACACTTGAGCAAGCTGCATTGGTTGAGCCTTATTCTATTGCCACTAATGTGTTGTCTCGAATGGAGCCAATTCCAGGCGATACCTTGCTGGTTTACGGTGCTGGCGTGATCGGTTTGACCATAGTGCAAGTGGCAAAAGCCATGGGTATCGAACGTATCATTGTTACCGATATTGTTGATGAACGTTTAGAAACGGCTAAATCTCTTGGCGCAACAGATGTGATTAACAGCAGAGTCAATAAAGTCGAAGACTGTATCCAAGAATGGACAAATGGCGAAGGTGTACCTTTGATTGCCGATGCTGCTTGTATTCCGGCGCTTTTGCCTGAAATTTTACGTATCGCCTGCCCTGCTGGCCGTATTGGTTTGTTGGGTTTTAGTACAACACCAAGTGATTTAGCGCAAATTGAAGTCATTAAGAAAGAGCTGACGATTGTGGGTTCACGCCTTAACAATCGCCGTTTTCCTCAAGTGCTTGAAATGATCGCATCAGGTCGTTTGGATCCTTTGGCATTAATTAGCCATCGGATTGCTTTAAACGACATTGGCGATGGCATTCAGCTAATGGAAAACCACCCTGAACTTACTCGTAAAGTGCTTGTTGATATGAGTGAGTGAATTCGCCATTGATACGATAAACCACTTTATAAGATAAGTTCTTATCAAGGCCAATTGTCTTAATAAAATACAAAAATAAAAAATAATGGAGACGACTATGAACATCAAAAAAATATTATTAATTGCATCGGTATCATTTGTCAGCTTGTCGGTTAATGCTGAGTCGTACAAGTTAAGTATGAGCACGGTACTTGCTCCAAATAACCCTCTGACAAAAGGCCTCTTTCATTTTAAAAAGGAAGTAGAGGCTGCAACTAATGGTGATATTAAAGTCAACGTTTTCCCAAGTGGTTCACTTGGCGGAACAGGTGATCTAATTGAACAAGCACGAGCTGGTTCCAATGTGAGTATGATGGCTGATCCATCACGTTTGCAAAACTATGTGAATGATTTTGGTGTTCTAGCTAGCCCATATGTTTTTGACTCCTTAGAACAGGCGCAGAAGTACTATAAATCAGATGCCTTCAAGGAATTAGAAGCTGAACTACAAAAAAAAGGTGGTTTAGTTATTTTATCTGCAAACTGGTTCCAAGGAACAAGAATGCTGATTACCAAAAAGCCTGTATCGACACCTGCTGACGTAAAAGGCATGCGCATTAGAGCTGCCGGTTCAACTATCGGTGTGAAAACAGTCGAGATTTTAGGTGGTACAGCAACACCAATGCCTTGGAATGAAGCATATACGGCTTTACAGCAACAGGTTATTGATGGTGTAGAAGTCCACCCAGCTGCGTTTTATGATTCAAAGCTCTATGAAGTAGCAAATTATATTCAACCGACAAATCATGCTTTTCTAATGACTTATCTTGTAGTGGGAGAGCAGTGGCTCAAATCTCTACCAGAAGGCTATCAAACATTATTAAAAGAAAAAGCTTCCGATTCAGGTGATTTTGTAACCACGACTATTCTTAAAAATGAACAACAATATATTGATGAATCCATAAAGCATGGTATGAAGTTTAATCAAGTTGATATTGAAAAGTTTCAAGAAAATAGTAAAGGGTCATTCGAATCGATAGGCTTATCTAATGAATATAAAAAAGTAGAAGCAAGCTTAAAATAACATACCGAAAATAAGGTAGCCCATTTTTAAATTTTGCTTTAAGGACTTTTTATGTTTAATAAAATCAGTCGCTCTATATATAATTTAGAAGTGATTTTGTCTCAAATTATTTTGTCATTAATCGTTATACTCGTATTTTCCGCTGCGGTATCACGAAGCATGGGTTACCCTATAATTTGGTCTGTTGAGATTGCTAAAATACTTTTTATGATTGTGTGTTTTTTGTGTGTTGATTTAACGCTAAAGAAACATAAACATATAGGTATTACATACTTTGTTGAAAAATTAAATGAAAAGAAACAAAACATATTTCAATTATTTGTTCTTATACTTATGTTGGCGTTTACCATTTTCTCTATCACCAAAGGTGTGGAGTTAATTCATGTTTATAAATTTAGAATGTTCAATGCGACAGGTATTCCATATCGATATATTATGCCGGTTATTCCTCTCTCAATGCTCCTGATGTCTATTACAATTATCGCTCATATGGAAACCTGCATAAAAAAATTAGGATACTACAAATTAAATAAAGAAAAGGTAGAGGTATAGAATGCTAACATTAATCATAGTGTTCTTTACCTTAATTTTTATAGGAATGCCTGTATCATTTTCAATTTTAATATCATCGGCAATATATTTTCATTTTATTGGTGAATTACCATTTACCATTTTTTATCAAAAAATAGCATCGCCAACACAAAACTTTGCCTTGCTTGCTGTGCCTTTATTTATTCTCGTTGGGAATATTATGAATGAAACAGGTATTGCTGCTCGCCTGTTTCATTTCACTAAGTATGTTGTTGGTTGGATGGCTGGTGGTTTAGCGCAGATATCTATCTTTATGAGCGCAATCCTTGGTGGTGTTTCTGGATCTGCTGTTGCTGATGCGTCCATGCAAAGTCGATTGATTGGCCCTGAGATGGAGCGTAAAGGCTACCCTGTTCCCTATTCTGCCAATGTGATTGCCTATAGCTCTTTGATAACAGGTTTATTTCCTCCCAGCATTAGCTTGATATTATTTGGATTTGTAGGAAACGTATCAATCGGCAAGCTTTTTCTAGCCGGTATCGTGCCTGGTTTATTGCTGACTGTTATGCAGATGTTATTAAGTTGGTGGATAGCAAAGCATTATAAAATACAGCCAGAATTACCTGGATTACCTAAATTTAAAGAAGTGTCTCATAGTGCAAGAATCAATATCTGGGCATTGCTATTTCCTGTTTTTTTGCTATTTGTTATTCGGCTTGGCCTTTTCACACCTAGTGAAGCGGGTGCTTTTGTTGTTGTTTATGCATTGATAGTAGGACGATGGATTTACAAAGAGCTATCTTTTAATGGTCTTAAAAAAGCGTTAAAAAACTCTGCTGTAGACTTAGGTATGGTGATGTTTTTGATAATGGCTGCTGGAGCTCTAGGGTATGCCATAATATTAGAGCAGCTACCCGTAGCGGCAGGCGATTTTATCTCCAGTGTTACAAGCAATCAATATTTAATTCTCATTCTTTGTTTACTACTCGTGTTGATTTTCGGAATGATTTTAGATGGATCAGTATGTATTCTTTTATTAACGCCGATAATTTTACCTGTTTTAACATCAATCGGTTATGACCCTGTACATATCGGAATATTGATGACGACAACTATTCTGATTGGGGCAAATACTCCACCAGTTGGAATTTGTATGTTTACAGTTTGCAGTCTACTGAACTGTAAAACAGAAGATTTTTTCAAGTCATCAATACCATTTATTTTAACTTTCATCTTATTTTTAATCATATTAACCATATTTCCAGATATCTCTCTGATGCTACCTTCTACTTTAATGGAGTAAAAAATGAAATTTACTTATTTCAATCGTAACGAATTAAAATCATTAGGAACCAAATTATTAAGTCAATATGGAATGCCTGATGATAGGGCAAGTATCACTGCAGAGTTATTAATTCAAAGCGATGAGCTAGGTTTTACCACTCACGGATTATCTTTAATTCCATACTATATTCCGGAGTTACAAGCAGGAAAGATGCAAGAGGCTGATGATGTTGTGGTCGTTAACGATACAGGGTCAACATTTGTATGGAATGCACAGTATCTTCCAGGAATCTGGATGATGAACAAGGCAATGGATGAGGCGTTTTCACGAGTAAAAGAACATGGCGTCGTCACAGCATCAATTAATCGAGCACATCATATTGGCTGCCTATCAACTTACGTTAAATTAGCCACTGATAAGAACTTAATTTGTATTGTTTCAACGTCTGATCCAGCAGGTAAACTTGTCGCTCCGTTTGGAGGTATTGATCCTGTTTTGACTCCTAACCCTTGGGCAATTGGTTACCCAACAAGTGGCGATCCTGTGATCATTGATACTGTGACTTCTATTTGTACTTTTTCTAAAGTCAGAGAGCATTTAAATACTGGCTTACCTATGCCTTACCCAATGCTGCAAGATAAGAATGGAAATGAAACTACGGATGCCACAGTCATTAATGATGGTGGCGCAATCCTTCCTATTGGTGGCACTGATTATGGCCATAGAGGTTACTGCTTTAGCATTATGGTCGAAATGCTCACTCAAGGACTGTCTGGTCATGGCCGAGCAGATGATGTTTCTCGATGGGGTGGTAATGTTTATATTCAATTGATTGATCCAGAAGCTTTTGCTGGCTTAGAAGCCTTTAAAGAGCAAATGGATAAATTGACTGAGCTATGTCTAGCTTCTCGCCCAAGAGAAGAAGGTAAACCTGTTCGAGTGCCAGGACAATTTGGACTTTCTTGTGTTAAACAGTCAAAAACTCAAGGCATCCGGTTAAATGATGAAACATTAGACCGTCTCAAGCAATCAGCCGAAGCCGCAGGAATAGAGTTCCCTAAATCGATTTAGAAATCCCTTTAAACATTATCTTAACAACACTCATTATTAATGCCTGTCTGCTTTATGCAGCAGGTATTTTCAGGCAGATAATGAGAAAAAGATAACCCAATAGCATCAATCTAATAATAAAAACGGAGTTCACCATGATTAAACCAATGTTAAAAGTCGCCGTCATGTCATCTATCTTGTTGGCTGGGCTAGCTCAAGCTGCTGATGTTACGTTGAAATTTGGCTATCCAGCCAACGAAGACAATATTTGGCACAAAGCTGCTTTGAAATTTAAAGAAGTCGCAGAAACAAAATCGAATGGCCGTATTGACGTTAAGCTTTATCCTAATGAGCAGTTAGGCAAAGAAATGGATGTTATTAATAGCATTCAGCTTGGTACAGCGGATATGACCATAACGGGTGAATCGCTACAAAACTGGGCACCAAAAGCGGCATTGATGGCAGTTCCTTATGCTTTTACCAGCTCTGAACAGCTGACAAAAGCCGTTGATGGCGAAGTTGGTAAAGAAATTAGTGAGCAGATTTCTGAGCGTACAGGACTTAAACCTATTGCGTGGTTCGAGCGTGGTCCTCGTCATTTAACCTCCAACCGTAAAATTCAATCTCCGAGTGATTTGGATGGTTTGAAGTTGCGAGTGCCTAACGTGCCTCTGTTTGTAAAAACCTGGCAAGCACTAGGGGCTAAACCAATCCCTATGGCATTTAGCGAAGTATTTACTGCCTTGCAGCAGAATACGATTGATGGGCAAGAGAACCCACTAAGTTTGATCAATAGTGCGAGTTTCTACGAAGTTCAGAAATATGTGAACTTAACAGGTCACGTTCGTAGCTGGATTTATGTGGTGATTGGCCAAGACAAGCTAAACAGTATGCCTGCCGATTTGCGAGACATCGTTCTGGACGCTGGTAAGCAAATGCAAAGCTATGAACACAGCATGTTTGCTGCAGATGAAGCACAATTGCGTTCTACTCTAGAAGCTCGTGGGATGGAGTTTGTGCAGCCAGATCTTGAAGCGTTCAAAGCGGCAGCTCAAAAAGCAGTACAAGATGCTCTAACTCCTGAACAACTTGCGCTTTATAACAAAATCTAAATCCGTTTAAGACCGCCTATTTTCGCTTTTATAGCGAAAATAGGCCCTTTTGGAGAGAAATACGATGAGTATCTCATCTCAAACCAATAACCCAAGAGATTTTGTGGGCAAGCTGGAAGCAAGTATTCAGTGGTTGCTACACATCATTGATTGGGTATTTTCTGTATTAGCTGTATCTGCATTATTGGCGATTACTGCGGTGGTTATGCTGCAAGTAATCTCGCGTTTCTTGTTGCCTAGCTCCCCTATTTGGACAGAAGAGCTGTCTCGCTATTTATTTGTTTATCTTATAGTGATGGGTTCTGGATTAGTGATTCGACATAATCGCCATGTGCGTCTAGAACTGTATCAAGGTGCTTTAAATCGATTCTGGAATAAGGTATATCAAATTTTCTGCCATGTATTGGCGGGGAGCTTTGCTATTTATATTCTGCCTTATGCCATCAAATACGCTCAAATAGGACGTTGGCAGACCTCTCCTGCTTTAGAAGTTCCTATGTACTGGGCATTCCTATCGGTGACTTTTTTCTTCGCGTTAACGGCATTTTATAGCTTTATGAGTGCACTGCTTGTTCTGCTTGAACGTGATGACCAAGGAGTAGCGTCATAATGGAAGTCATTTTACTGTTTCTCGTATTCTTTTTACTGCTTTTTGTGGGCGTACCAATCGTGTTTTGCCTAGGTATCGCATCGCTTACTTATTTAACTATGGCAGGGATTCCTTTAACCATAGTGCCTCAGCGTTTGTACGCAGGTATGGATTCCTTTGTTTTGCTCTGTATCCCCGGCTTTATTCTGGCTGGCAATTTAATGAACGTCGGTAATATTACCGATTATATTATTCGGTTCAGTAATGCCTTGTTAGGTCACATTCGTGGCGGCCTTGGACTGGCGAATGTTGGCGGCTCAATGATCTTTGGCGGTATTTCTGGTACTGCTGTGGCGGATACGGCGAGCATTGGCGCTGTGATGATTCCAGGTATGGCTCGAAGTGGTTACGACAAACCCTTTGCGGCGGCGGTAACGGCCGCATCATCGACGATTGGACCGATCATCCCACCTAGTGTTCCTATGATTATTGTGGGTTCATTAAGCGGTATTTCCGTTGGCAAAATGTTTTTAGCAGGTGTCGTCCCTGGCATTATGCTAGGGCTAGCAATGATGATAACGGCTTATATTATTGCTGTGAAACGCCAATATCCTCGTGAAAAACGTGCCACGTTAAAAGAAATTTACATCGTTGGGAAAGGTGCTTTTTGGGCGCTATTGATGACCTTCATTATCCTGTACGGGATTATTGGTGGACTATTTACACCAACGGAAGCCTCTATTATGGCAAGCCTATACGCATTTATTGTCGGTATGTTTGTTTATAAAGGCCTGACTTGGAAGAACCTTCCGAAACTATTAGTGGACACGGTTTTAAGCTCAACCAGTTTGTTGTTGCTGGTGGGCATGGCAAATTTATTTGGTTGGATTCTTACCAGCGAACAAATTCCACAGATGTTAGCGGGCGCGATATTTAGCATTAGTGAAAATCCATTAGTAGTGATTCTAATCATCAATATCGTGTTATTGATTGTGGGTGGTTTTATGGAAACCATCGCGGCTCTGATTATCCTTTTTCCGACTTTGTTAAAAGTGGCAGAAGGTATTGGTATGGATCCGATTCACTTTGGCGTGATGGCAGTGCTTAATCTGATTATCGGCTTAACAACGCCACCAGTTGGTGTTTGTTTGTTTGTAGCTGCAGGAATCAGTGAACTGCCAATGACAACCATTGTAAAAGCGATTTGGCCTTTCTTACTTTGTAACCTTTTTGTACTTTTACTTGTTTCTTATATCCCAGCCATTTCATTGTGGCTGCCTTCCTTGTTGGGCTAACGTTGCCATACAGAGGCGATTCCATCTGAACGTGGTCGCCTCTTTTTTAAGGCCAAGGCAGTGACTGGTGAGGACCTTTTTTTATGGGAGCATCATTCTGTCCGTTACTTTCTTCTCTTAACCAATCGACAAAGGCTTCAATTCGAGCTCTTCTCGGCGAGTTTTTCGCGTAGTTGACGTAAAAGTTAATCTTATGACTTAGCAAATGAGGGAAAGCTTGTACTAGTACTCCTTGCTCTAGCTCTTCTTGCACCATAAACCTTGGGCATAAGAATACACCGTGACCCGCTTTTACCGCGCTTATTCCCATGTACCAAGAGTTCACTTCTGCCCAGAGTAATTTTTTACTGCGCAGTGGCGAGATCTGTTGCTCTGCAAACCATGCTTCCCAACGATAAATAGGAGTATCGACTTGTATAAGCCAGCATTTGAGTAAATCTGTCGGATGTTCAAATGAGATGCTTTTCGCTAATTCTGGTGCGCAAATTGGAATGATATCGGAAGATAAAAGCAGGCTCTGAGAAATATTATCTTGATGATTAATAAGGTTATCAATACTAATATCGATTTTGCCCGAGTGGATGTCTTCGCGCTCATCAGAAGAGAACAGTTTGACGTTGATATTTTGGTGTAAGTGGGAAAAGCGCCATAACTTTGGCATCAACCATAAGGACACAAAGCTTTGTAGTCCTGAAACGAGCAATGTTCCTTCAAGCGGTTCGAGTTTAACGCTTTCTAAGCCTTTTCCTATATGTTCAAACGCTTGATCTAGATGTTCTGCTAGAACTTGTCCTTGGCTGGTGAGGCGCATGTCGCGACCAGAGCGGTAGAATAGCACTACACCAAGATAATCTTCTAATAAACGAATTTGCTGGCTCACAGCCGCTTGTGATACATGCAGTTGCTTTGCGGCTTTAGTGTAGCTCAATGTTTGGCTTGCCACCGAAAAATAATGTGCTGCTTTGAGGTGAGTAACGCGATTGCTCATAAGCTAGTATCCAAAATAAAAGCCATAAGATTTTCTAATCTTATTTGTAAGAATATAGCATTCGTTTTTACCTCTTTTTAGCGACACAATAAAGCTCTTATCAGCAGGAGGTGTGAGTATGTGGACGTTATTGTTGTGGTTGAATCAGAAAATAGTAGCAAGCTATGAGTTGCTAAAGAGTAAGTATCAAGCACAAAAAGCCAGACGTATCACGAGAAAACAAATGGCTATGACTCGACATCTACCGGCTTATCTGCGCCGTGATATGGGGCTTCCACCCTACACGGAACGCGAAGAGACAGGATCCAAAGATTTTCAGTAATTTCTCAAATTATCTAATGAATACTGTTGTTTTCAACTTCAGCATTCAGCGCTGCAAATAAAAAAATCCGCATAAAAAAAGCCACCGTGTTACCACAGTGGCTTGGAGCAAGAATCATTCTTGCAAGCGGAAGTGTTACTTATCAAAAAGAAAGCTGTTCAAATACAGCGACTCAAATAAAGCAGCTTATACAAGCTCTTTAAAGCAGCGTTTGAAGATTTCCATGCCTTCGTCAATGATCTCCATTTCGATGGTCAAAGCGGGTAAGAAACGAATAACGTTGCCGCGAATACCACAAGACAAAAGCACTAAACCATTTTCAGACGCTTTTGCAGACAGTTTTTTCGCAAGCTCTGGATAAGGCTTATTCACATCGCCGTCATGTACGAATTCCACTGCGATCATCGCGCCTGAGTTACGTACGTCACCGATAATGTTTGGAAAGTCAGCTTGAAGCGCTTTTAGATGCTCAACAAAACGTTTGCCGATTAGCGTCGCACGTTCGCATAGTTTCTCTTCTTCGATAACATCAAAAACGGCTAGGCCAGTAGCACAACCAATAGGAGAGCCACCGTAAGTGCCGCCTAAACCGCCAGGAATTGGCGCATCCATGATGTCTGCTTTACCGACAACAGCGGCTAAAGGGATACCGCCTGCGATGCCTTTAGCTGTGGTCATAAGATCGGCTTCGATGCCTGCTTGTTCATGGCAAAACATAGTACCAGTTCGAGCAAAGCCAGACTGAATTTCATCAAGGACTAACAGCATTCCGTGATCGTCACATAGCTTACGAAGCTTTTGTAGGAAGCTTGCTGATGCTTGGTAGAAACCACCCTCGCCTTGTACTGGTTCAATGATGATAGCGGCAACACGAGATGGCTCGATGTCGCAAGTAAAACGTAACTGTAGATCCGCTAGAGCTTGTTCTTCTGTTATACCTAGGTAATCATTTGGGTAAGGGATATGGAAAATATCGCTTGGGAAAGGGCCAAAACCGATTTTGTAAGGGTTCACTTTGCCTGTTAGACCCATGGTCATGTTAGTACGACCATGGTAACCGCCGTTAAACGCAATGATGCCAGGACGACCCGTGTGAGCGCGAGCAATCTTCACACAGTTTTCTACCGCTTCCGCGCCCGTTGTGACGAAGATAGATTTTTTCGGTGTATTGCCTGGCGCCGCCGCGTTTAGCTTCTCAGCCAACGCCACAGCAGATTCGTATGGGCTGACCATCACACAGGTGTGACAGAAACGCTCTATTTGCGCCAATGTCGCAGCTTTTACTTTTGGATGGTTATGGCCCGTGTTAACAACGGCGATACCTGCACCAAAGTCGATATATCGTTTGCCTTCCACGTCCCAGATTTCTGCATTTAGAGCACGGTCAACATACACTGGTGCCATGTTAGCTTGGCCACGAGCGATGGCACTTTCTTTGCGTTTTTGTAGATCAGCGTTTTTCATTTTGTCTTTCACCTTTAGAGCAAGCTCTATGTACATGAAGCGGCGCCAGCACCGCTTGTTAATTTAGATAAGAGAGGTTGAGTAAGGTAGAACCTTACGCCAAGCCGCCCATGCACAAGTATTTGATTTCAACGTATTCGTCGATGCCGTACTGAGAACCTTCACGGCCGCTACCAGATTCTTTCACACCACCGAATGGCGCTACTTCACTGGAAATAATGCCTTCGTTGATGCCAACCATGCCGTATTCCAAGGCTTCAGATACACGCCAGATACGCGCAATATTTTGGGAATAGAAGTAAGATGCCAAGCCAAATGGGGTATTGTTTGCCATGGCAACGGCTTCATCTTCGGTTTTAAATTTGAACAGCGGAGCAACTGGGCCAAAGATCTCGTTAGAGAAAATGTCCATATCTTCGGTAACGCCAGTCAAAATGGTTGGTTCGAAGAACTGGGCGCCAGCAGCCGTGGCTTTTGAGCCACCAATTAGCGCTTTCGCGCCTTTTGCTATAGCGTCGCCAACAAGTTGTTCAACTTTGCTGATCGCCGCTGGATTGATTAGCGGACCAATGTTGACGCCTTCAGCAAAACCATCACCAGTTTTGAAGGTGGCAACACGTTTAGCCAGCTTCTCTGCGAAAATATCGTACACGCCTTCTTGCACTAAAATTCGGTTCGCGCAAACACAGGTTTGGCCTGCATTACGGTATTTAGATGCAATCGCGCCTTCTACTGCGGCATCTAGGTCGGCATCGTCAAACACGATGAAAGGTGCGTTGCCGCCCAGCTCCATCGAAGTACGTTTAACCGTTTGCGCGCATTGAGAAAGCAACAACTTGCCGACTGGTGTAGAACCGGTGAAAGATAATTTACGCACGGTTGGATGGCCTGTTAATACGCCGCCAATAGCTTTTGCATCTTTACCGACAACAACGCTCAATACGCCTGCTGGAATGCCTGCTTGATGCGCAAGTTCAGCCAGAGCCAAAGCACACAAAGGGGTTTCGTCAGAAGGCTTGATGACAATCGCACAACCTGCTGCAAGCGCAGGACCTGCTTTACGAGTGATCATGGCTATTGGAAAATTCCATGGCGTAATTGCCGCCACCACACCAATAGGCTGTTTAATAGTTAATACGCGCTTGTCTTTGGCGAAAGTAGGAATAACATCACCATTCAAACGACGTGCTTCATCTGCAAACCAATCAATAAAAGACGCGCCATAAGCCACTTCGCCTTTCGCTTCAGCAAACGGTTTACCTTGCTCCAAGGTCATCAAGGTCGCTAAGTCGTCTTGGTTGTCCAGAATGAGTTGGTTCCAACGACGCAATAGTGTCGCGCGCTCTTTCGCTGTGCGACCTTGCCATTCTTTTTGCGCTTTTTCGGCAGCTTCAACGGCAAGCGTTGTCTCTTCTGCGCCTAAATCCGCAACATCGATAATGTGTTCGCCATTCGCCGGGTTTGTAATTGCGAAGGTCTTGCCAGACTTGGCTTCTACCCATTCGCCACCAATGTACGAGCGGCTTTTAAGTAGAGAAGGTTGAGATAGTATCGCTGTCATAAAACACTCCAGACTAGACTGCGGAGAATGGTTAGTAAGTGCGCTTCGAAACGCTGCACTTTTAATACCAATCGATAGTAGGCAATGGCTACAGTTTGAAAAATGAGAAGCTATCAACTCAATGTTTGAAGTTATTCAAACATTAGGCTGTTAGCGTTAGTGCGAAGGTTTTTAATAAAAGTTGTAAGTGGAGCAATGAAAGCTTTCTGAATGCCAAATGGATTATTTCGTTGTTAAAAATGAAATTGATAGCGATTCTCTTTTGAAATATGATGCGATATCAAAAAAAGAGCCGTCTTATGCTGTTTCGCCATGTATCTATTTATGTAATTTCTCTTTTATTGTCATTATCTTCTTGGGCCTATCCAAGCATTCAAGATGAAAATGGTACTTTTACGCTTCCCAGCGAGCCTAAGCGCATTGTTGTTTTAGAGTTGTCTTTTGTGGATGCGCTTGTTGCGGTTGGTCTCTCTCCAATTGGCATTGCGGATGATAATGACCCTAATAATTTACTCCCAGAAGTTAAGGCGAAACTGAAACCTTGGACCTCTCTAGGAATGCGATCACAACCAAGTATGGAGAGAATTGCCGAACTACAGCCAGACTTAATTATCGCGGATTTTCAGCGGCACGCGGCGGCCTACGATAATCTATCCCGCATTGCCCCAACTTTGCTGCTAAAAAGCCGTGGTGAAAGCTATTTAGACAGTCTTGCGTCTGCTGAAAAGATTGGAATTATTGTTAATAAAAACGCAGAAATGCAGGCAAGGCTTAGCGAACATAAAGCCATCATGGCTAGCTATCGAAAGGTATTTGAAAAAATGACGTCGGTCGGAAGTGTACAGTTTGCGATTGTTAGTGCTCGGGGCATGTGGTTGCATGGGCCAGACTCATACGCTGGCGGGGTGTTAAATGCTCTGGGATTAGCCAGTCCAATTCCTGATGATGGCAACATGCCATATTTAGCCAATAGCCTAGAATTATTACTCAAGGTGAATCCTGATTGGTTGTTGATCGGCTCATATGGTAATCACACGGTCCTGGATGATTGGCGTACTAACCCATTGTTTCAGTTACTTACCGCAGAGAAGAAAAATCAACTTATCAAAGTCTCACCCGAGTTATGGTCTTTAAACCGAGGCATTCTTGCTGCAGAAGGGATAGCTAAAGATCTCAACCGGGTTCTGTCCCCCTAAAATCATTATTTATTAATCTATTACCTCCTCAAATGGCGTTTACCCTGATTCTACTCACTTTATATTTTCTTTTGTAAAACACGTTGCGCAAGTTGCAACGTGCCATTTCTGTTTGTAAATGATAATGATATGTGTTCTTATTATTGAAAAGTAAATGTATGTAAGTTTACTTGTCCTACGCATTTCATCTCAATATTCAATATTTGTGGAAAACAATAATGATAATCAAATCTTTCATTTTGACGCCTTTGGCTGTCGCTATTTCTTTGGCTTCTTTTTCTGCCCTCGCTCAAGACGGTAATGTTGGAGATTTATCTGAATCTGTGCCAGATGAAGTTATTCCTTTGGTGGTTCAAGGTTATAAAGGGTATGCGCAGGAATTACCGACATCGGGTAGTAAATCTGATGCTGAATGGTTAGATATTCCACAATCTGTATCCGTTGTAACGGATACAGAAATGAAAGATCGTGGTGCGGTCAGACTGGTTGACGCATTAGATGGTGTTGCGGGTGTTAACAATACGCTGGGTGAAGGCAGCCGAGATCAGTTTGTGATTCGGGGTTTTGATGCGATTCGAGATATTTACCGAGATGGCTTAAGAGACGATGGTAATTTGCAGTCGTATCGTAGTTTAGCCAACGTAGAACAGGTAGAAATAGTCAAAGGCCCTGCTGGAGCCTTGTACGGACGAGGCTCCGCCGGCGGTATTATTAACCTAGTTACAAAACGAGCCAATGGCGATGAATTTACGCGTTTATCCACCAGCTATGGCAGTAACGATAAGTTCTCAGGCTCAATCGATACGTCAACTAAATTAACCGACACCATTAATGGCCGCCTTAACGTAGAAGTACGTCGTTCGAACTCTTTTGTCGATTATGTTAATTCAGACGATTATTTTATCGCTCCAACATTTCAATTTAAGCCATCGGATGATCATACGGTCAATTTAGATATCGAAGTCATGCATCAAAACCTTGTGCCTTATCGCGGCATACCATCTAAAGATGGCAAGCCAGTGGATGTCTCTCGTCACACATTTTTTGGTAGTAAAAACGATTACCAAGAATCTGACAGCGTTAGAGTAGCGATAGACGATGAGCTTAAGTTTGGTCCTGATATTACATGGAACAATCGAGTTGCCTTTACAAGAGTGACTTTGGAGCAACAAGGCACTCGACAAACCACATCAGCAGTAACCAGTGCCAATACAGTGGCTCAAACGGTGAACGATTTTGGCTACGACCCTCGTACTACGGCGACACTTCAGTCCGAGTTGAAATGGGATGTAGGCAATCAGCAATTATTATTTGGTGCAGATTACAATCAAATCGATATTGATTTGAACTTAAGAAATCAAAGTTTGCCAGCAAAAAGCATTGATGACCCTATAGCAGATAACGTTGCTAGCCCAGGCTTTCCCGCCTCTCGAGAGAATACGACTAAAACCATCGGTTTATATGTCCAAGATATTGTTACGCTAGGTGATTGGTCATTCACCGGGAATATTCGTCAAGATCATATGGATTTAGATCAAACGACAGCAGCCGGTGTTAAAAGTAATAATGACGATGATAAGACCAGTTATCGTCTTGGTGCGGTTTATCGTATTACCGACAATATGTCTGCTTATACAACCTTCGCCAAATCATGGCAGTTACCTTATGGCGGTAGCTTTATTAGCCCTACGCTTGCTGAATTCTACTCCACGAAATTAAAAGAAGTGGGGGTTAAAGCTTACTTGCTTGATGACGCTTTAATGCTAAATGCGGCAGTGTTCCAAATTGATCAAGAGCAGCCTCAAACTGACACGAACGGCTTTATTGTCAACAAAAACCAAGAGCGCCATCGAGGGATCGAACTTGAAGCTCGTGGACAATTAACCAAGCAATTAAGCGCAACGGCTAGTTATACCTACCTTGATGCAGAAGATCGCGACACAGGTAAAAAACCAAACGATGTGTCCGATCAGCTTATTTCTCTAGGCACGACTTATCAACTTAACGATACATGGCGTTTTGGCGGCAGCGTGAAATATGTGGGAGACCGTTACGCTGGTAACAACGAAGCCGTAGATCTAGGCGACTACACCACAGTCAACGCCATGGCGTCTTATCAAACCGGCAAACATCGTGTGCAATTTAATGCATACAACATTTTTGATGAAAAGTATTACCTAGGCTCCACAGATGGCACATCCGGTATCAACTCGATTGGCTACGGCTCACCAGCTGAGTTCATGGTCAGTTACAGCTATGAGCTATAAATCAGAAAATGTTGTCATTCCTACCTCCTAAAGGAAACGTTTTTATATGTTTATCCAAGAATCGTCTGTTTTAAGTAGTACGACATTCCGCTATTCAATTTTGGCCTGTTCTATGATGTTTGGCTTGTCTGCTCAAGCGGCTAGCGACGTGACAGAATTAAAGGCACTTACAGTTAACGCGAGTGTAATTGGTGAATCAAAAGAATCGGACGTAAAAGAATACGCAGGTAGCCGGACTGTTATTTCTGCTGAACAGATGACTAAAACAGCAGCAAAATCCATTGATGATGCTCTACAGCAAGTTCCGGGTGTAAAAGTACAAGATGAAACCGGAACGGGTGTGTTACCGAATGTCTCTGTTCGTGGTTTGAGTGCCAGCCGTAGTGGACAAGCTCAGTTTTTAATGGATGGAGTGCCATTAACACTCGCACCTTACGGTCACACTGGACAGTCCGTTTTCCCTGCAACCTTGTCATCATTAGAGCGTATTGATGTGGTTCGCGGTGGGGCTGCGGTTCAATATGGTCCTAATAACGTCGGCGGTGTGATTAACTTGGTGACTAAGTCAATTCCGAGAGAATGGGAGTCGAAAATTAGCAATAGAATCACTGGATTTGAGCACAGCAGTAATATGCTGAATAACTTGTATTTGCGTACTGGCGGTTGGGTGACGGATGATTTTGCTATACAGGTTGAAGCAAATACTCAAAATGGTGAAAGTGCTCGTGATCACTCCGATACCGATATCCAGAATTTCCAAATTAAAACCGATTGGTTAATCAGTGATACCCAGGAACTACAAGCGTTTGTACAGCGTTATGATGCCGATACGCAAATGCCGGGAGCGCTATCGCCACAAGCATATAAAGAAGATAGAACGCAGTCTCAGCGAACCAACGATACTTATGAAGCCGATGCCACACGTTGGCATTTAAAGTTTTTACAAGATTTAGACTGGGGCAACGCCGCGCAATTTGAAGTACTGACCTTTGGTCATCGTGATACACGCAATTTTGTATGGGGTTACAACGGAACTTCTGGCGTAGCTTGGTCTGATCCACGGTTTGCTTCTACTGATATCCGTAACTCGCCTCGTGAATTCAATGTGTTTGGGGTGGAGCCCAAATTATCTGTGGCATTTGGTTCACCTGAGTCAGTGACGCAAAACCTTATTGTAGGTATGCGTTATGTGAACGAAGACATCGATTATCAATTACGCCAAACTTCAATTTCTACAGGTGCGGTAACGGTACCTCGTGATTGGCAAATGGATACGGATGCGGTTGCAGCTTATGTGAGTGATGAAGTTGGTTTGATGAATAATCGCTTGAAAGTCACACCAGGTGTCCGTTTTGAATCGGTTCATATGAATTATCAAGATAATGGTACGACCAAGGAACAGAGAAGCAATCAGATTAACGAAGCCTTACCTGGATTGACGGTTGCTTATAGCTTGACGGATGACTGGGTGTCTTACGCCAATGCACAAAAATCCTTGCGTGCACCGCAGATTTCATCAATCCGTGGCGATGGAAATAAAGACGGCGAATTGTCCTGGAACTATGAAGTCGGCGCGCGTTATACCCATGGACGAAACGCTTTTAATGTCGCTTTGTATCGAATTGATTATAAAGATCAGCTGGAATGGATTGCTGGAGAACAAACCTTTGAAAATGCGGGTAAAACTCTTCACCAAGGCGTTGAGTTATCCGGTCGCTATGGGCCAGAATCTTTGCCTGACTTGAGTTTAGGTTTGGCTTATACCTACCTAGATGCGACTTATGAAGAAGGTGCGAATAAAGGTAATCAGCTGATTGACGCTTCAAAACATCAGCTTTCTTGGGATGCGAGTTATAACTTTGCTGGTTACCAATCTACTGTGTCTGGCTATTACTACAGTGACGCTTTCTCTGATGCGAGTAACACGACTGAGGAAGATGCTAATGGATCGACAGGTAAAATTCCGTCTTATACGGTTTGGAATCTTAACGTCAGCAAAGATCTTTATGAAGCGGGTAAAACCAAGTTGAGTATTGATGTCGCTGTAAACAACGTATTTGATAAGGAATACTACTTCCGCGGCGTTGATACCAGTCCTGTTGGTCGTTACCCTGCCCTAGGCCGTACTTATAGCGTGACAGGTAATCTTACGTTCTAAATGCATCGATCGGCTTAAAATAATTTAAGATATGAGCTATAAAAAAAGCGCCGTTAACCTCACGTTAGCGGCGCTTTTGCGTATAATAGCCCAATCTTCCACACTTTAGATTGTGAAGTGTTTAGGCCGCGAAGGCTTAGCTCACGAAGGAGTAAGAGATTGGCGCAGAAAAGAGCTGTGGTTCGTCAGAGTTTTCCCGATATTATTGCGGCAGATTTGCGTCAGCGTATTTTGTCTGGTGACCTTGCTGAAGGTGAACTCATTCGTCAGGAGTTATTGGCGGAAGAATACGATGTCTCGCGCATGCCAATTCGTGAAGCGTTGAAGCGTCTTGATGCAGAAGGGCTGGTGGTGTTTACCAACAACCGTGGCGCCACCGTGACCAAACATACTTTAGAAGAAATCGCTGAAATCTTTGATGTACGAATGATGCTAGAGGTGGATCTTTTCACTCGTGCTATCCCCTTGATGCAAGGCGAACATTTTGAGCTCTGCGAGAGTATTCTTAAAGAGATGGAATTGTCCTATCAAAGTGGCGATGTCGCGGCTTGGGGACCTTTAAATGCAAGGTTTCATAGTGCACTTTATGCTGCTTCCGACAGGAAACTCACAAGTAACTTATTAGAGCGTGCAAGCTTACAATCCAATCGCTATGTGAGTATGCACATTGATCAGTTGAATAAGTCAAAAAGCGCCCAGCAAGATCATAGCGATTTACTAATGCTAGCTCGCCAACGAAACGTCAATGCAGCCGCAGACAAGCTCCGCTCTCATATTGAAAATACCAAGTTCCAAGTGCTTGAATGGATTACCGCAGCGCGGCGGTAGCGTCCCTAACCGCTCTAATGTAGGTCGGCCTTCAGGCCGTCAAAAAATCTGATAACACCAAATCCAAGTCCCTGACGCGCTAAAGCACGACCTACAAAAAATGATAAAAACCAATCACATGTAGGTCGGCCTTCAGGCCGTCAAAAAACTGATAACACCAAACCGAAGCTCTTTACGCGCTAAAGCACGCTAGAACTTTTTCAAAACCTTAAAACAGACTAAAACCGAGTGGCTGAAAATGGCGTAAGGTCAATATCTGGAGCCTGAGTATTGGCAAGTGCCGCGACGAGCTCAGCGGTTCCTGCGGATTGAGTCAGTCCTAAATGTCCATGTCCAAAAGCGTAAATCACCCGTTGAGATCGACTGGAATAACTGATTACCGGAAGGCTGTCTGGCATAGAAGGACGAAAGCCCATCCACTGTTTACCTCCGTTAACTTTTAAACCGGGTAAGAAATTAGCTGCTTTTTCTAGTAAGACATCAGCACGTTGATAGTTAGGAGCTAAGTTTAAACCACCTAGCTCAACCGCACCGCCAACACGTACGCCTTCACCTATTTTTGTTACCACAAAGCCATGATTACTAAAGGTTATATGTGTCTTCAAATCGAATGCACCAGTTGGCAAGGTCGTGTTGTATCCTCGTTCCGTATCTAATGGCAAACTGTCACCAATAGATCGCGCTAAAGTTTTTGACCAAGCCCCTGCAGCTAGAACAACTTGGCTTGTTTCATAGTCGGCCGCATCGCTTTTTAAGGTTACTCTATCGTTATTCACTTCAATGGAATCAATCGATGCAATGGCAATTCTACCGCCAAGTTTTTCAAACTCTTCAGCTAAATGTTTAGTCCATTCGGCAGGGTCGCAGACGTTTTTCCACTCCGGAGTAAAGGCCGCATGGGTAAATCGGGGGTGAATGCCGGGCTGGACTTTGGCGATAGCGTCTGGACTGAGTAAAAATTCATAGATTACGCCATGTTGTTGTCGCGTTTGCCAACCAGCAAGACTGGCATTGAATTCTGCTTCACCTTCGTAAAGTTGTAACTGCCCTTCTCGACGAATCATAGCTTCGCCATTTACTGCTTGAATTTGGCGTTCAAGAGCTGCTTTAGAAAAATCCATCAAACTGGCTTGTGCCGCCAACGCTGCTTGATATTTGTCTTGCCAGCTGGCACGCCAGAAACGCAGCATCCAAGGGAGAATTTTCAACGCGTAAGCGGGACGCAATGATAAAGGGCCGAGGGGGTCGATCAACCACTTTGGTGCTTTGCGCATAATGCCTGGCGTGGCGAGAGGAATTACATCCGCAAAGGCAAACGCTCCTGCATTGCCGGACGATGTTTCTGCAGCAACACCTTTCCGATCCAATACAAGCACTTGTCGGCCTTCAGATTGCAGTTTTAGCGCAATACTAATGCCGATAATCCCTGCTCCAATAACAATCACATCCTGATTTTTTGTCATGTCCATTTTGGGTTCACCAATTATTTCTAACCAATTATTTGAAGTCTAGCTATCCATCGCTAAGACAGTTTAATACCATTTTTTAACGGGTCGCTGGGGTTCATCATCAAGGTTGCTTCTTTGGTGACAAACGCCTGTCCGGTAATGTTAGGAATAATCGTATCGCTTGTTGAAGGCTGATAGCTCAAACGATAACTACTACCAATGGTGCTTTCTTGAATGATTTCTTCGCCTGGAGCAAGGCGATTATCCTCTGCTAGGCAAGCCAAGCGTGCTGAACTGCCTGTGCCGCAAGGTGATCGATCATAGGCGTTGTCAGGGCACAGAACGAAGTTACGGCTGTGGCCATTTTCACTAAGTGCTGGCCCATAAAGAACAACGTGATCAATGATGCCACCATCTGTACCTGTTAATTGCTTTGCTTCAATGGCTTCGCGAATTTTGATCGAGACTTCCGTCAGGTTACGAATATTACTTGGAACAACAGGCACAGGGCTTTGATCGACAATAAAGAACCAGTTTCCACCATAGGCAATATCACCAGAGACTGTACCTATCCCTTCGATTTCTAAGTTCACATCTTTGTGTAAACGACGGCTGGCCACGTTTTTCACCGTCACTGTGTTTGCATCTGAAAGTGTCACTTCAACCACGCCGACTGGCGTTTCGATTTTGTGCGTGCCGATGCCTATTTTGCCCATGTGAGCCAACGTTGCGGCAACACCAATGGTGCCGTGACCACACATGCCGATGACCGCAGCGGCGTCGAAATAAATCACGCCTGCTACGCACCCAGGATCAACCGGATTGACCAGCATCACGCCGACCATGGCTTCTTGCCCATAGGGTTCTGATACTACAGAGCGATAAAAATCCTTATGTTCCGTAGCCAAAATTTTGGCGCGTTCGGCCAAAGAACCAGAGCCTAAATCTGGCCCACCAGACACAATAACGCGGGTTGGTTCACCTTCCGTATGACTGTCTATTACTTGCATGTATCTATTACTCCACCTTGTTTTGCCCAATCCGCAAACCAGTCTTTGAAGAGCGCATACTGATCTTCACAGTAACGACGCTGTGCGGCATCAAGCTCATCCGTTTCGTTGAAGTGTAATCGATACTCTTCTTCACCGTTTAAAACAAGCAAATATTTGAAGAACAAGACTAACTCAGGGCCTTCGTCGAAACTGGCTAAAACAGAAAAGGCTTCTTCTAATTCTTGGGCACGAATACGCGCTTCAGCGTTGCCTTTCGCAGCAAGCTTACATAAATTCGCTAGCAACAAAACTTCCTTCGGTAACGCCGTACCAATACCAGTAATTGCACCAACTGCGCCGCATTTTACGAAGCCATGATAGACCGCTGTATCGACACCAATCATCAATAAAACATCATCGTCCTGAGAAGTAATATTTTCCGCGGCATAGCGCAATGCTTCTTTACTGCCAAACTCTTTAAAGCCAACCAGATTTTTATGTTCAGCTCGTAGCGCGAAAAACAAATCCGCACGGGTTTCAAAACCATACACAGGGCTGTTGTAGATAATCGCTGGAATCGATGGTGCCGCGGCTAAAATCGCCTTGAAATGGTGCTTCTGTGCGGCAATGACCGAACCACGAGACAATACTCGAGGAATCACCATCAAACCCGCCGCTCCGACTTTTTCGGCGTGTGCTGCCAATGCCACAGCGGATTTCGTATTAATCGCCCCAGTACCGACGACCACAGGAATACCTGCATTCACTAAGCGCTCCACGCCTTCCATCCGCTCGGCATCGGTCAACAAAGGCCAATCGCCCATGGAACCGCAATACACCACGGCAGACATCCCTGCCGCGATCATTTCCTTACCCTTCTTCACTAAGTTATCGAAGTCTGGTGTACGGTCCGACTTACAAGGCG
Source organism: Marinomonas sp. ef1 (assembly GCF_002806845.1). Classification (NCBI taxonomy): domain Bacteria; kingdom Pseudomonadati; phylum Pseudomonadota; class Gammaproteobacteria; order Oceanospirillales; family Oceanospirillaceae; genus Marinomonas; species Marinomonas sp. ef1. The sequence continues at coordinate 54,720 of NZ_NHTT01000004.1, read as the reverse complement.
TCATCAACGCCGGCATGATGCCATTGAAAACACTTACATCAAAAACGTCATTGCTCATAATTCGATACCTTTCTAAGAAATTGAAGGAATTTAATATCCATTGTCAATAATGGATTTTGTATCCAAAATATACCTAGTGCAAAAAGTAGTCAACAAATTATCTTTAAAGTAGGGCTCTCTAAATAGAGTTATTGAAGATGTACTTGCTGATTTTTGGCGAAATGTGTTCTAAATGTCTTTTCAAAACGTTTAGTTAAGTAGGAAGAGGTTTGTTTGTCTTATTTCGATCAGTTTATGCAGCAGTGGAAAGTATATTTAAAACAACAGTTTTCCCATTGTGGGCTGAGCTATGTCGCCACAGATGCTGGTGATAGTATGGATATCAAAGCCAATTCATTGGCCTATTTCAGTTGGCTAAGGACGACTTTTAGAGCGGATCATGGTTTCGATGAGTCAAGAGACACGCTCGCTTGGACAATGCTTGAAAAGCAATTAAGGTCGCTTGCGAATAAAGCAGAAAACGGCACATTTGATCTGGTTTCTAAGCTTCATCTCGAAGAAAGCCAGATCCAGATTGTTCTCAATTTTAGTTATGATGACGATCAACATATCTTCTATGTGAGCTGACTTTAGGTTTCTTTAAGATCACTCTTTATCATAAGAAAATGTTTTATTCATTTGCTCTATACGGAACCTAATCGCTTCGATTTGGGTAGGCGGCTCAATAGGTGACGTTTCTCTTCGTAGGCTTCGGCAAGTACCGCCAAGATTTTCATTTGATTACTTTCTGGTGTGTTGGTTTTGGCACCACGTAGATTACGCATACGCAAAACGGCTGCGTCTAGTTCGTCATCATATCCATACCATCATCCCTATCTTAGTGCTTTGCTTTCAGGGGATACTTCTCTGGGTGCTTAATGCCGTCAAGAGATAAGTCCACATCTAAATCAGGCCAGCAGAAGCCACTCTCCCCTTGCTTTTCAACATTAAAAACGGCCTTGACGGGCGCGTTTTTAAACCATGGGAATTCTTTGTAACTCAAGAAATATTCTTCTCCTTGAGTTAATAGCCAAAGTCCATTAGGTGTTAATCCTAAAACCTCAACCGAAGTGTCTTTGCCAAGCGGCGATGATTTCATCTTTGTGCTCCTCAACGCTCTTTTCTAATTTAGAAAGCTCTTTTACTGAAAGATTGTAGCTCTTTGCAAGAGCAATTTCAGGAGCTATCCAGAATTTTGCTTCGCCATCATGTCCAACGATATGGACATGTATTCTTTCTTCTTCATTGGAAAATTTAAAACCATTTTCTCTATATACCGCTGGACTCATATATTCCTCACATCCTTATGATTCACGTTTTATTATAGCTGCTTTATTGAGCAGCTATCTATGTCTTGAATAAGAGTTTAACGCACAATGTTCGCTTTCTTGTTCGGCAAGTCGGTAATCGTCCCAGCACCGAGTTCTGCAGCTAAACCAACGGTTTCGTGTAGGCTTGGGTGAGCGTGGATGGTTAGCGCTATGTCTTCCAGTGTCGCGCCGAATTCAATGGCGAGTGTCAGTTCACCGAGTAATTCTCCCGCGTGGGAACCCACAACGCCAGCGCCTAAGACGCGTTCTGTTGCTTCGTCATAAATGAGTTTGGTTTTACCCTGAGTCACGCCAGAGGCAATGGCGCGGCCGCTTGCCGTCCATGGGAAAACGGCGGTTTTTATGGCGATGTTTTGTTTTTTTGCTTCTGTTTCGGTTAAACCAACCCAGGCCACTTCTGGAAAGGTATAAGCGATGGACGGAATGGCGAATGGTTGGAAACCAACCTTGTGACCCGCAATGACTTCAGCGGCGGTATGGCCTTGATGTGATGCCTTGTGCGCCAACATTGGGCCGTGAGTGACGTCGCCAATCGCATAAATGTTGGGTACAGATGTTTGGCACTTTTCATTTGTCAGTACAAAACCACGTTCGTCTAATTTGACGCCGATGTCGGAAATACCCGCGGTTTTGCCATTAGGCGAGCGACCAACGGCGACCAGGACGGCATCCACTGAAAGGCTTCGCTCGCCATCTTTGTCTTGCATGGTGACGTTCAAGGCTTCTGGTGTGGCTTCTATATTGATGACTTGGGTCTTGGTCAAAAAGCTCATGCGGTCTTTGTTGACTTGCTCGAAGACACGCACGAGGTCTTTGTCTGCGCCGGTCATGATTTGCTCGCCAAGTTCCGCGACGGTAATTTTCGCGCCAAGTGCTTGGTAAACCGTGGCCATTTCCACGCCGATAATGCCGCCGCCAAGGACGAGTAAATGTTCTGGAATGCGTTCGAGCTGCAGTGCGCTGGTGGCGTCTAAAATCCGTGGATCGTCATAAGGCACAAACGGCAATTTAATGGCGCGGGAACCAACGGCGATGATAGCGTTTTTAAAATCGACTTGTTGTGACTGTCCATCTTTGGTGACTGTGATTGAGCTGGTCGAATCGAACTTGCCTTCCCCATGAATAACGGTGACTTTCCTGCCCTTGGCCATCATCGTTAGGCCGCCAGTTAATGTGTCTACGGTGGATTGTCTGTGGTGGCGGATGTCGTCTAGATTGATGGTTGGTTTGGCAAATTGCACGCCATGAGCCGGTTCTTCGGCCATAAGGATTTTGCCCGCCACATGTAACAAGGCTTTGGACGGAATACAGCCAACGTTCAGACAAACGCCGCCCAAGGTGTCATGGCGTTCTATCATGGCCACGTTCAATCCTAAATCCGCTGCTCGAAATGCGGCAGCATAGCCACCAGGCCCACTACCCAAAACCACTAGATCGTACATCACATTATTCTCCTCAGATCGTTCAATGAAGCGAAAAGGTATTCTACCTATCACTAGATAGATGCAATATAACTTGAGTATTTAGACTTGGTCAATAAAATACCTATCACTAGATAGATAACATGACGATGAGACACATTCATGACCGTTGAGAAAAACGATACCAAAACCAAAATTCTGGATGCTGCCGAGCGTTTTATTATTCAAGGCGGTTACAGTTCGTTTAGTTTTCGAGACATTGCTGAAGCAGTAGGAATAAAGAGTGCGAGTGTTCACTATCACTACCCGACCAAAGGTGACTTGGTATCGGCTGTAATGGTGCGTTATACCAGTGACTTTTCCGAGCTATTGCCTAACCCTAAAGACGAAAAGTTTTCCCCTAAAATTTTGTTAAATGGTTTTATCAAGGGCTTCAAAGCTAAGATAGTGGATCAGCGTGATATGAGCTTATGCACTATGCTGACATCGAATAAAGCTATTTTGCCCGAAGCTGTTTGTATCGAATTAGCAGCGTTTTATCAGCTTATTTTAGACTGGCTTTCGCAGGTATTTGTGCGTTTAGATCAGATTAATGAAGATTTGGGATTGATACAAGCCAGTCAGCTATTAGCTTGTTTACATGGTGCTTCCATTTTAGTGCAAGGCACGGATCAGCCTGATTTTTTTGATCGAGCTTTATCAGATTGGAAGGCTCGCTGCCAGTAAAACGTGTACATTCAATAATTAAAAGCAGGGCATATAACAATATACAGTGTTTGAGGTATCATGTTGTTTTCACAATTTATGCGAATACTCTCTGAATGAGCAACGGCGACAAGCATACATATAACCCTACTTTTGAGTGGCGGTTTCTTCACCCACGCTTTTGGCTGACATGGTTTAGTGTCTTGGTCTCGTTGCTTATTGCTTTTTTCCCCTTGCGCTGGCGCGATAAGCTAGCGAGTTGGATTGCTGGTCGATTGCTTAATACAAAGAGTCGCGCATTAAAAAGAGCAAGGGTGAACTTAGAGCATTGTTTTCCTGACAAAACTCTAGAAGAGCGAGAAACTCTGCTTAAAAGAAGCTTTCAAACCGCCGCCCAATATTTTATTGCCTATGGTGAGTTAATTGTGCGTAGCAAGCGTCATTGTGAAAATCGCTGTGTCATTTTTGGAGAAGAGCATTTATTTCCTCTGCTAAGAAGTGACCAGAATGTGATTGCTCTGGTGCCGCACTGCTGGGCGATTGATTATGCTGGGGTGATGTTGACTGCGAAAGGTCATAAAACCGTTGCTATGATACGTACTCAGAAAAACCCTATTTTTAATTGGTTGATCCATCTTCAGCGGGTTCGGTATGGTGCGCGCGTGTATTGCCGAAGTGCAGGTATTAAGCCTTTTATGAAATCAGTTAAAGAAGGCTATCTTGGGTATTACTTACCAGATGAAGATTTGGGTGCCCAGCATTCCGTTTTTACGCCTTTTTTTGCGTCTAACAAGGCGACAATGAAGGGCTTGGGTCGATTGGCCAGCCTTACTGATGCGAAAGTTGTTCCCATGTTGCCAGCATATAATGCAGAATTAGGTAAATACGAACTTTTCATCTCACCTCCCTTGGAAAATTTCCCTAGTGGAAGTGAAGAGACCGATGCACTCATTATGAACCAAGCTCTTGAGGCGATGATATCTAAGCATCCTGAGCAATATATGTGGGTACTAAATCTTTTACGAACGCGTCCTGATGGTTCAGATCTTTATTAATGGCTCTCTTCTATTAACAAGTTCCTTCGCGACAAATGTTCTTTCAGTGTTATAAACTACGGCCTAAATGATTAGGCCGTTTTTATTTGTTCTGTTTTAAAGCCACGACAAGATGGAGTATTTCATGTCAGCAAGCTCACCAGCTACGGTTACCAACCTCGATGTTCAAGCCGTTAAAGACTATCTCCTGTCCCTTCAAGACCATATTTGCTCTACATTAGAAACCGTTGAACCGACAGCTCGTTTCAAAGAAGACGCTTGGGATAGACCTAATGGCGGAGGCGGACGTACTCGTGTTATCGCAGGTGGTGAGGTTATTGAAAAAGGCGGTGTGAACTTCTCTCATGTCATGGGTGATAACCTACCTCCCTCTGCGACGGTAGATCGTCCTGAGTTGGCTGGTGGTCGATTCGAAGCCATGGGCGTGTCTTTGGTGATTCATCCGAACAACCCTATGGCACCCACTTCCCATGCCAACGTGCGTTTATTTATCGTCTATAAAGATGGTATGGCACCAGTATGGTGGTTTGGTGGTGGTTTTGATCTGACACCTTATTATGGTTTCGATGAAGATTGTATCCATTGGCATCAAGCTTCTTATGATGCTGTCGAGCCATTTGGTGAAGGCTATTATTCGCGCTTTAAAAAGTGGTGTGACGAATATTTCTACTTGAAACACCGTGGCGAACCGAGAGGTATCGGCGGTTTATTCTTCGATGATTTTAACGAAGGCAGCTTTGAGCATTGTTTCGGCATGATGCAATCGGTAGGCAATACATTTACTAAAGCCTATTTGCCGATTCTAGAGCGTCGTAAAGATTTGCCATTCACTGAGCAGCAACGCGACTTCCAATTACATCGTCGTGGACGCTATGTAGAGTTTAATTTGGTGTTTGACCGTGGTACGCATTTTGGCTTACAAAGTGGCTTGGGTCGTACCGAGTCTATTTTGATGTCATTGCCGCCAGAAGTGCGTTGGACATATGAATATCAGGTCGAAGTGGGTAGCGAAGAAGCGAAATTAACCGAGTATTACCTAACGTCGAAAGATTGGCTTATTGCTCGCTAATTGAAGAACAACGAAGAGGATAAATTTTGGATCAATACGCTGTTGTTGGAAATCCGATTGCTCACAGTAAATCACCTAGTATTCATGCGCACTTTGCTACGCTGACAAATCAAGACTTGGTGTATTCGACCTTACTTGGTGACGAGGTTGAATTTGAAAACCAAGTCAGAGACTTTTTTGAAAAAGACGGAAAAGGTCTGAATATTACGGTGCCGTTTAAAGAACGCGCATACGCTATGTGCGATATTTTAAGCCAACGGGCAAAACAAGCCGGTGCGGTGAATACTTTGCTAATGGGTAAAAATGGCGACCTGTTCGGCGACAATACAGACGGAATCGGTATGGTTCGCGACATTATTCATAATCATGGTCAGAGTTTAACGGATAAACGCATTCTTTTACTGGGCGCTGGTGGCGCAGTTCGTGGTGTACTTGAACCTGTTTTAGCTGAGAACCCAGAATCTGTCACCATTGCGAATCGTACAGTCGAGAAAGCACAATTATTGGCTGATCAATTTGATTGTTTAGCTTCGACTTTCGAAGCATTAGAAGGCCCTTTTGATATCATTATCAATGGTACTTCGGCGAGCTTGTCTGGCAGTTTACCACCATTAAAAGATGAGTTAATAAACGCTGATACATGGTGCTACGACATGATGTACGGCAAAGAGCGTACGGTGTTTTTACAGTGGGCCCATGAGCGTGGTGCTGATGGTGCCGATGGTCTTGGTATGTTGGTTGGCCAAGCTGCAGAAGCTTTTTATCTGTGGCGGCAAATTCGACCTGAAACCGCCAGTTTGGTTGATGCTATGCGCGAACAAATGGAAGCCGCTTACTAATCAGTGAAATGTTAATCAGTGAAATTAAGTGAATCAGCGAAATAAGCGTCATAAAGGAAAGTAGTATGAAAGCGCAATGGTTCAACTCGGTCGATCAAATAGGTGAAGCCAAATGGCAAGAGGCTATTGGAGAAACACGTTATCCTTTTGCGCAATTTGCTTTTCATCAGGCGTTAGAGCAAAGCAAAAGTATTGGTGACGGAACGGGCTGGTATCCAGAATACTTGCTAGTGATGGACGATGATGACAGTCCTCTGGCCATCGCCCCAACCTATTTGAAAACCCATTCTCAAGGCGAATTTGTCTTCGATTGGTCTTGGGCAGATGCCTACCAACGCTATGGCATGAGTTACTTTCCTAAGCGTATTTGGGCGATTCCTTTTTCTCCTGTGACAGGCTTACGGATCTTCTCTCACCTTGATCCAAAAGGCGATGATGTGCAGTTTTCTCATCTGTACCCAGCGCTTGCAGAATTAATGACTCAAGCCAACCAAGAACGAGAGTTTTCAAGCTGGCATCTGTTATTTACCAAGCCTGAACACGCGGCGTTATTCGCACCAAATAAAGACCTATTGCACCGAATTTCCTGTCAGTTCCATTGGTTTAATCGTGACTACAAAGACATGGAAGATTACTTATCTCACTTCTCTAGCCGCAAACGCAAAACAGCACGTAAGGAACGAGACAAGGTCGCGAAGGAAGGTATCAAGCTGACTCGTACTATAGGCAGCGATTTAACCTCGGCAGAAATCGATTTCTTTTATCTGTGTTATCAATCCACTTACGCCAAACGTGGGCAGCAAGGCTATCTAACCCGAGAGTTTTTCGGTCAATTAGCCGAAAACATAGGCGATCAAATTCTTTTGGTACAAGCCTTTCGAGATGAAGAAGCCATTGCTGCGTCTTGGTGTTTCTTCGACAATTATTCTTTGTATGGCCGTTATTGGGGTTGTATGGAAGAAGTAGATTGCCTGCATTTTGAGGCTTGTTACTACCAAGGCATTGAATTTTGCCTTGAAAAAGGGTTACAGCATTTTGACCCTGGCACCCAAGGGGAACACAAAATCGCCCGCGGCTTTGAGCCTGTGTTCAGTCACAGCATCCACTACATCGCCCATGAAGGTTTCCGTGACGCTATTGGTAACTTCTGCGAAGAAGAAGCCCAAGCCGTGCGTGAGTACCATCAAGATACCCACGCGCTGTTGCCGTTTAAGCTATAAAAAGCGCAATGTTAAGATATGACCTTTTTCATTTACTGGTTGCCACATTAATTAATCCTTCAACCAGAAATTTTTTCTATAACTAAATCTAAAGTTTTATATATTGTAGATGTATAATTACTTCCACTAATGTCCAATCCTTGAGCACCTAGAATAGGTCTCTGAGGGTTGTGTCCATAAAGTCCATAACTGCTAGCGTGAAAATCTAACCAAGGACTTTCAGCATCCGGGTAAAGTATTATCAATGCTTTGACAAGATCTGGAGTGTTTTTAGATGATAAACCATGCACATATTTCATTGTGCAAGTTGGTAAGTCTCGCTCAAAAGCGAACTCTCTATTTGTATATTTAGCATCAAGTACAATTAACCCTATGATTTTAGGTGTATTAGTAGAAACATCGAATAATTCCATTACTATATCAGGTGACCTCTTAGAGTTCTTTCCAGTTCTAACTTTTGTCGGATTATACTGATTTTGATATGAATCATATGTAGTTAAAACTTCCGTTCTTACAATCTCATTTTCATTGGCTTTAGTATGGTGCGTTATCCAGTATATAGGCTCATACTTAATATTAAATTTAATATTATGAAAATTTCCAGATAGAAAACTTTCTTCTTTTTTATTGATTTTCAATCGTTCTTTTGCCCACCCAGAAACTAAGAGAACACTATAAATTTCGAATAGCTTAGGAACGCTATTAATAGCCATTAATATTTTTTCAAGGGTCCAATCTATAGAAGCGTGTGCGTGCCACTTATAAATTTCTTTATATATAGACGAGTATAATTTCGAAGACCTGACTTTAGGTGTAAATTTAGGAAGAGTGAATATAGATTCTTTAACCGGAATTCTTTTTTGTAAAATAGCTAATAGTTTTTTAATTCTTTCCTGAAGGTTATTAACTTTTCTTATGTTCGAGTTACTCTCTGTTCTAAGCCATTCACCCATCACATTAAAAAAGCTTTCATATCCATCTACTTTATTAAGTGACACGGGGGGGGTGTGATAAGAAAGCTCTCCTTTCAAATTGTGAGTGTATATTAATAAGCTTTCTATAAAGCCATGAATTACTCTATTTTCATAAATATCGGTGTTTTCTCGAACTACTGCTGTTTGCATTTCATGTGCAGTATAGCCTTGTCCATTATAGTTAATTAAGTAGTTATCAGGTTCATCTGCTGGTGTTAAAACTGATAAATTCTCTGCTAACCATGCAATACCTTGATCCTGAATTTCAATATCACGTCTTAAAGGAATAACTTCAAGTTGGCTTGCCAGAGATGAAAGTGGAGAGCGTACTAGTAAAGGCATTGAATATTCGAAAAGATCTATGACTTTCTCTAAATGTTCAATTAGCCTTTGAGGTGGTAGGCTTTCATCATCAGTAATGTTAACACCTCTCCTTGTAGCTCCTTGAGCTCTTAACAAGTCTATATTTCCAGATTCTAATATATATCTGACCATATTCTTAACTTGTTCACTAGTTACTTTTCGGGCCAGAACTTCTACCTCTCCTGCAAGAAGAATCTGAGTACCATTTTCACTAATAACCTCTACATAAAGTATTGCAATTCCAAAGTAGTTATAAAATAAGGCATCATAGCCAAAATAACCTGTTTTTTTCTTCTTTGGTTTAGCAAAAAAATAAAGACCTTTTTCATCTATTTGTTCAAGTTCAATTTTTGCATCTTCAATAACTATGGTCACTTCTGACTGTGGGCTATCAAGCTCAACATAGATTTCAACTGCATCAGTTTCAGTAAGATATGGTCTATGAATTGTTTTCGCCTGAGGGCTTAGAACAATTTCCTTACCTCTATTCATTCCTGAGATTATTTCTAGCGTTAGCTTCATGCGAACTCCTAGAAGAAACTATAGTTGTCAATGTTTTCTTGACCTATACTAATTATATCTTCCAGTAAAAATTTACTTCTCTCATATCCATTATTATCACAAGAAATTCTTATTGAATCTAGGCGGCTAGAAAAACTTTTACCGGAACCATCGATAAGAGGAAGTAAGTATTGAGATATGGCAAAATCAGCAGCCTGTGTTTCATTCATAAATCTAGTTGCAACTTTATAGTAGTTTTTAATGGCATTCTTTTTACGGCTACTAACTATTATCGATCTACCTAAACTTCTATCTTGTAATTCCATTAAATCAATAATATTCCTTAGTTTAATACTGATTTCAGAATCATCTTGATCTAATGGGATACCAAAGCATTTTTCAAGGATATCATAAGGTATAGCGCCATCTAATGAGATGCTACTATAAATATCTGTTGAGTCTGGATTTTGATAATCCATTGAAATTACTGGAACGCGATCACACATCCGTGGAGACAGTAGTTCAGTTGTACCATCAGAGTTAATAGTAGCTATTAGGCGAATATTATTTGGTACATTCAGATATCTCTCGCCATCTTTTACTGACCCAGTGTCTATTGGGCGAGATCTCCCCTCGGGATCGAACATACCAATTAAATCAGACATATAATGTTCTATAGGAGATAGGTTTGCTTCATCTAAAAGTATTATACGAAGCATTTTTTTATCGCTGTCTAACTTTACTTGACCATTTTTTAAGAACTGATAAATTCCAGTTCTTGATGGTTGATATGTATTGTTTAAGGCATTGTAAAAACCAATGAAATCTCTACCAGACACCCAACCACGACTGACAGGAACATTCAGAAAATCATCACTAAAACCTCTTCTCTCTGTAATGCCATGGGCTTGAGCTAATCGAATAACAGATGATGTTTTTCCAGATCCTGGGCGACCTTTAAGTACAGTCATAAATGATTGTTGGGTGGTAATTAATAAGTTCGCCATTTCAATAAAGCTGTACGTTCTCCCCCCCTCCTCAAATTTGTTACTTATATCATTTATAATTATTTCTGCAGATGGCTTTTGTTCAGTATACACCGATGACGGCACATATTGGCTATCTCCGGTAACAGACCTCATTGATCTTCCTTGTAAAAGCTCTAATTTTACAAATAATTCGGTCATATCTTTATCTAAATTTGGACTCATTAATGTTGCTCTCTGAGTCTTAATATCTTCTTTGATACTATCAACAGTCCTTTTTAAAAATTGATGGTCAGCCTCTAAAGTTTCTATTGATTTAGCTTCTTTAACTTTATCAACAATGTCTGTTAGCTCTTGAGTTATAAGACGTTTTTTCTCCTCTAAGCTTTGGACCTCAATACTTAAACTTTGTAGTACTTCTTGTTCACTTTTTTTGACTTCTTGTTTTATCTCATCTTGAAGTTTAATTAATTCTAGTTTTGAGTTTTGCTTTTCTTTTACTAAATGATTTTTTTCTTTAGAAATTTCTAATTCTAATTGTTGTTTTGTTGCTCTTAAAACATTTATCTCTTGTTCAGTTTCATCGACTTCAGTTGAGTGTTTAGATATTAAATCTGGATTTTCTTTAAAGTATGATTCTAGAAATTCTTGACCATTTTTACTATTAAGCCAGTCATCTATAATTGTTTTACTTTGATCCGAGGTGGTTACATAATCTCCTAATACGTCATTAAGGCGAACTAGGCGAGGATCTCTTGATAGTTGAACATTCTTTTTCGATTGTTCTGCTATAGCTGCTTTTAGCGTCTCTGCATTCTTTTTGGATAATGGGCTCTTCCCTTTCCCAAAGCCATTCTTTGAAAAGTAACTAACTAATTGGGCATTATTGATAAAGTCTTCTTGATGAATTTCGCTAATGTGTTTTTTTATTTCTTTCAAATTGGTTAAGTAGGAGTGAAACATACCCACACCATCAGCATTTGGTGTTACTATTAGGTTATTTTCTTTTAAGGACTGTGTTGGAATCTTTGCAACAAAATTTTGCTGCAAGCTTAGAGCTAATTGAGTGTGTGGTTCTGCTTTAATTTGACCATCATTTTCAATCACATGGTGAAACGGGCCATAGATAAAATCACTATTTTTTATGAAGAACTGACTCTTTGGTAGCTCATTATTATAGTTTAAAATACCTGTTGCTTTATCCGGTAGTTCAGAATCAATAACTGGAACCATTCTACTTTCTTCTACTGAACTTATTACTTTACTTGTAGACCAGTAGTCAGCTCTCTCTTCAATTTTAGTATTTTGATAATTGTCACTAAACTTATCAGACTCGGAAAATTTTTCTAATAATAGAAGGTCTCCTGATTGATACTGTTTGGCTATGTCAGAATATCCACTAGATATCCAGACTATAGGATTATCTGTAGTAGCACTATCAATCTCATGGAATTTCTCATCTTGATCTATTGCAAATAAAATACGAACAAGGCCTGTATCGTTGCCTTTTTCTTGATACGGTGTAACAACTAGTTGCCAATCAGTATTCACTTCAAATCCTTTTATTTATGGTTAGTCTGATGATAGTAATTTTGTCAGCAGGATAGATCAATATAACTTTTGAGTAATTGATTATTTTCACTAATAAAATAGGTATAAAAATAAGAGTCGGTAATCCTATTGAGATTAGGGAGGATCTAACTAAATAATAGGTCTGGTCGAGATTTAGGTTCATTTGAAGTCAGATGAAAATTACTTCTTCTGTCTTGGTTTTCTCCTTATTTCATAGGCGAAACAAGCTTATCTGTTAGCTTTTTAATCCTTTCGTTAAAGTAATCGTTTTTCAGCATCGTATTTGACTCGATTGTTATGTGCAATCGATCTAATTTCTTATCTGGTATGAATTTTCTGCGAAGAAGAAGCCGAAACCGTGCGTGAGTACCATCAAGATACCCACGCGTTGTTGCCGTTTAAGCAAGACACATGATTGCTCTCAATGAGTTAAATTATTGAGTTACATTCTATTGATATAAGGTAGCCAAGGACGATACCAACTTCTCCATTTCTGCGCGCAGTTGTGGTGGACCAATCACTTCCAGCTCTGCCCCAAAGCGTAAGAGTTCAGCACAACCGTGTACTGATTCGCCCACTGGAAATCTGGCTCGGTGCCAACCTGATTCGTCCATTGGTTCTATCTGAGCTTGATTTACCGCATAAGAAGAGCATACGTATTGCATGATCTTCAGCCCCAAAACGGTTAAACGCACCTCAGCGATAATCGGAAATTGAATCGTTTCCATACGACGTAAACTATCCTGCCAAAACGCTGCTAAATTGAAGTCTTTGGGGCGTTCGAATACTTCATCCAATAAGGTTAATGACTCAATACGAGACACTCTATATGTCCGAACGTCCTTCTCTACCTGCGCGAGCAAATACCACTGACCGCCTTTTAAAACGATGCCCAGAGGTTGTAGCTGGCGATTAATTTCGCCTTTCCAGCTTTGATATTGCATGACAACACAGCGTTGTTCTAATACCGCTGTCATTAAGTCTGGCAAGTAAGTGACTTTTTCATCGTCAGAAAACCAATTGGGCGCATCGAGCAAAAATCGACTTTGTAAGCGGTCGATTTCTGGTCGTATGTTTTCTGGTAAGGCGGCCTTTAACTTTAATTGAGCATCGGCAAGGAGGGTGTCTATCCCCATTTTTTGCGCAGGACCAGACAACCCGGCTAAAAACAGTGTTTCTGCTTCTTTGGCGGAAAGCCCATTCAAACGGGTGCGATAACCTTGCAACAACCGATAGCCACCTTGCACTCCTTGTTCGCTGTAGACGGGGACGCCAATGGCGCTAAGTGCTTCGATATCCCGATAAACCGTACGAATAGAGGTTTCACAGGCGTCAGCCAATTCTGCAGCCGTGACCTTCTCGTGGGTTTGCAACATCATCAGCATTTTGAGTATTCGGCTGGCTCGCATGAGATTCTCCTTTCACTGTTCTTTGTCGTCGAGCTAAGTCATCTTGCCAACTAACAGCATTGAGCGAGTGTTATTTCGCCAGTATAAAGTATAAACCTGACACTAGATGTCAGGTTTAGTCACTAATATAGCTCATGTAACCACCAAAAATGATCTAACAACCTATTTGAGGTAACGGATATGAGCGAGATTCAAAGCAACCAAGACACCATCACCCTGTACCATGCTCCACAAACCCGAGGCACTGGCATTTGGGTATTGCTGGAAGAGTTGGGGATTCCCTATGACATGAAAGTGCTGAATTTCAAAGCCGGTGAAAATCAACAACCAGAGTTTCTCGCTATCAATCCTTTGGGGAAATTTCCAACCCTTGTTCATAACGACACTGTGGTTACAGAACAAGTTGCTTGTTACACCTACTTGGCCGATCTGTTTCCTGAAAAAGGACTCGCGCCTGCTTTCAATGATCCAAAACGTGGTGCTTATTTACGTTGGATGGCCTATCAAGGCAGCAGTTTTGAACCCGCTGTAATCGACAAAGCATTTAATCGCCCTGAAGTCGCAGCGTCTCAATCATCCTATGGTAGCTTTGATAAAATGCTGCAAACGCTATTCGATCAAATCGCCAAAGGTCCTTATTTATTGGGAGAGGAGATGTATGCAGTGGATATTCTTTGGGGATTGAGTTTGAAATGGTGCCGCATGTTTGGACTCATTACGACGAATCCAGTGGTCGACGCTTACATTGAACGTGTCACCTCTCGTTCTTCCTTCACAAGGGTGGAGGAAAAAGAGCAAGCTTTGTTGCTTGCTCAGTCATAATCAAATGTCTAAATAAAATAAAGCATGAGTATCATCGGTTACTCATGCTTTTTTGTTTTTCAACTTAGAGTATTACTTGTTTATCAAACCTCTTGATGTGGGCCGAACAATTCGTAATGAATTCGGTCTGCTTCCACACCAAGCGTTAAGAGCTGCTGTTTAACAAACATCATGAAGCCAACAGGCCCGCATAAATAGAACTCGCCATTCGTCAGCGGCAAGCTGTCTTTGATGGCTTCTAGTTGCATCATGCCGTTTAACACTCCTTCTTCTTCGCTGTCGGCTTGTTCGTACCAAGTGTGAACGGACAAATTCAGTTGGTCTTTCAAGCTGTTCACGTGCTCTTTGAAGGAATGCTGACCTTGATGAGCACAAGCGTGTAAATAGCTTACTGGGTGGCTGTATTGCTGTTTAGCAAGAGTGTTTAGTATGGCTTGCATTGGCGTTAAGCCAACACCACCAGAAATCAGTACCACAGGAGTTTGTTTGTCTTGGAAAACGAAATCGCCTGCAGGTGGCATGGCTTCTATTTCATCGCCGACGTTTAGGTGATCGTGAAGGTAGTTCGACATGACCCCAGCTATGTCGCCAGCGCCTTCGCGTTTGACGCTTATGCGATAACTTTTACCATTTGGCGCTGTTGATAAAGAGTATTGACGTATCTCATCGAACTCATTGCCTTTTGGATGTAACTTAACGCCCAAATATTGCCCTGGCTGATAGTCAATTACTGCGCCGCCATCCACAGGCTCAAACACAAAGCTGGTAACCAAATCAGATTCTGGTGTTTTGGAGGCTACACGGAAACGGCGGAAGTCTTTCCAGCCGCCAAGTTGGGCAGCGCGTTCTTTATAAAGATCACCTTCGACTTGAATAAATATCCCAGCTAATTGCATGTAAGCCGCTACCCATGCTTCTTCTACGTCTTTGGTAAAAGCATCTGGAGCGAGTTCACGCAAGGTTTCAATAAGGTGATGACCAACGATGTCATATTGACTTGGTTGGATATTAAAACTGGTGTGCTTATGAGCTATACGCATCACGGCACTGGTAAGTACTTCGAGATTATCGATATGTGTTGCGTATGCCGCGATGGCATTGAACAAAGCCGCAGGTTGACCACCAGTTCTTTGGTGGGTCATGTTGAATACATCTTTTAGCTCTGGATTATGAGAGAACATGCGTTGATAAAAATGCTCAGTAATCGCGGTTCCTGCAGAAGCAAGAAGTGGAATAGTAGCTTTGACAGTGTCTATATGGTGTTGAGTTAACATGTTATTTCCTTTTCTAAGAGTACGAATAAATGCTTTCTTAACTCTTCTATAGCGAAGCTCGTGCCAACTTATAATTGATAATAAAATCAGTGGTTTATGTTTTTAATATAAAAATTAGAGTCAATAAGACTCACCAAAAAGAAAGTCTATATGGTATGTTTGAGTCAAATTGACACGAAAAATAATTCGCCCTATGAGCCGATATCCATGAAGCAGGTTTCTAATAACGCCTTACTTAGCTTTGCCCTCGATCTTGCTAGTGCGGTGACACAGCCGAATCGCTTTGAACAATTGGTTTATGCGGTGCGGGCAACGATTAATTGTGATGCCGTCGTTTTATTGGCGAACAACAATGGTGTGCTGGCGCCACTTGCCCAGCGAGGCTTATCGGAAGATCTGATGGGACGTCGATTCATTATTGATGAACACCCGCGTCTGAAAGCGATCAGTAGCGGACATTATCCAGTTCGTTTTCCCGCAGACTCGCCGCTTCCAGATCCTTACGATGGCATGGTGTTAGGCCATGACGAGAATTTGCCAGTGCATTCCTGCATGGGAGTGCCGCTGTATTTGGAAGGCAAGTTGATTGGCGTGGTGACGTTAGACAGCATTATGCCGGGCGTTTTCGATGATATCGACGCGCGCGCTTTGGAAATTATCGGTACCATGGCGGCTATGACGCTAAATACCGCCATCTTAATGGAAAAATTAGAAAACCAATCACAACATGCTCAAAACGTATTAAAAGTAATGGGCGAACAAAGCCATGAAATGATAGGTCAGAGCAAAGCCATGCAAGATCTCAAACAGTCAATCAATCTGGTCGCACCGTCAGACTTTTCTATCTTGATTGAAGGCGAAACGGGCGTAGGCAAAGAGCTTGTCGCACGAGCCCTACATGAGCATTCCTCCCGTTCCGACGCGCCCATGGTCTATGTGAACTGCGCCGCGATTCCGCATCACCTCATCGAAAGTGAGTTGTTTGGGCATGTAAAAGGCGCCTTTACTGGCGCGGATCGAGATCGTGACGGTAAGTTTCTATTGGCTGATGGCGGAACCTTATTGCTCGATGAAATTGGCGAATTACCGTTAGAAGTCCAAGGTACTTTGCTTCGCGCTATTCAGAATCAAGAAATCCAAGCCGTGGGCAAAGATCAAATTCGTAAAGTAAATGTACGCATCATTGCTGCGACCAACCGACATTTAGAAACCGAAGTGGCAGAGCATCGTTTTCGTGCTGACTTATTCCATCGCCTCAGCGTCTTCCCGATTCATGTACCGCCGTTACGAGACCGACAAGGCGATATTGCTTTATTGGCCGGATTCTTTGCTGAGCGCTTCCGTCGTAAATTAGGCCTGCAGCAACTGACTTTATCCGCATCAGCTATTGGCATGCTCGAAGCTTATCACTGGCCTGGAAATGTACGTGAACTAGAGCACGTCATCTCCCGCGCTGCGCTTTTCGCCAAAGCGGACAATGCAACAGGGATTACAGTTATTTCATCAGCGCATTTAACAGGGTTACAAATCGATAATAGTTCCCAAGAAAAGATACAGAACGTTGAAATACCACAGCAAATCTTAGACAAACAAGAAATAGTAGATTTACGTTTAGAAACAGAGACTTATCAACGTAATCTAATCCGGAAAGCATTAGAAGCCAGTAATGGAAATTGGACCAAAGCCGCTCAACAGCTGTCTATGGATCGCGCAAACCTAGCGCGCTTGGCGAAACGCTTGGGGATTGTCGTTGCCAAAGAAATTCGTTCTTAATCATGAAGCGTTTCAGAAACGTAATGACATTCCTATGAGGTAGGCGACAGTTTCGAATTTGGAATGTCATTGTGTTTCGTTTAAACCGATTCACCGTGTTTAGCCGCACTTACTTGTCGAATCCGTTCAGCAGGAAAAGCGAGCTGAGGTAGTAAATAAGCTTTCAATTCTTCTGAATAGGCTAATTCGTCCAATGCTGCCGCCATGCAGTTTAGCCACATGGCTTTTTCTTTTTCGGTGACAATTAAGTGTGCGTGGGCTTGAGGCAAGCTGATTGGCCCATATTTTTTCGAGAACAACTTCTCGCCACCCATCCAGCCAGATAAAAAAGACACCAACTTGTCGATGGTTAGTTCAATATCGCTAGGATGCATGTCAAACAGTGGTCGAAACTCTGGTGTGTTTTTCATAATGCGATAGAAGGCTTCGACCAAATTTTGCAAGCCAGTTAATCCGCCGACGGCTTGTAAGGTGACATCGCCTTCGCCATAAATGGGCGGGTTAGAAGGAGTCATTTTATTCGACATCTTTTGGTTGGTTTTGCTGTTTTTTAGCAACTTTTTCTTTGTCCATTTTGATCGAGTTGCGATAGCCGCCTAATGCCGCCAATGCGCCAATAATGAAACTCATGTAAAGCGGAATTTGAAACAACATAGTGATACTGATGAAGACACACCCGACGGCTAAACCTTCGATAAAGGGCTTGAGTTTCTTGGGCATAAAAGTTCTCCGAACGATAAAAATTAAACGCGAGTCTAGCAAATTTCCACGACGATGTGAGCAGGATTGTGGAAAAAAGCATCACTTATCCAATATTAGAAACATTGAATTTTATCGAATTTATTCTTCCTATTTTTGTGGGTAAGTGAGAGTTAAACGAGAACCATACTTAACAACTACCCTAATATGACCAATTATTGCACAAAGCCATTAAAAACTGCCCCAAATTGTGAATAACTGCTATTATTTTCCACAGATCAGCGTGTTCCTATTTTCCGTTTTTGATTGATTTTTATCCACAGAATTTGAAATACCCACAAGTGAGACTCGTGTGTCAAAGTTATCCCCCAGTTCTATTTTTTGCTCGTATCGTGCAAATGCTGTATTGAATCAAAAAATTTGGCGCATGGCGTGGCCGCCGATGATTTCGAACATCACCACTCCTTTGCTTGGTTTAGTTGATACCGCTGTAGTTGGACACTTGGGAACGGCGACACATCTTGCTGCTGTAGCGATTGGCGCGAGTATTTTTAGCTTTCTGTTTTGGGCGTTTGGTTTTTTGCGCATGGGCTCAACCGGATTGACTGCACAAGCGCTTGGACAAGGTGACGAAAGACGTGTTCGTGAGCTGCTTTTGCAATCGATTTTGATGGGCGTGTTTATCGGGCTAATGCTGATTCTATTCCGAGCGCCCTTGATCGATTTGGCGATCTCCTTGATGGAGCCAAGTGCTGAAGTGGAACCTTGGGCGCGTTTGTATTGTGAAGCGCGGATTTTCAGTGCGCCAGCTGTGTTAGCAGGTTATGCCTTAATGGGTTGGTTCTTTGGCGTGCAATATTCCAAAGGGCCGCTGTGGATGCTGTTGGTGATCAATGTCGCCAATATGATTCTGGATTATTTTGCGGTTTATGGTTTGGGTATGGCGAGTGATGGTGTGGCGTGGGCGACCGTGTTTGCTCATTATATTGGCGTGACTGTCGCCGGTGTTTTGGCTTGGCATAAATTGAAAGGTTTCTCTGGTCATGTGCCGTTAAGCGTGTTGGCAAAATGGCGTGAATACATGGCTTTGGTCAAAGTGAATCGCTATCTGTTTGTGCGTACGATTCTTTTGCTATTGGTTATGTTGTTTTTTACCGCTCAAGGCGCGCGCCAAGGTGATTCTATTCTTGCTGCCAACGCTGTGTTGCTAACTTTCTTGATGATTATTTCTAACGCCTTGGATGGTTTTGCCTTTTCAGTAGAAGCTTTGTGTGGCGAATACTATGGCCGCAAAGACAAAGCGAACTTTAAGAAGGTCATTCAGCTTTCTACCTATTGGGCGCTGTTTGCAGCGGTTATGTTGATGCTGATATTTTGGCTTTTTGGTAATCAAATCATAGCGTTATTAACAAACGTACAAAGCGTTCGCGATGACGCGGCTCTGTACCTACCTTGGCTGATATTCTTCCCGCTGTTGGGTATTTGGTCTTTTATGTTGGATGGTATTTTCATCGGCACAACCAGTGTAAAACAAATGCAAAATACCATGATCATTTGCGTGGTCGGCGTGTTCTTCCCTGTTTGGTTCATCACTCAAGATCTTGGCAACCATGGTTTATGGTTTAGCCAAGCCATGCTGTTTATCGCCAGAGCGATCACGCTTTATTGGTGTTATCTGCAAAACATGAAAAAAGGCGTTTGGTTCGCGAATTCATAAAGCCTATTACTTTGTGTAAAGACTTCTGTTAACAATTGAAATTTTTCTGGCGACTGGGTTTGTTACCATGAATGACGTGCTCTTTTTTAAAGCCACCAAACATGGAGAGAATTCAATATGTCGAAGAATTTCTTAAGCGAGTTAACCGGTTCTTTTGCCACGCCAGCGTTAGAAAACCCTACTGGCGTGATGATGGAAGCTGCGTATCGAGATTTGGGTCTGGATTGGCGTTACATCAATTGCGAAATCCAACCTAATGATCTTGCAAACGCCGTATTAGGTGCGAAAGCTATGAACTGGTGCGGTTTTAACTGCTCAATTCCTCATAAAGTGTCTGTTATTTCACACCTTGATGACTTAGGCGAGTCGGCTCGAATCATTGGGGCAGTCAATACCGTGGTGAATCGTGATGGTAAGCTTATTGGTGAAAATACCGATGGCCGTGGTTTTGTCGAATCCGTTAAATCCAGTTTAGAGCTAACCAAAAAGCGCGTTGTGCTGTTTGGCGCAGGTGGTGCGGCACGAGCGGTTGCGGTTGAATTAGCTTTGGCTGGAGTGGCGCACATAACCATTGTGAATCGTAATCAAGAGCGTGGCGAAGAGCTTTCCAAACTGGTTGCCGATAACACGTCGGCTGGCGCGGAATACCATGCTTGGACAAAGCAATATCAGATTCCTGCCGATACTGATTTGGTAATCAATGTGACCTCTATTGGCTTATATCCCAATGTGGATGCAGAGCTAGATATAGACACAGATTCGATTAAATCTAGCATGGTAGTTGCAGATGGTATTTTTAATCCACCTGAAACGCGATTGATTCAAACCGCTAAAACTAAAGGCTGCACGACGGTAAATGGCTTGGGTATGCTCGTCCAGCAAGGCGCAATCGCTTTCGAATACTGGACAGGAAAAACGCCTTCTATCGAGGTGATGAAAACCGCATTGAGTGATGCTTTGGACATTACAGATCTGGACAGCACGGATTTGGAGAGTACAGAAAAATAATAATCACTGGAATACCCAAAGATTGTTTAAAGCGGATTCTGATGCTCGTTTCTGCGTAGCGAGCGTTGTATCCGTGTTTCCTCTTGACGCATTTTCAATAAATTGTCTTCCACAAACACCAAATGTGTATGCGCCGCCGTGCGAGCGGCTTCGGCGTCGCCAGCCATGATGGCTTGATAAAGATTGGAGTGCTGTTCCATCACGCGCTGACGAGCGGCTTGCTTCTCAAATAGATTCCTAAGGTTACTCGAAATGCTTTTCGCCAACATGGCGTGCAGGCTGCGAAGTGTGTGAAGTAAGACTACGTTGTGTGCTGCTTCAGCTATGATCATGTGAAACTCCACATCTAATTTTGCTTCTAAGGCGAAGGCTTTGTTTTGATTGGCCTCTACCAGTTGATTAAAGCATTGTGTGAGCTTGGTTTTATCGGCGTCGGTACTGCGCAAAGCAGCGTAATACGCGGCGAGACTTTCTAGCGCATCGCGAAACTCCAATTGATCGTATAAGAACTCATCGTGGGAACTGAGCAAATCTTGCAGCGGATCGGCAAACGAGCTGCCTAGCTGTTCCGACACATAAGTGCCACCGCCATGACGACTGAATAATACACCGCGCGCGATCAGTTTTTGAATGGCTTCTCGCAACGAAGGACGAGATACTTCAAAACGCGCTGCCAATTCCCTTTCTGGTGGCAGCTTTTGCCCCGCCGTAAAACTGCCTTCTAAAATCATGCTTTCGAGCTCTTTCATGATGATGTCGGAAATTTTCGGTTGTTTAACGCGACCAAAGTGATTGGATTCCATGACTTTTCCTAAAAATGTATTCTTTAAAGATAGCTTTCGACATCGCTGTGTATAAGTTAAAAAGTGGTAAAACCAATTGATATTGTCGCTAAAATTCACGAAATATCGACTAAACTATCAGTTGACAAAGTTTCTTTGAATTCTTACTGTGCCTTATATTCAAAAGGTAAATTGGTCTTACCAATTTGTCTAGCATTAATGTTCAATACCTATACTCTTTAACAATAAAAAGGCTACCGCCGTGGAAGCTTCTATGAACACTGACTCACTTGCTGATAAAGCCGCTCAATATCTCGATCTATATTTTGCTTTGAAAGACGCCAAAACTGGCGCGATTGATGAGACGCGATTGATTCGTGATCCACTTCGTACCTTGGCGTATGGCACGGATGCGAGTTTTTACCGCTTGATTCCGCAATTAGTCGTGCGAGTCGATAATGAAGCGGAAGTGCAGTTAGTGCTGAAAGAAGCCAGAAAGCGCAATTTACCAGTGACTTTTCGCGCAGCGGGTACGAGTTTGTCAGGGCAGGCAGTAACCGATTCCATCTTGATGCAATTATCCGATAACTGGAAAGGGCATCGAGTTCACGAACATGGCCATCATATTTCACTTCAGCCAGGTATTATCGGTGCGCGAGCCAATCAGCTGCTAGCGCCCTTTCAGCGCAAAATCGGCCCAGATCCAGCGTCCATCAATGCTTGTATGATTGGCGGCATCGCAGCGAACAACGCCAGCGGCATGTGCTGTGGCACCGCACAAAACAGCTATCATACGATTCAAAGTGCTCGTCTGATTTTCGCTGATGGTGCTTTATTGGATACCGCCGATGAAGCCAGCCGATTGGCGTTTGGTAATCGTCATGCAGACTTGCTTGATACGCTTGTTCGTTTGTCTAAAAGCGTTCAAGCTAATAGCGAATTAGCAGAAAGAATTAGACACAAATATCGTTTAAAAAACACCACAGGGTACAGTTTAAACAGCCTAACCGATTACCAAGATCCGTTTGATATCTTGCTGCATTTGATGATCGGCTCTGAAGGAACTTTGGGTTTTATCAGCGAAGTTACCTATGAAACCGTGGTTGATCATCCTATTAAAGCCGCGGCGATGATCTTCTTTGATGATATGGAAGTCACCTGCCGAGCGGTTACCTCTCTAAAAAGCTCGCC
Organism: Marinomonas sp. ef1; assembly: GCF_002806845.1. Taxonomy (NCBI): domain Bacteria; kingdom Pseudomonadati; phylum Pseudomonadota; class Gammaproteobacteria; order Oceanospirillales; family Oceanospirillaceae; genus Marinomonas; species Marinomonas sp. ef1. The sequence goes on along the minus strand of NZ_NHTT01000004.1, from coordinate 31,970 downwards.
TGTTTCTGCCGTGGAATTGATTGATCGTGCTGGCTTGCGTGCGGTGGAAGGCAAACCGGGTATGCCAGAGATTTTGTCGTCCCTTGGCTCACAAGCGGCGGGTTTATTGGTCGATGTACGCGCCGCCAATGCTGAAGAATTAGAAGCCAATTTGGCCTTGGTGAAACAAGCGTTAAGCGGCCAAGCAACACTGAACCCGATTGAATTTACCCAAGACAAAGTCATCTACGATTCCTATTGGAAGATTCGCAAAGGCTTGTTCCCTGCCGTTGGTGCTGTTCGTCCTGTTGGCACCACGGTGATCATCGAAGACGTGGCCTTCCCTGTCGAACAGCTCGCCGAAGGCGTTTTGGAGCTACAAGGTGTGTTTCAAAAACATGGCTACCGCGAAGCGATTTTGTTTGGTCACGCCTTAGAAGGCAACTTACACTTTGTCTTTACGCAAGGCTTTGACGACCCGAAAGAAGTGAAACGCTACGAGCAACTGATGGACGAAGTCGCGCAATTAGTCGCGGTGAAATACAAAGGCTCGTTGAAAGCAGAACACGGCACCGGCCGTAACATGGCGCCTTATGTGGAGCTGGAATGGGGCAAAGAAGCCTACGACATTATGTGGGAAATCAAACGCGCGTTTGACCCGCAAAGCTTGCTGAACCCAGATGTAATTTTGTCGCACAATGCCAATTTACATGTACAGAACCTCAAGCCTTTGCCGAAAGCCAATGACAAAGTTGATACCTGTATTGAATGTGGTTTCTGTGAACCGTCTTGTCCATCAAAATCCATTACGTTAACGCCTCGCCAACGCATAGTGATTTGGCGCGAGATTCAGCGGTTGACCACAATGGGCACAGATCCGCTGCGTCTTGCTGAACTGAAAAAAGATTATGATTATCAAGGCGTTGATACCTGCGCTGGTTGTGGTTTGTGCTCGATGCAGTGTCCGGTTGGTATCAATACGGGTGATTTAACCCGCGAACTTCGCCACAATCGTCATCCAGATAGCAAAGTCGGTTATTGGATTGCTGATCATTTTGAAGGTGTTACCAAAACGGCGAAAGTGGGACTGAGCCTTGCCAACGGTGCGCGTCGTATTATTGGTGATTCAGGCATGACAACCGTCACTTCAGTGATGAACAAAGCTTCCCAAGGTGCTGTGCCAAAGTGGCATAAACAAATGCCCAGCGCTGCTTCGTCTTTGAAGTCGATTGCCGTTATGCAAGGTAATGATATGCAAAGTGATGACGTTCAAAAGGAAGTGATTTACTTCCCCAGCTGCGCGACTCGTGTCATGGGCGCGGGGCCAAATGCAGAAGATAAACGCTCTGTTATGACAGTGATGTTTTCTGTATTGAAAAAAGCAGGCTATAAAGTAACTGTACCTGATAATATCGATAGCCAATGCTGTGGTATGGCGTTTCAGTCCAAAGGGCAATTCGACGCAGCGAACCAAAAATCCAGTGATCTCAATAGCTTACTGCTGGCGGCGAGCGATAATGGCCGAATCCCAATCGTCTGCGATGTGAGCCCTTGTTTGCTACGCATGCAGGAAAGCCTTGATCCTTGTTTACAGCTTCATGAGCAAGTGGGCTTTGTTTCGACTTATGTGATGCCAAATTTAACGGTGAAAGAAAAGCTCGGCAAAATCGCCCTTCATGTTACTTGCAGCACCACCCGCATGGGTCTCGCCGACAGCTTCGTACAGCTTGCCCACCAACTCGCCGATGACGTGGTGATTCCGCCAGATATTACCTGCTGTGGCTTTGCTGGCGACAAAGGCTTCTCCACACCCGAACTTAACGCCAGCGCTCTCAAAACCTTAGCCAAAGCCGTAGACGGCTGCGAAGCGGGTTATTCAAACAGCCGTACTTGCGAGATTGGCTTATCGGAACACAGCGGCATCGAGTATCAATCCATCGTCTATCTGGTTGATCAATTGTCTGAATCCTCAACGTCCTCTTGAACCGCTTGAGCATTTCGACACGATTATTCATTTAGCAAATGCTACCAGATCAATATCTCACGGATATTTGCACATAAGTGTTTTTGAGCAATTGACTCTGATATAGCGGTTACAAGATCAACATCTCGCGGATGTTTGCGCTTTAGCGCCGGAGCGAGAGTTGATCTTGTAACAGTGAAACCACGGACTAAAGCATGAACGTCGAGTACAAGCCAAATCCGCAGACGATGAGCAGCGCCCAGCCGACGAATTGGAAGAAGACGGGTGTTTCAGCTTTTTGAATTCGGTTGTGGAGCTTTTGTCCGAAGACGTGACCAATCAAAGCGCAAGGTAGTAACCAAAGTTGATGAATGAGTTGTAGGTCGATGCCAGCGATGAGGAAGGACACCATTTTTATCATCACCAGAATAAACCAGAGCACGAACAAGGTATCGCGCAGTTGATGGCGCGGTACTTTGGTGGCGAAGACGGAGACGATAAGCGGTGCGCCGATTAAGGAAGTGCCACTTACGTAGCCGCCAAGCATAAGAAAGATGGTATCGAGGAATTTGTTGTTGGTATAAAACGGTTTATTCAGGATGTAAGACACAGCAAAGACAGCAACAATGACAAATATCACGCCAGTGACTATGTTGCCCGGTAAGGTTAATAAACCAAATACGCCGATCAGTTTCGGCACTATCATGATGCCGAGGGCTTTTTTTAAATAACCCCAAGCGATATTGCCTTGCGCTTCTTGCGGTGCTTCGCCTCGTTCTGCTGCGAGTATGGCTTGTTGTTTGGTGGCTCTCGATCCTTGCCATGCAATCCAGCTGGAAAACACTAAAAGATGAATGGAAATAATTGGCAAAAATAACAGCGGATCGTTTTTTACCAATAATAGGAAAGGCAAAGCGAGTACTGCACCGCCAAATCCTAAGCCACTGCGAACAAAGCCGCTCCATATAAAAATGGCGCCGATTAAAGCGTATTGCCACCAGAATAAGTTTTCCATGGTTGTCCTTCGTATTAAGAAATGAGATTGAATGGTGTGAAATTATTGTACGTTAGTTTAATCAAAGTTCCCTTTTTAGGCTAAGGGCTTGGATGAAACCAAGTTTGTTGGTGAAGAAATTTCGTCATCTCCTCTTTCAAGAGCTTTGCTCTGGCTGATAAGCTGCGTCGATAAGGCCAGACTAAAAAAATCTCTCTATTTTGACCGCGCCATTCAGGCAATACTCGAATAAGCTCGCCAGTTTCAAGGGCGCCATGCACCATGCTCATGGGAATTAAGGCAATTCCAGCGCCCGCTTTTGCTAGGTTGAGTGTGATTGTCATGTCATTACTAATATGCCGGTGCTCTTTGTTTAACGGGCGCCGATCTTCTTGATTATTAATCAGTAACCAATCGGCAAACATGTTGGACGCAATGCTCGGCGCATGTTGTAAGTCTTCTATCGTTTTAGGCAGTGGGAATGCCATGTTAGGCGATGCGACTAGAATAGGCTCAATGTGACCTAGTTTCTTTTGAATCAATGATGAGCTGGGTTGATTCCCCGAGCGCAAGGCGATGTCGGCGCGGGTGTCTCTGATGTCTTGCAGTGTGTTGCTCAGTTCTATGTTTAGTTCGATGTCTGGGTACAGTTGAACAAAATCTTGCCAAAATGCGTCTAGAGGTCCACTGCCCAAATTTACCGGAGCAAGTACTTTCAAATCACCTTTTAGACTGTTTAGGGTTTGGTCTAGGTTGGAAATTCGCTGATCTAACGCATCGATGAATTCCGCGCATTCGCGATAGTAGCTTTCTCCTACTGGTGTGAGTGTTAGTCCTTTTGTTGAACGATGTAGTAACTCACAGCCAAGTTTTTGCTCAAGGGCACTGATACGGCGAGATACAGTAGCGATAGTCATATCAAGATGTTGAGCGGCGGCAGTCAGACTATTTTTATTGGCAGCAGTAATAAAAATCTTTAGATCATCAAGCATTTTGCATTTTCGTAAATTTGTTTTTAAAAAATCAGTATATTTACAAATATTGTTGTTTGCTAGTATGTATTCAGAGTTTGAGTCGTTTACTTACTTTTCGTCTGGGGCACTCTATTTATAGAGAAGACGGTAAGTTCATTAGGAGAGAAACATGAAACACAGAATTATTTTTGCCGTATTAATGTCGTTTACCTTGTCGTTGTTTATGTCCGCATGGATTACGTATCTGAATATTGGGTTACATCCAAATTTCGTCTCTTTCTGGATGGGAGCTTGGGTATTGGCTTGGCCTGCTGCGGGTATTATTTCTTTTATCGCAGGGCCATTTTTGCATGCTTTAGCGCATAAGTTGGCAGTGAAAATGTAGCGTTTGAGATAAGGCTTTATTAAGCATGAAACCAGAAATAAAAAACCCGCTTCGCTGCGGGTTTTTTGTCTTTAAAATCAGGCTAAGCCTACATTAAATTAGCAAGAACGAAACCAGTAGGAACGACTTATTTGCTTGGTTTTTCGTCCCAAACACTAAGGTCGATATCGTCACGAACTTCTGGGTAGTCGTCGGAATTGAATACTGGAGTGTGAGTTTTTAATTGCGTGAAATAGTCTTTGGTGAGTTTTACTACCAAGCCAGATAGCATTGTGATCGCAATCAGGTTAATAGTTGCCATTAGACCCATCGCTGCATCAGCCGCATTGAATACCATCGCCACACTTTCATAAGCGCCCCAAGGAATCATGCCAAGCGCTAAGATACGTAGAATGAAAATCCCTGGTTTATTGGCCCATTTTAGGTAAGTTAGCGCATTTTCTGCATAACTGTAGTTACCGATAATGGAGGTGAAAGCGAAGAAGAAAATCGCAATAGCAACAAAGTAATGACCCGCACTACCGATGTGAGTCGTTAGCGCCGTTTGCGTTAAGGCAATGCCTGTTTGACCGTTACCCAATGCACCAGATAATAGAATCATCAAGGCCGTTGCAGTACAAATCAGCAGTGTATCAATGAAAACACCTAATGATTGAACCATGCCTTGGGATGCTGGGTGATGAGGGTTTGGCGTAGCAACCGCAGCAATGTTTGGCGCAGAACCCATACCAGCTTCGTTGGAAAACAAGCCACGTTTGACACCGTTTAGCATGGCACCTAAAACGCCGCCTGCTGCTTGCTCAATACCAAATGCGCTCTTAAAGATTAACGCGAATGCCGCTGGTACGTCAGAGATATTGGCGAAGATCACATACAAGGCTAGTAGTAGATATAAAACTGCCATGAATGGCACAACGATTTCAGCAAAACGTGCGATTTTCTTGATACCACCGAAGATAACAATCGCCGCTAGCAGCATGATAACGATGCCGGTCACACTGGTGTCGATACCAAATGCGCCTTCCATTGCGCCTGCAATCGAGTTGGCTTGAACCGCATTGAATACCAAACCAAACGCCAAGATAAGCGCAAGCGAAAATACCGCGCCGGCCCAAGGCGCTTTTAAGCCTTTACTGATGTAAAACGCAGGACCGCCACGTAATTGTCCATTTTGATCGCGCATTTTGTAGAGCTGAGCCAAGGTGCTTTCAGCATAGGCAGTTGCCATACCGATAATTGCTACCACCCACATCCAAAAAATGGCCCCAGGGCCACCTAAATATAATGCGACAGCAACACCTGTCATGTTGCCTGTTCCTACACGAGAAGCGAGGCTAGTACAAAGTGCTTGGAAAGGAGAGATACCGCCACGATCGGATTGTGGGGCTTTAAGAACAGTACGGATGAATTCCGGAAAACGACGGACCTGAATAAAACCTAGACGTAAAGTGAAATATACGCCTACGGCTAGTAGTCCATAGATGAGGATATACCCCCAGAAAATAGTATTTAAAAAGTCTATGATGGCTGCCATGTAGGGCACTCCCTTTATTCGATAGGATTATCGTTTTATTGTTCGTGGGTTGAATATTAGAGGTGCTTTTTGGGTAAAAAAGGCACTCTAAGAAACGCGCAGAAGCTTAAAAAAGTGTGCAAGGGTAGCGATTTTATGGAAAACCGCAAGAAAAAAACCACTTTAACGCACATAAAAAGTGTGTGAAAGTGGTTTGATTTTGTAATTTTTTTGTCTCTTGGGCTAGTTTGCTAAGTAGTTATGTCCTTGATTCAGCGACAAATAAATCTTGTTTCGCAACTCATTTGCTAGGCTTGTTGGGATGCTCTTAGTTGGATGGCGTAAACTGATTCGTAATAGTAAATTTACGTGTGAGGAGGACATCCCTAGTCGTTCTACAGCTGATCTGGGTAATTGTTGATAATCCGTTCGAGATAACAATCGAAGTTCCTCTAACCAATAAGCTTGTTCTCCCAAAGTGACACGAACGTGATCGCCAATAATGTCCATATCTGTGTCTCGGTTCACCACAATCGAAATATCACGTTCGGCTTTAGGTTGTCGCGAGACAGGTCGCCAAGGTGATAAATCGAGCATTTGTTGTTGGATCCGAGGATCTTGGTCTCGAAGCAGCCGAATGTCAGGAATGCCTTTACGCAGCATCAGCACTCTGTCCAAGCCTAACCCAATGGCGACGCCAATATAATCATCGCTCGACCAACCGTTTTTCGTTAATAAGTCTGGATCTATGTTACCGCACTCGCCTATTTCAATAAGATCTTGATCTTCAACAGCGTCCAGCTGAATGCCATTGATGGTGTAAGGATGCGGCGATTTAGATTGTTGTACGACATGATTGGGCAACAGCGTTTTCATCAGCGCCGCAATGGACTCACTTAATATCTGTTTATCTTCAGCTTGAGCCTTTGGCATGACGATCCAGATATCCAACTGATGCGGCTCCGCACAATGCCAGCGATCAATACAGTCGCGGCGATAAACCAAACCGTGACTGATTATTCCAAGGGACTCCGGTCGTAGGCTTCGCCAACTGCTCAACCAAGTAGGCACAGAACTTGACGTTTGAGTGCGTAGCATCAAGCTGTCTGAAACATAGCGGCTGTAGCGAATATCTCTTGATGCACCATCAACAGGATAGCCTAGCGCGTCGTAGTTTTCATAGACGGGAACAATAGGGTTAGCGTTGATGCGCTGTAGATAGCAAGACCACAATGCTGCGACAGCTGTTTCCGTTTCACTAATGAGTTGCTGCATGGCATGCATGCCATGTTTTGGATTAGTCAGATCGCGCAGAGAAAGTGCGCTAAGTAATTGTTCGTGGGTAAGATAATTGTGTTTAGACATAATAAAGCTCCATAAATCCAAGATGAAAAGTTCAATGCAATCTTTTTGGATTCCTCCGAGTCAGGACTCGGAGAGAGCTTGTCTTTGAAAGGTTATTTCAGAAAGAACAAAGCCGCCGCGTCCAGTTTAGGGACTCGGAGGCTGATAAATCGATGTGATCGTGCTAGCAAAATGTTCATGATTTTGATCCTAGCAGGCTATCTGTTGCAGAACAAGAAGCCTTTGGAGCAAGATCTGATTTACTTGACCTTGTTCCAAAGTTACTACACAGCGTTCGGCGCTGTTGGTTCTGGGTAATCTTGGTTTTGAATTGGGTCTTTTTGCAGTTTTCCCCAATGTCTTTCTAAAGGCATGACGCCAGCCCAAACAGGCCAGTCGTTGTCTTCTGGATCATCGATGGGTGGCTCTGCACGCATTTTCACTGAGGCTTCTTCGATTTTGATGCGCACCACGCCAGTGGCTTTGATTTCTTGCTCGTTTACTGGGCGTAGTGTTTCCCAGCGCCCAGGGCTGACTTTGTCTAAGAAAAGTTTGAACTGGCGTACCTTTTCTTCTTTATTCTCAATGAGTTCTGGCACACCAAATAAGGTGACAGAACGATAATTCACAGAATGATGCATGGCTGAACGAGCCAACACTAAGCCATCTAATAAACTGACATTAATGCACACCTTTTCAGGTTCGTCGATGGGGCCTTTGACATTGCGAGCTTTGGAGTGAGCGTGCCAATAGAAATAATCACCTTCGCGCCAATGACTGGTTGGTGTCACAAAAACTTGGCCATCTTTGGTTTGCCCGACGTGACACATTAGCGCTGCATCAATAATGTCTAGGGCTAGGTCTTTATCATAAGAGGCTCTGTTCGGCCCTCTTTTTACTTTGGTTAATGCCGTTTCTTCTAGTGACTGACTCATTAATTCTCTCCTTGTGTCCTAATGGGTGGTTCGCTATAACAAGACTTTAGAAGAATCTGGCTTTTATAAAAATAGCCAGAATAAAGATAAAAAAGCAGGCCAGATTATGAAGCACGCCATAGCCAGTTTACGCTTTTCTTTAGAAGACGATGAGCCTTATTACAAACAATTGATCGAGCAGATCCAGCAAGGCATTGTGTCGGGTGAACTATCGGTTGGTGACAAACTACCCTCTTCGCGCTTTTTGGCGGGTTCATTAGGTGTTTCTCGCAGTACCACGTCGCGGGCTTATGATCAGTTAATCGCCGAAGGGATTTTAACCAGCGAAGAAAAGCGCGGTGTGTTTGTTGCGGCTTTGCCTATGGTGATCCATCGCTCGACGAAACAATCCAATTCTTCCCACTTACCCATCAGTAAAGCCCCATTGAAATGGGCATTTGATTCCGGTGCGGATGTGGCCGTTTTTCCTACTAAGGAATGGGCGGCAAGTATGCGGCGCAGCTGGCTCAACCCAGATTTGAATGTGTTGGAAGGCGGATATACAACGGGTTATCCCGATTTAAAAGTCGCGATAGTCGACTATTTGTATCGTGTTCGTGGTCTAGAATGCACAGCAGAGCAAATTATTGTTACGGCTGGCAGTCGGGATTCATTGCTTTTATTACAACACGCGATGACATCACTGGGTGATTCTGAACATTCGCCAATGAAGTGGTGGTTAGAAGAATCTACCTATCCGCCAATTCGCGAAGTAATTCCATCTCATGTAAAAGCGGGAGCCCTTTTTATTGACGAAGATGGACCCTGTTTGCCAGAGAGCGAACATGTTTCCAATGTGGCGATTGTGACGCCTAACCGACAATACCCGCTTGGAGTGAGCATTAGTACGGCACGACGACAGCAATGGCTGCAAGCACTGCAGAGTGATTCACCTCGCTGGTGGTTAGTGGAGGACGATTACGACAACGAGTTTGTTTATCAAGGACGAAGCAATGTGCCTTTTATGCAAACGGCGAGTGTGTATGATCAAGCCCGAGACCGAGTTTTCTTTGTCGGGAGTTTTTCTAAGGTACTGTTTCGTGGTTTGCGGCTAGGCTTTATTGTCGCACCGACTAAGCATATTGCGACGCTATACAAAAGCCAGCGAGTATTGGGGTCGTCTGCGTCCTTGCCAATACAACCTGCGGTGGCTGATTTTATGCTTCAAGGTCATTTTGATCGCCATCTAAATCGAATGCGTCGACATTATCGGCTTAAACGAGATGTTCTATTAGCGCTATTAGAGAGTCATTTAGCGACTTGGTTTGAATGGAAGAAACCCCGTGGCGGTATGCATGTATTGATTGAGTTTAAGCCTAATTTTGTCCCTATCGTGCAAACTGAGATGGCTTTAGATCAGTTAATTAGCCAAGAGCTTGCCATTGACAGCGTGCAGCTTTCGCCGTTGTCTAGTCATTATATTGGCGAACAAAAAGAAAATAATCGTTGTCGATTTGGTTTTTTATTAGGTTTTAGTGGTCCAAAAGAGGAAGAAATGACGTATATAGTGAATATACTTCGGAATTGGTTACTTGCGTATTTGGTCGAAAATAAGACTTACTAATTGTAAGGAAATTGTCTTAGAAGAGTGCTAGTCTTGGTGCCTTTGGGCTAAGTCAGTAGGATTTTCTCAAGACAAGAATGTGAATTTTTATAAAAAGACCGTGAAGCAAAGATGAACAAAGGCTAAACTAGACTTTGTACGGCTGTATAATTTTTGCTATATTTCGCACACTTAAATTCGTATGAAGCGAGTAAAAACGACATTTTCATTTTTGTTTTTATGAATCGGATGGATAAATTGAACAAATTTCAAGACATTCTGCATCATTATGTGCATTCGGTATCCAGTATCTTGGCGGATTCTTTACGCCCTGCTATTGCCGCGTCTTGCCTGTTTTTGAGCTTTTTCGTACCGACTCCCGCTCTTTTCTCTATTAGTAACCTTAGCGTTATTAATATCGACCCTATTCTTAATGCGGGGCTAGCTTCTAGCCTTGCATTTACAACTCTATTATTGGTTAGTTATTGGTCCGTTATGATCAATATCAACCTTGCTCGCCAGAAATTGGCCTTCTCTTTATTTCATGTATTTGCTCCTAACGAGCAATCAAGTCGTGCTGAGGCGCGATACATGATGAGTTGTGGAGCTCCCTTTTTCAGATTTAGGTGATCCAAAAAAGCTATTACTGCGTTAATTATATTAACTAGGTAATGGTCTTTGTGCTGTTTTCAGTGTGGTGATCTTTACTGAAATACCCGGTGTTTTACCGGATTTTCGTTCTGTTGCCTGATTGTCAGGTGGCAGTTTTGTGAACATAAGGGTTAGAGGATGATTCTCTTGTTAACTCGTATCCTAAGTAAAGTCGCTTTGGCGCTAATGGTGGGCTTGCTCGCCGGTTGTCAGGGTGGTGTGCTCGATCCTAAAGGGCAAGTAGGTATTGAAGAGAAGCAACTAATTATTGTTGCTACTTTGTTGATGCTGCTTGTTGTGATTCCTGTTATCTTCATGACACTTTATTTCGCTTGGAAATATCGTGAAGGTCGTGACGAAATCTACGAACCAAAATGGTCGCACTCCACAAAAATTGAAACCATTGTTTGGATTATTCCAATTATAATCGTCATCATTCTTGGTGTGATTACATGGAAATCCACTCATGCACTAGATCCTTATAAGCCGTTGAAATCGGATAAAGATCACATCAACGTTCAGGTCGTTTCGATGAACTGGAAGTGGTTGTTTATCTATCCGGATCTTGGTATTGCCTCTGTGAACGAGCTGAGATTCCCAGCAAACGTTCCTGTTGCTTTCCAGATTTCTTCTGAAGGCACAATGAACTCATTCTTCATTCCTCAATTGGGTAGCCAAATTTACTCAATGGCAGGCATGGTGACTAAGCTTCACTTGATCGCAAATGAGCCTGGTACGTTTAAAGGTATCTCTGCGAACTACAGTGGACCTGGTTTTACCAATATGAAGTTCAATGCGATCGCTATGGAAACCGAAGCAGATTTTGATGCTTGGGTAGAAGGCGTGAAAGCTGGTTCTCATGACGTTATTAACAATGGCGTATTGAATCAAGTCTCTTATGACAAGCTTGCTGAATATGATGCAGATCCTCATCACAAGCATGAAGCAACTCCAGTTCAGTATTACAACTCAATTGAACCAGGTATTTTCACGGACAACGTTATGAAGTTCATGAAAGATCATGGTCAAGTTGAATTGCTGAAAGGAACTTCATTTGAACCTAAAATGATTCACGACGGTTCTGATCATGGCGAGATGAATCACGGTGAGATGAATCATGGCGAAATGAACCACGAAGCATCTGAACACTCATCTCACGAGATGCACATGGAGGCAGATAAATAATGTCTATTCTAGGTAAATTATCTTTAGATGCGATTCCATTCCATGAGCCAATCTTGATTGCGACATTTAGTGTCGTTGCCCTTGGTGGATTGATACTTGCATTCTTACTGATTAAGTACAATTTGCTTGGTACTTTGTGGAACAATTGGCTAACGTCAGTTGACCATAAGCGCCTTGGCGTTATGTACATAGTACTTGCACTTGTGATGCTACTCCGTGGTTTCGCGGATGCTGTCATGATGCGTTTGCAGTTGGCTTTGTCTACTAATGGTGGAGAAGGTTACTTACCCCCTCATCACTATGACCAAGTCTTTACGGCTCACGGCGTTATCATGATCATCTTTATGGCTATGCCATTCATGATTGGTCTGATGAACATTGTTTTGCCTTTGCAGATTGGTGCTCGTGACGTTGCGTTCCCGTTCCTAAACAACCTTAGCTTCTGGCTAACGGCTGGTGGTGCGATTCTAGTTAATATTTCTCTATTCGTAGGTGAATTTGCTAAGACTGGTTGGGTGGCTTATCCGCCATTGGCTGGCTTGGAATTCAGCCCGGATGTAGGGGTTGATTACTATATATGGGCGCTACAGATATCTGGGATAGGTACGACCTTAACCGCTGTTAACTTCTTGGCAACAGTGTTTAAAATGCGTGCTCCTGGCATGAAATTGATGGATATGCCGATCTTCACTTGGACCTGTACTTGGGCCAACATTTTGATCGCTGCATCATTCCCAATTTTGACAGTGACTCTTGCTCTATTAACTCTTGACCGTTACCTAGACTTCCACTTCTTTACGAATGATGGCGGTGGTAACTCAATGATGTATATCAACTTGTTCTGGGCATGGGGTCACCCTGAGGTGTATATCCTTGTACTTCCAGCATTTGGTATATTCTCTGAAGTTGTGTCTACCTTTACTGGTAAACGCTTGTTTGGTCATAAATCCATGATTTGGGCAAGTGGTGCGATTTCCATTCTTGGATTTATCGTATGGCTTCACCATTTCTTTACCATGGGTTCCAGCGCTAACGTAAACGCCTTCTTCGGTATGGCGACTATGGTTATTGCGGTGCCAACGGGTGTGAAACTATTTAACTGGTTGTTCACTATGTACCGTGGTCGCCTTCGTGTGACTGTGCCGGTTCTATGGACTCTTGGTTTCATGGTGACTTTCACTATCGGTGGTATGACTGGTGTACTACTTGCAGTACCAGGTGCTGACTATGTGTTGCATAACAGTTTGTTCCTGATTGCCCATTTCCATAACACCATTATTGGTGGTGCGGTATTTGGTTATCTAGCTGGTTTTGTTTTCTGGTTCCCGAAAGTGATGGGCTTCACACTTAATGAAAAATTAGGTAAAGCAGCTTTCTGGTGTTGGTTAGTTGGTTTCTTCTTAGCCTTTATGCCTTTATATGTTCTAGGCTTCTTGGGTATGACGCGCCGTCTAAACCATACAGATAATCCAGACTGGAACATCTGGTTATACATCGCTTTGGTTGGTGCTTTTGTAATCATGGGCGGTATTATTTGCCAGTTACTACAATTGTACGTCAGCTTCCGTGATCGTAAAGACAACATGGACACTACTGGTGACCCATGGAATGCGCATACTCTAGAGTGGGCAACATCTTCTCCACCACAGTCTTATAACTTCGCGGTTATTCCAACTGTTTCTGATATCGATGCGTTTACCGATATGAAAGAGAAAGGTGAAGCTTATGTTCGTAAAGACAGCTATGCACCAATCCATATGCCTAAGAACACTGCTTCCGGTATGTTGATTTCTGGTTGCGTAACGGTAATGGGCTTTGCATTGATCTGGCACATTTGGTGGTTAGCAGCGCTTGGTTTGTTCGGCGGTTTTGTATTCCTTGTTATCCGAGCTTACACCAAAGACGTTGATTACTATGTTCAACCAGATGAAATTGCTCGTACCGAAAATGCGTATCTAGATAGCGTGGCTAAGGGGTAATCATGAGCACGACACATATGAATACACACGACGCTCACGACGAGCATCACGACCACGATCCAGCACCGCATAATGTGTTTGGGTTCTGGCTATATCTAATGACGGACTGTTTGTTGTTCGCTTCCATTTTCGCTACCTACGCTGTGCTCTTTATGAACACAGCAGGCGGTGTTTCTGGTAAAGATATTTTCGAGTTGGATTTCGTTCTTGTTGAAACCGCATTACTACTTGTTTCAAGTATTACGTACGGTTTTGCGATGATCTGCGCGCACAAAAAAGATAAAAAAGGCACCATGTCTTGGTTGTCTGTTACTTTTCTTTTGGGTGCTGGCTTTATCGGAATGGAAATCTATGAATTCCATCATTTGATTGTTCATGGAAACGGTCCTCAGGCTAGTGCGTTCTTGTCTGCCTTCTTTACCCTTGTGGGTACTCACGGCTTACACGTAACAGCTGGTTTGATCTGGATGGCGATCCTGATGATCGAATTGACTGTATCTGGTTTTGGTAGCCGAACTGTCACTCGCTTAAGCTGCTTAAGCTTGTTCTGGCATTTCTTGGATGTTATCTGGATCTGTGTTTTCACCGTTGTTTATCTGATGGGAGCGATCTAATGAGCGATCATTCTTCTGAAGCGAATTCACACGGCAGCGTTAAGTCATACGTAACCGGCTTTGTTTTATCTGTTATTTTGACAGGTATTCCATTCTGGATGGTAATGACAGAAGCGTTTGATAAGGGTCCAACTTACGTAACGATTATTTTGTTAGCCATTGTTCAGATCTTTGTTCATTTGAAGTATTTCCTTCATTTAAACTTCACTTCTGAGCAAGGTAAGTTAGACGCTTATTCTTTCTTGTTTGCTTTGATGATTATTGTGATGGTTGTCGCGTTATCCGTATGGATTATATTCGCTTCCAACGCAATGATGATGTAAGCAGAGTAATTTGATGATTATGCGGACTTCTTTCATTATAAGTTTTTCCATTATAAGTAATGTGTGTCCGATGGGAGCCTATAAAGATGTTTAAGCGTTATCTTCAGGTAACAAAGCCAGGCATCATTATGGGCAACCTCATCTCTGTTGCGGGGGGCTTCTTTTTAGCCTCTCGTGGCGAGATTGACTGGATTCTTATGCTAGCGACAGTGGTTGGTTTGTCGTTGGTGGTTGCTTCTGGCTGTGCCATTAACAACTATATTGATAGAGATATTGATGCAAAAATGCAGCGTACGCGTAACCGCGTTACGGTGAATGGTGAGATGTCTGGTAAAGCGGCATTTTTCCACGGTATTGTGTTAGGTGTTATCGGTTTTGCTTTGTTGTCGTTCTTCACTAATTGGGTTGCTGTTGCTTTTGCAGTATTCGGTTATGTGGTTTACGTCGGTTTATACACTATGTATTTCAAGCGTAAGTCCGTATATGGGACTTTTGTTGGTAGTTTATCTGGTGCTGTTCCGCCAGTTGTGGGGTATTGCGCCGCAGCAGGTCAGTTCGACGCTGGTGCTGCTATCTTGCTTACTATGTTTTGTATTTGGCAAATGCCGCATTCTTATGCAATCGCCATTTTTCGCTACAAAGATTATGAAGCGGCAGGAATTCCTGTCTTGCCTGTGTCACAAGGTATCGCGAAAGCAAAACGCCATATAATTCTACATATTGCCGCCTTTGCGGTAGTTGCAGCGCTTTTACCGCTGACAGGCTATGTTGGGATTGGCTTTATGGTTGTTGCTCTGGCTACCAGTCTTTGGTGGCTTGCTATGGCGTTACGAGGCTACCGTCCAGGTATTGATGTGAATGGATGGGCACGACAAGTGTTCTTCTTCTCCATCATCACGGTAACTGCTCTTAGTGTGACCATGGCATTAGATTTTAATGAAGTATCACCAAATTTACTGGTGTTTGCTGCCCATTAATTCATGCTTTTCAAAACGGGCTTTTTAGCCCGTTTTTTATTTCCTTCCTGTTTCTCTTGATAACTTTCTATTTATCTCATTATTCGTTATTTTGAATGCTTGCGCGTAAAACCTCATGCAGGATAATTTCTTTGGTTTGACATTAAAAATCAAAAAGGACGATGTGAATGAAAACGCTTTTAACCTATTTTGTACCGGTTTTGACACTTGTCTTGTTAGGCAGTAGCACTGCTGCCTATGCAGTGAATTGCCAAACATTAGTTACAAAAGCGCCTCAAAATGTAGAAATTAAGACAACAATGATGGGACGAGACAAAGATGTTCGAAGTCCTTATTGCTTGGTTTCAGGTGTCATGTCACAACGTATGGGTGTTGACGATAAGTTTTATTCGATTCAATTTGAGCTACGGTTACCTAACTTTTGGCAAGGGCGTTTTGGATATCAGTTTAATGGTGGCAGCGATGGCGAAGTTAAGCCTGCTTTAGGTGCGATGACAGGGCTTCTTAGTTCTCAGTATGCGATCAACCAAGGCTTTGCCGTTGTTTCAAGTAACGGCGGTCACGATGCCCAAGCTAATCCAGAAGCCGGGCTTGCTGGTCCTGTAGTATTTGGTCATGATCCAGAAGCACGTCGTGATTATGGCTATGGTGCTGTTCAAAAGTTAAACCCTGTTGCTCGTTCTTTAATTGAAAGCTATTACGCATCACCTATTAAGTATTCATATGGGCTTGGTCAGTCTAATGGTGGACGTATGGCGATGGTCGCCGCGTCGCGATTCCCTGATATGTTTGATGGCTTGTTGGTGGGCTATCCAGGCTTTAACTTACCTAGAGCTGCCTTACAGCATGCTTGGGATATTCAGGCGTTGCATCGAGTAAACGACGATATTAGCCAATCGTTAACACCACGAAATTTGAAAGTGTTCGCAAAACGTATCTTGGATCAATGCGATACCTTAGACGGTATTAGCGATGACATGATATTTGCTGCTGATACTTGCCAAAAAGTCTTTGACCCCAAAGCGCTAGTTTGTAAAAGTAATTTTGATCGCGACTGTTTACCGCTAAACAAAGTAGCCGCTTTGATGCGTATACATATGGGTCCACATGACTCAAAGAATCAAGCTTTATACACCGATTGGGCTTATGACACGGGAATTAGCTCTGATAACTGGCGCATGTGGAAAGTAGAAAGTACGATCTCAGATTGGAGTAATAAACCTATCAGTGTTGTGATGGGAGCTGCTTCATTAGCGCATATTTTCACGACGCCTTTTACGAATGTTGCGGGCAATATTTATGTGTTAGAGAATTATCTGCTTAAGTTTGATTTTGATAAAGACGCGCCTAAAATCTATGCGACTAATAATCAATTCAAAGAGTCTGCGATGACTACCATGACAACGCCAGATGCAGCCAAACCAAAATTGACTGAGTTTAAGCAACATGGTGGAAAGATGATCATCTTTCATGGCAATAGTGACCCAGTTTTTTCGGTAAAAGACACTATACGTTGGTATGATTTTTTGGATTTCATGCTTGAAGGTCGAGCACCAGAGTTTGTACGTTTATATCGTATTCCCGGTATGCCTCATGGACAAGGTGGTCCATCAGCGGATCAATTTGATATGCTCCAACCTTTAATCTCATGGGTAGAAAGAAAGCAAACACCTAAGCACATTGTCGCTGCCACACGAGAAAAAAATCCAGAAATTACTGCTCGTATGGCTGGTATGACACGTCCTTTGTGTCCTTATCCATCTTACGCAAAGTACAATAAAGGCGACTTTCTTCAGGCGACCTCTTTTCAATGTGTCATCGCCAAATAATCTACTCTAGGTTAGCGACCGCCGCCTACATCAATAAAGCCACCTGTGGAATAGCTAGATTTATCGCTGAGTAACCAGAGGATGGCTTCCGCGACTTCTTCTGGTTGTCCACCTCGCTGTAATGGTAAGTTGGGGCCGATGCGATCCACTCGCCCAGCTTCACCACCATCGGCGTGCATGTCGGTATATATCAATCCCGGTCTGACCACGTTAACTCGAATGCCATCTCCAGCGACTTCTAAGGCAAAGCCTTTGGAGAAAGAGTCGACCGCTCCTTTGCTCGCCGCATAATCTACATACTCATTTGGAGAGCCATAGACAGAGGCGAGAGAAGATACGTTCACGATAGCACCACCTTGACCGCCGCAGCTCACTGCCATGTCGTGAAAGGCTTCTTGGCAACATTGCATAGTGCCGAAAACATTGGTTTGAAAGATGCGTTGCCAGCGATCGGGCTGGGTATCAACAAAACGAGCTTGTTGATCTAACACACCGGCGCTATTAACCAATGCTTTAATTGGTCCCCAATTACGTCTAATCGTTGAGAACATTTCTGTGACTTGTTTAACATCGCTTACGTCTGCTTGTAGGCAATGAGCCAAGCCACCTGAAGCGATAATATCGGCAACGATTTTTTCAGCTGATGAGGCATCTTTTCGATAGTTAATAACTACTTGATAGCCTTGCTGAGCGGCAAGCTTCGCTGTTGCCGCGCCAATCCCTCTCCCGCCGCCAGTAATCAAAAGTATTGGTGATTCCACACTACTCTCCTTGTTGTTTTTTATAATTCTTAACAATAACGTGCTAGAACAAGCAAAACCAGTCGAAAAATCATCAAAAATTACGCATGAATAGTGTAATAAATGCCCTGATTTTGCGTTTTATCTATCCTCCTTTATCGATCAATGAAGACATAAGCTAGTACTGTCTAAAGCCACACGTTATCATGCAGGTTATCTGGGAATTTGATTTGGCACGTTTTGTTTGGAGGCCGCTATGAGCGCATTAGATCGACACTTTATTTTGGGCTATGGCAGCCTAATTAATGGTGAAAGCCGTGCGAAAACTGGCGAAACAGGCAAGGTTTGGCCTGTTAAGTTACATGGATTCGAGCGTCATTGGTCGGTAATGTCAGTTGAGTATGGTATGAGCTCTGTTGCTGTGATCCATGCTCCTGAGAAAGCCTGCAATGGTGTTTTAGTTGAAGTGCCTTATGATCAATTTCCTTTATTTGATGAACGGGAAAAAGGTTACCAACGAGCAATGATCGAAGTTAAGCAATTAACTACGTATCAAGATCATCCTTTGCCAGAAGGCACTTATTGGATTTATCACACGGATGATGTGACTGAACCACACGATGAGTGTCCTATTGCACTAAGTTACCTAGATGTTATTTTGTCTGGTTGCTTAGAACACGGTGATGATTTTGCGCAAGACTTTCTAACCTTAACCAAAGGCTGGGCATCGCCTTTGTTGAATGATCGAAGAGCACCGCGTTATCCGCGAGTGCAACCAGAACTTCCTACTGAGCGTTTGAATACTTTATTAGCGCCTGTAACCACCTTATCTATTAAAGAGCTATCTGTAACTTATGAATCTTAACTTGACGAGCCAATTGTTGGTGCGCAACGAAGAAGAATTGGTCGGCAAAATTTTATTTGCTAACCCTGAAGACACCTATCCACTTGATTTAAGCAAAAAAACGGATGTGTATGCTTGGTGCCAATCTAAAACCTTTTATGATGCTTTGTTGCGAGTCGGCTTTGCGGATGAAAAACTGTTCTTGTCCGAGCAATGGGCGCTAGAGAATGGCAGTGACTTCGATCACATTGTTATCTATCAGCCTAAAGCCAAAGAGTTATTGGATTATTTGCTTGCGTCAGTGTTACCTCTTTTAAAAAATGGTGGACAAATATGGCTGGTGGGTGACAATAAAAGCGGCGTTAAATCCTCTATGAAGCGTCTAGAAGCGGGATTAGACGAGGTAGGTAAGCATGATGGTGCCAAACACTGTTTGCTTTACGCAGGCTACAAGCGTCGTCCTGCGAAGCCATTTGTATTTGAAGATTGGATTGTAACTTGGAAGCAAGAGGTTGCAGGTCAAACATTAACACTGTGCAGTTTGCCGGGTGTCTTTGGGCATGGCAAATTAGATAAAGGCACCGACATCTTATTAAACCAGCTAAACCAGCATCGTTTTATGAGTGATGTTGCTAGCGCTCGATTACTCGACTTTGGTTGTGGTGACGGCATTATCGCTCTTTGGCTGCATAACAAAACTGGCGCGCGTATTACCGCTTTAGATGATAGTGTCTTGGCGTTAAAAGCAACGGAATTAACCTTCGCTGCGAATCAAGTCAGCGACGCGGTGACTTTAATTGCTTCCAATGGCTTAGATGAAGTTAAAGGCCGCTTTAACTATGTCGTTACCAACCCACCATTCCACAGTGGCGTGAATACCGACTACAGTATTGCTGAAAGCTTCTTTATGACCGTTAAACAACACCTTACATTGAACGGCGAGCTGTTTGTAGTTGCGAACGACTTCTTGCGTTATCCACCAATTTTAGACGCGGCGCTGGGTTCTCACACGCGTTTGTATCGAGACCGAGGCTTTGCGATATATCACGGTCGCCAACCGAAGAAGAAATAATGTTATAAGCTTTTGCACAACGAAAACGCCCATTTGTGAAAACGGGCGTTTTTTATTTTCTATAACATGAGTTTTAATGCAATTGATCCGGTGTCACAACGAGCCAATTTTTATCAGCCGTGACGGGTTGTCCCAATTTAGATTGCTGCTTAGCGGCATCGTCCCACCAAGCTTCCATTTGTTTCATGTATTTCTCTTTGCGGTTTACCCAAATGCGCATGCCGCCTTTGTCGGTGTCTGTGCCATTAAACAGCATGTAGCCATCGGAAAGAGGTGAGTCACCGGCGACAAGTACGGGTTTCTTCCATTGGTCAATCCAGCCAAGGATCGAGCCTAGTTTGCCTTCGTACCATGTCATCGGGTTCATTAAGAAAGCTGTCATTTGAAGGTCGAGATTCTTCTCCTGATTGTATGTTCCTTGTTTGATTTGCAGTCTAGATGTTGTCAAATCGCCTGTTTTTTTGTCTTTTAGCAGCATATTTACGCCAATAACGTTTTCAGGTTTGACGTTGTAACCGTATTTTGGATCACTGGCGATCATGCGAACAATCTCTTCGCTCGCTGCTGTCATTACATAGACTTCAATGCCATTTTCTTGCAGACGATTATAAAGTTCTGTCATGCCAGCAAAAACCTTAGGTGTTTTCACGCTGCTTTTAACAACCTTGTTGCCATCGTAATAGGTGATAGGAACAGGCTTGTTATACGCCATCACTTCATCAACATAACCTTTCAGTTCTTTTAAAGTGAATCCTGCGAAGATCTGCGCTACCCATGGGTAACAAACTAAATTGTCGATTTCACAAAGACGGTAGTAATAGCTGTTTAGGCTTTCTTTATAATCCGCAGTGTCTTTAAAGGGGATGATTTTTAGGGATGGGTCCATTGTGTCGCGGGTTAATGAGCCTTTCATTTCCAGATAAGGCAAAAGAGATTCCTCGATATCGTACTGATAACTGGTGTTATCCATATCAAAGACAGCATAAGCGCCCGTATTTGCATTTTTTTCAATCATGTTATCTAACTCAGAGGCGACGTCTTTAGGCCAGTGAGTCAGTTCCGTAGCCTGCAGTGAAGCACTGCAAATAATGAGAGAAGTACAGAGAAGGGATGATAGTTTCATTTGGGCTCCTTATTTTATGACACCTAAGGGTAACCTTTATAGGCAATGGTAACTAACATCAAAACCGACAGCTTCTTGCTTAAGATATGTCCGTAAGATATGTCCGTAAGATATTAGCGATCAGTAAATGCGAGCTTCATACCCAATAAAGCAAAACTTGCTGCAAAGGTTCGTTGCATATATTTTGCAACTTTAGAAGAGCCAATTAAGTATCGACGCGCTTTGCTTGCGAGTGTTCCATATAGAATAAAAACAATGAGCGTCATTGCCATAAAAATACCGCCAAGTAAAAGCATTTGACTGGTCGCTGAAGTTACATTTGAGTTAATAAATTGTGGTAAAAATGCTAAGAAAAAGATAGTCAGCTTTGGGTTTAAAACATTGATCAGGCAGCCTTTCAGAGCTACTTGAAATAAGTTGATGTTTTGCTCTTCTTTTTTCTCTAATGCTAATCCATCAGTTTCACGCCACATACACCAAGCCAGATAAAGCAAATAGGCAACACCGATAAATTTTACAACTTGAAAAGCCATTGCGCTGGTATTCAGAATAACAGCTAAGCCAAAAATACTGGCTAGCATTGAAGGCACTATTCCCAAAGTACAACCTAGCGCTGCAGAAAATGAAGCACGAGCTCCTTGAAACAGTCCTGTTGAAATCGTGTAAATCACTCCAGTGCCAGGAATGAGCACTAAAATTAATGAGGTAATTAAAAACTCTATGCTAATCATAATCCACGTCCTTCAATGCTTTTCGATAAAACCAGTTCTGTGACTTTAAGAGATTACAATAAAAGTATAACAACAAATATTATTATGTTTCAGGGGAGATGTATTTGATCATTATGCTCCAATCAGTAATCGGCTTTTCGAACCAAATAGACGCTTCAATTTCCCTATTAACCACACCGACCCATAGAACTGAAAGACGAACAAAAATACCGATGAAATAAGACTGTAGAGCACGGTATTGTTGGGTTCTATATAGCCTGCGTTAAGTAAAAAATATTTCGTATTTCCCCATATCATGCCCAATAATGGATGCAAAAAGAAAATTGCGAAGCTAATGGAGGCAAGCATGATTAAGTGTTTTCCAAGCGCTGACCAAACCCAATGCGAGCAAAAGCCAACCAGTAAAATACATAACCCCATTTTTTGAATAAACTGTAAATCGATACCACCCCATTCAAATGCCGTTTTGTGGAATCCCCCTGCATGAAATAAAACACCAGATTGCAGCCAGACTGTTGCGATCACCGTGATAACCGCAGCGACCAAAAAGTAGCTATAGTACTGCTTCATCCAATCTAAATATTGTGAGTACAGCATGCCCAATAAATAGAAGGGAGTGAAATACACCAATGACTGCAATACATTTACGTTATCTGCCGGGCGATGGATAACCACTGCAATAATAGTAAACGCTGCTAAAATAGAAAGCTGGGCAAATAATGGCAGTTTCAAATAGCGGAAATGCAGCCCTGAACATAAAAAAGTCGCCATAATGAAAGGAATGTACCAATGTGGGAACAATACGAATCCCTTTTGTAATACTTCCCAGCATAGGGCGAAGGCTTCTGGAACACTTGCCTGATCGACTAAGATAAAACCGAAGAAGTTTACGACAATAGCGAAAGCAGAAACTGCCAAAAATGGTACCAACACGTTTATCACTTTCTTCGACATAAAGCGGCGATAATCAAAGCGTTGGGCAAAGATGTGATGAAAGAAAAAGCCAGAAATAAATACAAAAACGCCTGTGCCACCACGAACGATGTTCTCTAACCAAACTGGGAAACCGTCATTGGTATTTGTTACAGAATGTCCTAACACAATCAATGCAATGGCCAATCCGCGTAGATAATCAAATTCTATAACCCGAACGACCTTCTTGGCTTTTGTTGGACTTGATTTATCGACTGAAGGTTTTTGGGAGGCCTCGATATCCATCAGTGTGGGTTTTTGCGTAATGTTCACTGGCTTACATCCATGAAAGTAAGAGATACAAGCTATTAAGTCGCCAGTTTTGTTTCTAATCAATATAGTTTGCAGACAGAATCTAGAATTTTACGATAATCATGCATTTTCGACGATATTCTTACGGATTTAGCGACAGATATAGGTAAATGCTTGCCAATCTGCTAGAGTCGCGCCTACTATTATTTATGCCCCCTAACACTAGGAAATCATTTTGAACAACAACGATATTTTACGCCGCCTTCGCTATACCTTTGACCTAAAAGAACTAGAGATAGTTGATATCTTTGCTGCAGCAGATGGCATTGAATCGCAAGAGCAAGTTACTAGCTGGCTAAAGAAAGAAGACGATGCAGGTTATGTCGAAATGATTGATGTAGAGATGGCAACATTTCTAAATGGTTTTATTAACACCAAGCGTGGTAAACGCGAAGGTCCGCAATCTGAACCTGAAAAGCGCCTAACCAATAACGCTATCTTCATGAAGTTGCGTATTGCGTTAAACCTGCAAGCGGAAGAAATCCTCGATATCATGTCGCTAGCAGAATTCAATCTAAGCAAGCATGAACTTAGCTCGTTCTTCCGTAAGCCAGACAATCGCCACTACTGCGAATGCAAAGACCAAATTTTGCGTAATTTCTTGATGGGACTGCAAAAGCAGTTTCGAGTTTAATTTAATATAGATACTTATCTATAACACTCCCGCCATAAAATAAAACTGCTCTCAAATCTGTTAGCAGTTTTTCTTAAAAATTAGCCTCTTTTAATTCTATTGCTCTTTTATTTGTTTTTTTTTGCACTTTATGTACAAAGTTTGCACTATTTGGCTATTTCATTACGCTGCTCTTTGCGATATTGGCTTCCCATAATAAATATAAATGAAAAATACAGGGCGGTATCAATATGCTAATGAAAAATAAAGTCGCGCAAGCTGTTATCGTTGCCAGCCTTTCCTCCCAAGGGTTTGCTCTGGAATTAGGTGATTTTAATGGCACTCAATTTAGCGTAGGCGGTTATCTTAAGGCCGAAGGTGTGTTTAATAACCCTGACGAAAGCAATAGTACTTTTGAAGGAAGCGCAAGCCAGTCTCGTTTGAATTTCACCGCTAGTCGTAAAGAGGGTGATCATAACCTGAAGGGGTTTATTGAAGGGGACTTCAGAGGTGCATCTTCAGTGTTTCGTTTACGCCACGCTACGATTACGGTTGATAACTTAACTATTGGTCAAACATGGACTGGACAATTCTTCGCTAATGCGCCGTTTGATACAGAAATGATTAATTTCTATGGAACTGGAATTGGTACTGTTTCGGGGAATGGCTCGGTTGTGAGACCTGATCTTGTTGTACATTATGCAAAAGACGGTATGCGTCTAACCTTACAAGATCCACTTTACAATGAAGCTCATTATCCTGATATGGTGGCAGCTTATACTCATCGTACATCAGGCGGTCATGCCTTAAACGTTGCAGTTACAGGCCGTGATGTTAGCTTGAATAATGGTGATTCTGAGTTTGGGGCAGCACTGTCATTGGCCGCAAAATTGAATTTTGGCGATACTAGTGTAACGCTGAGTGGTTTTTCTGGTGAAGGTGCTGCAATATATGCAGGCTGGGGTTATAACGGTGCTGCAGGAACTGCTGCTACATCAGAATTAGACGGCAATGGCGATTTAGTGACTGTCAGTGGCTTTTCAGCGGGCATTGGCCATAAGATAAGCGACAAACTTCGAGTTAACCTACGTTACGGCCAAGTAACTTCTGATGAAGTGAACTCATCTCTTGCCGATGACACTCTTAAAACAACAACAGCAAACATGATTTACACTTACCTTCCTGGACTTGAGCTTGGTGTAGAGCTACGTGATCAAAACGCAGCCTCCAATAGTGCTCCGAGCGGCAACATAGCAACTCGTCCAGCAGGTCAGCAAGTAGAAGTCATGGCGATGTATAAGTTTTAATAAAGAGCACTGACAAGAACAGACTGGGCTTTACCCTTTTGCCCAGTTTGTTTTTTTTAACTCTTAATCAATACGAAAAATCACGTAATGTTTGTGAAGGTAACTCCCCAATTTGCTCACGGTATTGAGCCGAAAATCTTCCTAAATTAGTAAAACCATACTTTAGTGCAACTTGTGTCACATTTTTAATACGCTCATTGTTTTTCAATTCAGAATGTATACTTTCTAATTTGAGACGACGAATGTAAGCAGAAGGTGTGAGTCCTGTCTCTCGTTCAAAAAGATTGTAGAGTGACTTACGACTGATTTGGCACAAATGGGCTAATTCATCGATTGCTATGTCAGTTGTAATATTATCCAACACATAATTGCGAATACGTTCGATATGGCGATGTAACGATTTGTTAGGAAGGGTGCTTGGGCCAACATTGCTATCAAACATATTTAAAATCCCACTGTTTAATAGTCTGCAATAATAAATCAATGCTCGTTCATAGAGCTCATCTTTATCTTGCTGCAATATGTCGTTTAGCAGATTAAACAAAGGCCCTGTCAGCGGGAATTGGCTTACTTTTGAATCGAACTGAATTGGATCTAAAGAAGATAAATAACCAAACTCTCGTGCTGTTTGATTTAAAAAATCAGTAGGAATTTTAACAATAAGCTTTCTACAGTCAGCTGAATCATTTGCCTCAAAACGGGTTTTTGGCATTATGAAAATAGAATCCCCCGCCTTAAGAATGCGCTTCCCATTTTGATGCTGCTCGACGCTATGACCCGCTAAAATCACGTGTAGAAAATAAGCGTTTTCTACATTGGAAGAACTAACGTGTGTAGCAAGGCCTACTGCATACTCTAAAATAGAAAGCGGTCCGAATTCTTTAAATCTCAAGGTAGTAAGCCTTTCTTGAGGCATACTTTGAATAAAATGATGCTCACCAAAACCCTTATCCAATAAAATACTAGCAAGAGTTTGTGCTGAAGCGTCTGCAACCTGAAGGTCGCAGGCAGAAAAATCAAACTTCATATTTACACACCAATGCATTAATTATTTTTATAAGTCAGCAATCTAGGTAAAACTTTGAATTCGTTTTACAGCGTCTATGAAGTGTAATACTTGGTGCTTTGAGTTAGTCATCCAATTTTGAGGTTAGCACATCAATTATTGATATAGTAAACAATATTAATATAAACAATGTTATGCGCCCTGATGAATCAGGCAGTAGATAGGTCATAGAAGAGGAGTAGTTAACGTGATCGCAAGAGAGTGGAAAGCCCGTTGCCCAATGGCTAAAAAAGAAGGTTTCATTGCTTACTTATATGAAACAGGTGTGAAAGACACATCTGCTACCGAAGGTTTTAAAGGGGCTCAAATTTTTGGTCGAGAAGTGGACGAGTTAACGTTCGAGGTAACTCTGATTACTTATTGGCCGACTCGTGAGTCTATTATTGCTTTCGCCGGTCAGGATATTGAAGTTGCCAAACTTTACCCAGAAGATGATGAATATGAGCTAGATCCAGATACCTTTGTTCGTCATTACGATGTGATAGAAAATCATTGGGTTTAACTCTGATCATAATGCCCACCAAGAGCGAAGATATAGATCTCTATTTCTAATAGAGAAGAACCGAAAATTCGACTTGGTCTCTTGAGCCAGCTTGGTCTATTAACGTGAGTTGATAGTTGCCGGATTTTAGGTCTTTTAATGTGGTTTTTCTTTGCTGGTCGGGTAGCAACACGCCGTTTAAAAACCAGTAAAAAGGCGCTTCTCCTCCTTCCGCAGAAATGGTGATTTCTCGGTTTTGTTGCTTCGGTAGCTGGAACGCATCTTGATTTGCAAGCCCGTAGATACGCACGGCAGATTGACTGACTAGATTGCCTGTTGTTTCACATCTAGGATCCCAGCTCGGTATCCGAGATGATCGGCGTTGTTCCAAGCTTAGCCAATTATCCAAGGGCGCAGGCCAAACGGTTACCTTATGACGTTTGGCGTTAACCTGACAGCTTATATTGACTCGTAACTTGGAATCATCTGCTTGCCAGAATTGAAATTCAGATTGGTTGAATGGCTGCTGTAGCGACGCAGTGTTATACCAAGTCTTAGGAATGGTGCCGTCAAGAATATAAGCACTGTGGCTCTCCTCACAAACCGTTTTAACTATGTCACCTTGTGGCCAGCATATGTCTACTTTAGACACGCTGTCGGGTATCAGAGGATCTGGGCGTCGATCATTGAGCCGTTGATAAATATTGTTTAATAACGGCACTGCGGTAACTTGACCGTAATGGCCGGGCATGGGAACACCATCGGGTCTGCCAATCCAAACGCCTAATGTATAATGTTGGCTCACCCCAATCGCCCACGCATCGCGGAATCCATAGCTTGTGCCGGTCTTAACCGCTAAGCCAGAAACAGAGTCTGGATTATCTAATAATATTTTGCGAATAATCCAAGCGGCGCCATTGCTCAACAGCGGTTGTTGTGATTGTTTATCCTCGGTACTAAAACGCAGATGCTGTGCTTGGCCTTTGTTTCCAAGGCTGGTGTAGGCATAGACAAGATCTTCTAAATCAGAGCCAACTCCACCGAGAGCCACTGCCAAATTAGGCTTTGCTCCGGTCGGGAGTTTCAACTCGATGCCTGCTTTTTTCATTTTTAAGAAAAAATAAATGGGCTTGAGCTGTTCCAATACTTGCACCGCTGGAATATTCAGGCTTTTTTGCAAGGCATGGGTGACGGATACTGGTCCACTGATGCCACCATTGAAGTTGTCGGGTTGATAGTCCCCGAACTTGAGTGGCACATCCATTAATAAACTTTCGCTATGAATTAAGCCTTCATCCAGTGCCATACCGTAAATAAAGGGTTTAAGTGTTGAACCTGGCGAGCGTGTGGCTTGCACCATATCCACATAAGCGAAACGGCTGCTGTCGTTGAAATCGGCTGATCCCGCGTAGACTTTCACCTTGCCTGTTTCGTTTTCGACAACCAATGCGGCTGCCGAAACTTTCTGACCAATACCATGGACATAATTTCTGAGCAAATTGCTGATCTGACCTTGCCATTGAGAGTGTATAAAAGTTTCTATCTGGGGCGACTTGTTGTGTGTCACTAACCTGCGAGCGAGCAAGGGTGCAGATTGATAGTCTTGTTTGGTTACAGCGGGAATATCTTCGATTAACGCATCGTTTAAGCGCTCGGTGGACCATTCTTTCAGTGTTACTAAGCGGCGCATTAATTTATCTCGCGCTTGTTGGGCGCGTTCGTTATGTCGGTCTGGTCGGTAATAGCTGGGCGCTTGCGGCAAAACTGCCAAGAGAGCTGCTTGGGCGTCAGTCAGTTGTTTCACCGTATGACCAAAGTAGCCCAAAGAAGCGGCTTGAATGCCTTCATAGGTGCCACCAAAAGGTGCGTGATTGAGGTAATAAGTAAGGATGTCGGTTTTACTAAAGTGCCATTCTAATTGTAGAGCACGGAAGATCTCTTTGAGTTTTCCCCATACGGTTCTGGCCTCTGGATAGCGAATGCGAGCAACTTGCATGGTTAACGTTGAGCCGCCAGAGACTATCTCGCCTGTGCTGAGCCATTGCCAAGTGGCACGAATGAGAGCAAAAAAATTAACGCCGGGATGATGGTAAAAATATTGATCTTCGTAAGTGATGAGCGCTTCAAGGTAGTTTGGGGAAACATCGCCTAAGGTAACAGGAAATCGCCACACGCCGTTTTCATCCGCAAAATTACGTAAAATAGAACCATCCTCGGCGAGAACCGTTTGACTCAGAGAGCGGGATTCTAAATCGACTGGTACAACCCAGTCGTATAATAAGAAAGATAAAAACAACAGTATTCCGGCGATAGGCAAATAAGCCCATAACCGGAATCGAGCCTTAAAGCGAGCCATTAACGAGGCAGTATTTCCAAAGTATTCATCGACGTACCAATGGCACGGTAATTAGGACGATACATATCTTCTACAAAGGGCGGTGCGACCTGATAAGTTCCCGGTGTGACAGCTCGGGCCAGATAGTAAAGTTTTTTCACCGAACGATTCATAAGACTTACGGAAGCCACAAAGCGATCATCCCGATATTCTTGGTACAGCAGGTTATTTTCGCGGAAGTAGCTACCAAGCGGTTTTTCGTCAATCATAATGCTATCCAAATCGACGCTGGCATTGCTGAGGTTTTGATTTTCTAATTCTAAACCTGCTGGTAAAAGGTCTACTACCAAGGCATCTGGGATACGTAAGTCATCACCAACCGTAGCAACATTTAATTCCACAATGACCAAATCTCCACTGGTTAGTCTTGTTGGCGTTGTCTGTTTGCCTGTCAGGTCGTAATACTGTCGACTAATGCGCAGCCCTTCGCTGTATGGCTCTGGGATGTTTTTAGGTGCGCCTTGATATTGTAGACTGATATACAATTTTTGGTTGTCTGCAGTAATACCTTGCAGCTTGCGCAACTGGTCTGCATCAAACATAGAGTTGAATGCCTTTTCTTTTACTAGTGACTGTTCGCCAGATGGTAATTGGATGGTAGCGCGCCATTCACTGTTTTTGTTAGCGTATTGGCGAGCTACTTTTAATAAAGCAATGCGCTCTTGTGTACTGAACCAGCGTTTGCTTTGTAGGCTCTCAATCATCTTATCGGCTAGATCTCCGTCGTCCAGCCCGAGCTCTAATGCCGCCGCAAGGCTAAGTGCTTGATCGCGCACAATAGAGCCATAATCTCGGTAATAAGCATACTGTTTGCGGTCAATTTTTAGAGCCAGTTCTAGTGCTTTTTGAGCTCTAGAGGTGTCATTTAACTGATGTAGAGCGCCCGCTAAATGCATCCAAGCAAGACCAGATTCATCTAAAAATGGTATTGATTTATCGTGGCCGGAAGCAATTACACCTTTGTTATTTGTCATTGCTTGATCATAGAGTCTACGAACGAAGCTCAAGCTAATAGCATCCGCTTTGGCTAAGACAAAGGCGGCATAAGCGCGATAAGAGAACTGATAATAATCAGAGCTGTCGCTCCACATGTCGCTTTCAGGGTTGTTGTTGACAAAGAAGGTCAATCTCTCGATGGCGCGTTTCAGCATGTCGTCATCGCCGACAATGCCTTGTTTACGCGCATCGATTAAAAATTCCGTAGCATAAACGGTTCCCCAGCGAGACTCCCAACTGCTCGAATCCCAATAGCCGAAGCCTCCATTGCTCAGCTGTTTAGCTTTAAGCTTTTCAATCCCGTTCTGGATTTGTTTTAGACGGAAGGCTTCGCTAAAAGGTTGTTTGAATTCTTGTTCAATACTGTCATTCAAATCGAGCTGACTGACCATGTCTTCATTTAACAATAGCCAAGGATAAGTCGAGCTGGTGGTTTGCTCTAAACATCCATAAGGATATTGTAATAAGTTTTCGAATTGACTTCTAAAGTTGATCGCAGGGCGTTCAGAAATGGTGAGCATGGCCTGAATACTGCTGTCTCGCAATGAACTGATATCAAAGCTCGGCTTCCACTGTTCGCCTGGCTCAAGCGTTGCGCGTAATTGATTTGTTGCCCAAGGATAAGGACTACGCACGCCAAGTCGCCACGTTCGCGTGATATTGATGTCGTCGCCATTGGTGGCATTAAGTGTAATAACACCTTGGCCTTCCATGTCCGCGCCTGTTATCGGAATGGAAAGTACGGTTTTTTCTTTATCAGCAAGTTCTAGACTTTGCTGCAAACCTTCGCTAATGACGGCACCATCGACTTTCACGCTGACATCAAATGTTTGCTTGGCATCGGAAAGGTTATGTAGATCAATGCTGATTTGGCTCTTATCACCCATCGCAAGGAAACGCGGCATGGCAATTTGCGATACAAGCTTGTCAGCGACAATCATTTCCTTGTGAGCGCTGCCGTAACTGTGATCGCCATAGACCACAACCATCCACTCCAATTTGCCATTGAAATTAGGCAGATCAAAACTGACATCGGCTTCGCCATTGACAAGAGCAACCGGTTCACTCAGGAAGGAGATAATTTGCACATCAGATTTTGGCTTTTTACCGCCTCGGCTGAGCTCGGTATCCGATTCATTAAACGCGTCGCCACCAAATTTCTGGCGGATCATGTCATAACCTAGGTTATTAATGATTTTGCCATAGATGTCGAAATACGCCGACTCAAAACGACGCGGAGCATAAAAATACTGCTCAGGTTGAGGTGGTTTATAGCGTGTAATATTCAGCACGCCTTTATCAACTAGGGCGACCGTTGCGTAAAGCGGCTGATCTCCGAGTTTGGATAAATTCTTGATATTAATATGAGCTTTTACTACCTTGTTTGGCTGGACTTTTTCCTCAGTAGTAAGTTCTACGTCTGCGATTGCATCTGGGCGAATGATAGGTAAATGGGTAATCCCCAATGCTCGCTTAGGTGCCACTTCTGTGACTTGGTCCGCTGGCGTTAACACCATCGCCGTGACGTATAAGTCATGTCGATTCCAATTTTGTTGAATATCGATGCTAACTTCATTTGTGCCTTTTTCGATGTTTTTATGAAGGCTGTATTGAACGCCATTAGTGGATTCCACATTGATAATGCCATCGCCAGCCACTGGGCTGTTTAAACGCAGTGTTGCTTTATCGCCGAGCTCATAGTGGTCTTTATCCAACGACATTTGCAGCATGTCGGGCTTTAGATTGCTGCTGCTTTGGTTATCCCAACTCCATTCTGTCTCAAACTCAAAGGTGCTTTTTGCACCCGTTTCAGAAGTGACTTCCAAAATATACGTACCCCATTGCACAGGGAAATCAACGGTGACAGCGTCGCCTTTCACGTCAATATTTTCGTTACCAACTGTATAAATATGGCTCTGATAATTCCAGTACCAGCCCCGGGATTCATTGTATTCCCAGAAGTATTCGCGGTAATTTCGAGACATGCGAACACTGAGCTTGTCAGCAACCTGTTTCCCTTTTTGATCGACACTTAGTAACTTAAATTGCAACGTTTCATTGGACGCTGGTCGATCTTTAAATAACGGCTGG